>DATJUC010000029.1:0-13625 GCA_035502675.1 Candidatus Acidiferrales bacterium | reverse complement strand
GTTGACGGTCCCTTTGAGCTCGAGGATCTCGCCGCGCGCGTCGACCGTGATCTTCTTGGAGAGGTCGCCGCGGGCGACGGCGGTGGTGACGTCGGCGATGTTGCGGACCTGCGCGGTCAGCGACGACGCCATCGAGTTCACCGAGTCGGTGAGGTCTTTCCACGTCCCGCCGACGCCGGGGACGACGGCCTGTCCGCCGAGCTTCCCGTCGGTGCCGACCTCGCGGGCGACGCGGGTGACTTCCGAGGCGAAGGCGTTGTGCTGGTCGACCATCGTGTTGATGGTGCCTTTCAGCTCTAGAATTTCGCCCTTGACGTCGACGGTGATCTTCTTTGAGAGGTCGCCCTTGGCGACGGCGGTGGTGACTTCGGCGATGTTGCGGACTTGCGACGTCAGGTTGCCGGCCATCGTGTTGACCGAGTCGGTGAGGTCCTTCCACGTCCCTGCGACGCCTTCGACGGCGGCTTGCCCGCCGAGCTTGCCTTCGGAGCCGACTTCGCGTGCGACGCGCGTGACCTCCGAGGCGAAGGCGTTGAGCTGGTCGACCATGGTGTTGATGGTGTCTTTGAGTTCGAGAATTTCGCCTTTGACGTCGACGGTGATCTTCTTGGAGAGGTCGCCTTTGGCGACGGCGGTGGTGACTTCGGCGATGTTGCGGACTTGATTGGTGAGGTTGCCGGCCATCGTGTTGACCGAGTCCGTCAGGTCTTTCCAGGTTCCGGCGACGCCGCGCACTTGCGCTTGACCGCCGAGTTTGCCTTCGGAGCCGACTTCGCGCGCGACGCGGGTAACTTCCGAGGCGAAGGCGTTGAGCTGGTCGACCATCGTGTTGATGGTGCCTTTGAGCTCGAGAATTTCGCCGCGAGCTTCGACGGTGATCTTCTTGGAGAGATCGCCGTTGGCGACGGCGGTGGTGACTTCGGCGATGTTGCGGACTTGATTGGTGAGGTTGCCGGCCATCGTGTTGACCGAGTCGGTCAGGTCTTTCCACGTTCCCGCAACGCCTTTGACGACTGCTTGTCCGCCCAGTTTTCCTTCCGAACCGACTTCGCGCGCGACGCGGGTGACCTCGGAGGCAAACGCATTGAGCTGGTCCACCATGGTGTTGATCAGCTTGCTGGAACGCAAGAAGTCGCCTTTGAGGGGCCGCCCTTCGATTTCGAGGGCCATGCGCTTGGAGAGATCGCCGTTGGCGACGGCGCCGAGCACGCGTCCGGCTTCCGCCATCGGCTGCGTGAGATCGGTGATCAGCGTGTTGACCGAGTCGACGTATCCGTGCCAGCCGCCGCTGACCGATCCCAGCGTCGCACGCTGCGAGATCCGGCCTTCGCGGCCGACCACGGTGCTCATCCGTTCGAGCTCGCCCGCCAATCGCGCGTTGAGCTCGATGCAGTCGTTGAAGGCTTCCGCGATGTCGCCTGCGATACCGGAAAGGTTCAACGGTAAGCGAACCGTAAAGTCGCCTCTGCGAAAGGCGCGCAGGGCAACGAGAAGTTCGCGCTGATCGAGCGTCTCAGCCTCATTTTTGGGAGGCGCAATGGCCATGACGTCCCTCCTCAGGGTAGCCCTCGCTTCATTCCCACCTCCCTACCACGTTTAACGCGTTTGAAACGTGGAAAAAACAAGAGGTGCGCTCGCTCGATACGACCGCTGCGTTGGTTGACGGCGTCTTGGAGGTCTTGCTGCAGGCAAGCCGCGCATTGACGCAGCCCGGCGGAATTGCCGAAGCGCTGGCCGCGGTGGCCGAAGTCTGCGCTTCGACGATCGCCGACTATTGCTCGATCGGCGTGGTCATCGAAGGCTTGGAGCGCGAAGAGTTCGGGGTCAGCGCCGGCGAGCAGCCCGAGAGACAAGTGCCGGAAGTTTGCCGTTTGATGCTTCCGCTGGTTTCGGGCCGGCGCCGTTATGGTGCGATCATTTGCTTGACGAGCGATCCATCGGGATTCGATTCACTGTCACGGCGTACCATCGAAGTCATCGCGGCGCAGCTTGCCGTCGTCGTGGCGGCCTATTCGGCGGCCGAGCGCGAGCATCAGGTTGCCGAGCGTCTGCAGCGGGCGTTGCTGCCGCCGTCGTTTCCCAAGGCCGAGGGGTGCGAGTTCCATGCGATCTACCGGCCGGCCAGCGAAGAGGCTGCCGTCGGCGGAGACTGGTACGACGTCTTCGTGCTTCCCGACGGACGCATCGCCGTCTCGATCGGCGACGTCGCAGGGCACGGGCTGGATGCCGCCGTCGTGATGGGCGAGGTGCGGCAGGCGGTGCGCACCGCGGGGATGCGCGAAGGCGTGACGCCCGCCGAGATTCTCGAATACGTCAACGATCTGGTCCGAGCGCGCAACTCGATCGGCATGGTAACGGCGATCTTCGGAGTCTACGATCCGCAGGACAGCGCGCTGATCTACGCGTGCGCCGGGCACCCTCCGCCGATGATCGCGCTTTCCGGCGGTGCGGTCGCAATTTTACCGGGCGGCGGTTTGCCGCTGGGCTGCGCCGAGCGCGTCGAGGCCGAGAACTGGTCGTTTACGATCCCGCAAAACGGACGAGCGATCTTTTATACGGACGGCTTGACCGAAAACGAGCGCGACGTCATCGCGGGGGAACGGCGACTGGTCGACGCTGTTCGCTCGCTCGAATGGAACGGCGACGCCGATCCCGCGCAAGCCATCGCGCAGCACGTACTCGCCGATACCGGAAACCGCGACGACGCCGCGGTGTTCGTGCTCACGCGCCGCGGGCCGGTCGATCGCTACGTTTTCTCGGCGGCGACCGTCGTCGCCCCGCTGTCGCGGGCGATCGTCGCCAACGAGCTGGCCGGCCTCGCGCTGTCGGAGGATCGCCGTTTCGGAGTGCTGGTCGCAGTCGGCGAAGCGGTTGCGAATGCGGTCGAGCACGCCTATCGCGGTCGCGCGCCGGGATTGATCCGCCTCGCCGTCGAGAAGAACGCGCAACAGCTCGTCGTCACCGTCGAAGATTACGGCCGCTGGCGGCCGTTCGTGCGGCGCGAGGAACGCGGGCGCGGCATCGGCATCATGCACGCATTCACCGACGGCGTCCAGATTCGCTCGACCAGCGAGTCGACGGCGATCGTACTGCGAATGGAGCTTCCGGCTTAGCGAAAGCGCTCAGACCGCGTCTTCGTTGTTGAAGAGCGGTTGGGCGCGCGGCATGCGCGGATTGCGCGCGCCGGCATCGAGCGCGGTAATTTGCCGCGGCGCGACTTCGATGGCGTGCATTTCCGGGAGATCGGCGTCGGGAAGGGCCGCGACTTCCTTGAGCTTGCGTCCCTGCGGCAAGAGCCGGCTCTCCAGCGAGCCGACCGCGCTGTTGTAAGCGCCGACCGCCTTTTGAAGGCTGCCGCCGATCGTCACCAAGTGGCTGGCGAACACGCGCACGCGATCGTAGAGTTCCCGGCCCGCAACCGCGATCTGTTTGGCGTTCTCTTCCTGTTGGCGCTGCTGCCAGCCGAGCGCGTAGGAGCGCAGCAGCGCGATGAGCGTGAGCGGGCTGGCGATGTAGACGTCTTTCCCGGCCGCGTATTCGATGAGATCGGGATTCTCCGTGCAGGCCGCGCTCAAGAACGCTTCGCCGGGAACGAACATCACGACGAAATCCGCCGAGGCCGACGCGCGCTGATAGTTCTTGCGAGCCAACCCGTCGACGTGCGACTTGAACGCGCTCGCGTGCGCCCGCATGCGGTCGCGCCGGAGTGCGTCGTCGCCTGCGTCGATCGCCTCCAAGAACGCGGCCAAAGGGACTTTGGCGTCGACGAAGATGACGGAGTCGCCCGGCAGCGAGACGGTGAGATCGGGGCGTCCCTGACCCTGCTCGCTGTCGAACGTTTGCTGTTCCGCGAAGTCGCAGTAGGCTTCCATGCCGGCCAGCTCGACGACGCGCCGCAGCTGCACTTCGCCCCACTTGCCGCGGGTCGTCGGGTTGCGCAGCGCGGACACCAGCGAGGAAGTTTGCGTGTTCAGCGCTGCGGCGACGGTCTCCAGGCGTTCGGTACGCGCCAGCAGGCTGGCGATCTGCTCTTTCAGACCGCCCGCGTCGTGATGGCGGCGGTTTTCGATCTCGCGCATCAAAGCATCGAATTCGCCGAGCTTCTGGGCGACCGGAGCCACCAGCTCGCCGACGCGTTCGCTGGCTCGCGACGCGGTCGAATCGCGAAGGTCGTTCTTCGCGCGCTCGATGAGCGTCTCGAGCGCGGCGGCGTGAGGACGCGACGCCAGCCACGCGATCGCGGCGCCGGCGGCTAGACCGGCGACGAAGGTGAATGCCAAAACGGCGATCGTCATGCAGTTTTTCCCACGTAGGAGCGAAGGAACGCCGTCGTACGCTCCCAAGCGTCCCGCGCAATCGCCGCAAGTCCGGCCGTGGCCAACCCTCGCACGACGTCGCGAGTCGATCGGTCGACGCCCCAGGCGTGCGCGACCACCACGACGCTCGCGGAGGAGGCTCCGGTGGCGCCGCCGGGTCGCTGCAGCCGGACGCGCTCGATTGCGACGGCCGCAGCGTCGGCGGGTACGATGGCGGGGTGAAGCCGGCCGGGCGCGGGGCGTGCCATTGCTTCGGCCGTACTCCCGATGGAGGCGGCGGCGGCCGAGAGTCCGACGAACGCGCGCCGGCCGAGATTCCAGGAAGTCGCCTGCGTCGGGTCGATCTCGAGCCGGCTCATGCCGAGCATTTTTCGGTGAGCGAGAGGTCGCATCCGCCCGCTCGAACAAAAGTTCGTACTTGTAAAAAGGAGACTTAAGTCAATGAAACGGACGGCTTTTCTCGCCGGATCGGCGACCATGGTCGCGGCCGCCGGCACGGCGGCATCCGCGCAGACGGTTCCCGGGGGCACCCGTTTGGTCGAGCGGCGCGCGGACTTCGACGCCGCGGCCTTCGCAAAAGCGGCCGGGCGGCCGGCTCAGATCCGTCAGCTTTGGGAAGCAGTCGCGTTCAAACCGGTGCTGCTCAACAACATCAAGAACGCCTTCAACGGTCTGCAGTTCGGCTGGGGATATCCCGCCGACGCGATCGCCATCGTGCTGGCCGGTCACGGAGCTTCGGCGGCCTACGGTTTCAGCGACGAGATTTGGCAGAAATACCACATCGGCGCGTTTCAGTCGATCGTCGGCGCGTCGGGCGCGCCGCTCGGCTCGAACGTCTATCTCGCAGCCCACGCGAAGTTCGATCCGTCGGCCGATCCCGACGATCTCGGCGGCATGTACGAGGACACGTCGATTGCGATGCTGCAGCGCCGCGGTCTGATCGTGCTGACGTGTCACACCGCCGTCGAAGAACAGTCGCGCGCCATCGTCAAAAAAGGCTTGGCTCCGCCCGGAATGAGCGCGACCGACGTTGCCGACGACATTCTCACGCACCTGATTCCGGGCGCGATCGTGGTTCCTTCGATGGTCGGCGCCGTCGCCGTCTTGCAGGCCGAGTATCGCTATACGTACGCGACGCTGGGGGGCTGACGTGCGTTTGGCCGCCGTCGCCCTGCTGCTGATGGCCGTCGCGGCCTGTTCGGGTTCGGGCTCCGGCCGCGCCGCGCGCGAGCGCGTTTACGATCCTTTGGCGTTGCCCCGCGGTCCGGTCGGCACGTCGATCGCCTACGGGCGGCTCCTGATCGTCGATACGCGCCACGTGATGAAAGACAACGTGACGGCACGGCTGAACTGTTCGGCGTGCCATATCGACGGAGGCCTCAAGGAGCGAGGCGGCAGCTTCATCGGCGTCTATTCGCAATTCCCGCAGTGGAACAAGCGCGCGCGTCGCGTCATTACGCTGCAGGACCGGCTCGCCGAATGTTTCCTTTACAGCATGAACGGCCGGCCGCCGAGTTTTGCCAGCCGCGAGATGATCGCGATGGTCGCCTACATCGCGTGGCTCTCGCGCGGGACGCCGGCGTTCTCCAAGCCCAATCCGGCCGACAAGTTCGTCGAGCCGCTGCCGCCGTCGCCTCCCGATCTCGAGCGGGGTGCCGGGACGTACGCGCGCGTCTGCTCGCAGTGCCATCAAAGCGACGGCAACGGGCTGGGCGACGCCATTCCGCCGCTGTGGGGCCCGCATTCGTTCAACGACCGCGCCGGAATGGCGCATCTCGACCGCATGACCGGATTCGTGCGTTACAACATGCCCGAAGGCGCGCCCGGATCGCTCTCGCTGCGCGAAGCGTACGACGTCTCCGCGTTCGTGTTGTCGCACCGCCGGCCGAAATTTCGCGGCGGCGCGCTCGTCGTCCAATCGGTAAAGCCGGCCGCGTACTTTTAGCCGAGCGCGCGGCTTGAGGCCGGTCGCCGGCCTGGCTGCCTGCGCGGCAATCGCCGCCGCCGCGATCGGCTTGGGGACGCTCTTTCCGATCGTCGGAGCGCCGGTGTTCGCGATTCTCATCGGCGTTGCAATCGCCGCGTGGCGTCCACCGCCGGCGTTGCTGCAGCCGGGCGTCGCGTTCGCCGCAAAGACGCTGCTGCAATGGTCGATCGTGCTGCTGGGCGCGCAGCTGAGCTTGCGCGAACTGGCGGGCGGCGGCGCCGCATCGCTGCCGGTTATGCTCGGCACCTTCGTCATCGTGCTGACGCTCGCGTACTTCGCCGGCCGCGCGTTGTCGATCGATCGCGACCTGCGCCGCCTGCTGGCGGTCGGTACCGCGATCTGCGGCGGGTCCGCGATCGCGGCGATGTCTGCGGTGATCGACGTCGACCGCTCCGACGTCGCGTACGCGCTGGGAACCGTCTTCTTCTTCAACATCGTCGCCGTGCTCGCGTTTCCTCCGATCGGTCACGCGCTCTCGCTCTCCCAATCGGCGTTCGGACTGTGGGCGGGCACCGCGATCAACGACACGTCGTCGGTCGTGGCGGCGTCCTTCGCCTACGGGACGGCTGCCGGTAACGACGCAGTCGTCGTCAAGCTGACGCGCACGTTACTGCTCGTTCCGCTGGTCGGCTTTTACGCGTGGAAGCGCGTTCGCACTACGCCCGGTGCGCGCGTCGAGGTCGCGCGTTTCATGCCGTGGTTCGTCGTATGGTTCGTGATCGCCGCGGCGATCAATTCGATGGGCGCGATCCCCGAGGTTTGGCATCCGTGGCTCCAGCGCGTCGCGCTGGCGGCGATCGTCGTCGCGCTGGCCGGCGTCGGCCTTTCGTCCGACGTCGAGCGCATGCGTAACGCCGGCCTGCGACCGCTGGTCCTGGGCGCGATTTTGTGGGTCGCGATTGCGCTCAGCAGCTTGGCCATTGCCCATCTGTTAAGGTCGTAGGCCCCGGCGGGCGCCGAAGATAAAATGAGGTCTCTGTAGGAAAGGCGGAGCGGAACAAGCTTTGGCGGATACGCTGGTCGCGGTGACCCTGCCCGAAATGGGCGAGTCGGTGACCGAAGGGTCGATCGTCGAGTGGCGCAAGAAGGTCGGCGATTTCGTCGCCGAGGGCGACGCGCTGGTCGACGTGACGACCGACAAGGTCGACGTCGAGGTGCCGGCGACGGCATCCGGGGTCGTCGCCCAAGTCCTGGCGGGCGAGGGCGACACCGTCGCGGTCGGCTCGGTCTTAGCGCAAATCGACACGTCGAAAGGAAACGGCGCCGGGCGCTCGGCGTCCGCTGGGAACGGCGCGGCCGCGGCGCCGGCAGCCCCGCCGAAACTCGTCGCCGTCACGTTGCCCGAAATGGGCGAGTCGGTGACCGAAGGCTCGGTCGTCGAGGTCCGCAAGAAGCCGGGCGACGCCGTTGCCGAAGGCGAGCCGCTCTTAGAGGTGACGACCGATAAGGTTGACGTCGAGATTCCCGCGCCGTCGAGCGGCGTCGTTACCCGCGTCTTCGTGACGGCCGGCGATACCGTCGCGGTCGGCGCCGAGCTCGTCGAGATCGACGTCAACGCCCCGGCCGCCGCGCATCCCTCGTCTCCGGCGACTTCCGCGGCCGCCTCCGCACCCATTCGCACGGCCGCGTCGCCACCGGTCGCGAACGCGCCGGCGACGCAGCCGGCGCGCCGAATGGCGGCTCGTCTCGACGTGGATCTGGGGCTGGTTCGCGGCAGCGGACCGGCCGGATTGATCATGCGCGCCGACGTCGTCGGCCAGGCGGCGACGGCGAAACGCAAACCGCCGGCGGCTGGACTCGCGCCCGGACGCCCGCCGCTTCCTCCGATTCCTTCCGGCGCGACGATTTCGCCGCTCAGGGGTCCGGCGGCCGCGCTCTCGGGTTACATGGAACAGAGCCTCGAGATTCCGACCGCGACGAGTTTTCGTACGCTGGCCGTCGACGTGCTCGACGCCCGCCGGCGCGAGCTCAACGGAGCCGTCAAAGCGGCCGGCCGAAACGAAAAGGTGTCGTTCACGCACGTCATCGCGTACGCGATCGTGCGCGCCGCGCGCGAGCTGCCGTTCATCACGTATTCGTTCCGCCGCGACGACGACGGCAAGCCGATTCGCGTCGAAGGCGGCGTGCACTTGGGTTTGGCGGTGGACATGGAGCGCAAAGACGGATCGCGCTCGCTCGTGGTTCCGGTGATCAAGAACGCCGGCGCGCTCGACTTCGCGACGTTCCGCAAGCGCTACGAAGAGCTGGTCGGGAAAGCGCGCGACAACAAGCTCGCGGCCGACGACCTGCAAGGCGCGTCGTTCACGCTCACCAATCCCGGCGGTATCGGTACGGTCGCGTCGGTCCCGAGGCTGCTCGCCGGACAAGGAGCGATTCTCGCGACCGGCGCGATCGGCTATCCGCCCGGGTTCGCCGGCGCCAACGAACAGTCGCTCAAACTGCTGGGCGTCGAGCGCGTCATGCAAATGACCAGCACGTACGATCATCGTGTCATTCAAGGTGCGCAGTCCGGCGAGTTCTTGCGCCGCGTCGACGAGTTGCTGCAGGGACGCGACGGTTTTTACGAGAGCGTTTTCGAATCGCTCGGTCTGCAGGCCGCGCCGGTGCCGCCGGTGGCCGCGGCCGCGCTCGCGCCCGGCGCCGCCAAGCCGTCGGACGAAATGCTGCGCGCGGTCGCGTCGGGCATGGCGATCGTGTCGGCGTACCGCCGGTTCGGGCACCTGGCCGCGCAGCTGGACCCGCTCGGCACCGAACCGGTCGGCGACTCGTCGCTCGAGCCGCAGACGTACGGTTTGACGCCCGCGCTGATGAGCGCGATTCCGGCCGGAGTCTTGCGCGTCAAGGTTCCCGGAAACACGCTGGCCGAGGCGCTGCCGCACCTGCGCGAGACCTACAGCTCGACGATCGCCTACGAGATCGAGCACATCTCCAACGCGACGCAGCGCGTTTGGCTGCGCGACTACATCGAATCGGGCAAGAACAAGGTCAAGCTTTCGCCGGAGCGGCAGATCGAATACCTGCAACGGCTCACGAAAGTGGAAGCCTTCGATCGTTACGTGCGCAAGACGTTCCTCGGCCAGAAGACGTTCTCGGGCGAGGGCCTCGACGTTATGGTTCCGATGCTCGAGGAAATGCTCGACATGCTGGCCGACGACGGCGTTGCCAACGCCGTGCTGGGCATGGCGCACCGCGGGCGATTGAACGTGATCGCGCACGTCGTAAACATGCCGTACGAAGAGGTGATGACCGAGTTCGAAGCGGCGCAGTACCGCGGCCAGCTGGGCGACGACGACGTGATGGGCGACGTCAAATATCACCACGGCGCGAACGGCACGTTCACCACCAGTAAAGGCAAGACGATCGAGGTCACGCTGGCGCACAATCCCAGCCACCTCGAAGCGGTCGATCCGGTGGTCGAAGGCAGCGCGCGCGCGCTGCAGACCGATCACTCGCAGGGCGTGCCGTCGCAGAATCCCAAGGCCGCCGTGCCGGTGTTGATTCACGGCGACGCCGCGTTTACCGGTCAAGGAATCGTCGCCGAGGTTTTCAACATGCAATCGCTGGCGGGCTACGATACCGGCGGCACGATTCATCTCATCGCCAACAATCAAATCGGATTTACGACCGACGCGGCCGACGCGCGTTCGACGCGTTATGCGTCGGACCTCGCCAAAGGGTTCGACGTGCCGATCGTACACGTGAACGCCGACGACGTCGACGCCTGCATCGCCGCCGTGCACCTCGCGGTCGACTACCGGCGCGAGTTCGGACGCGACGCGCTGATCGATCTCATCGGTTACCGGCGCTTCGGCCATAACGAACAGGACGAGCCCGCGTACACGCAGCCGCATATGGCCGAGCGCATCAAGAACCACCCGACGGTGCGCGAGCTCTTCGCCAACAAGCTGATCAACCAAGGCGTCATCACGGCGGAGCAGGCGCGCGCGATGGTCGAGGACGCGACCGAGCGGCTCCAAGAGGCGCGCCGCGCGGTCAAAGGCGTTTTGGCTTCGCACACCCACGGCCGCAAGATGGCCGGCAGCAATACGTTCGACGGCACGCAGCTCGCGCCGGCCAATCGCGCCCAGCTGATCGGGTGGAACGACGCGCTGGTTTCGGTCCCCGCGAGCTTCGCGATCAACCGGAAGCTGGCGTCGCAGTTCGAGCGCCGGCGTGCGACCATCGACGAAAAGGGCATCGTCGACTGGGGAACCGCCGAGTCGCTCGCGTTCGCTTCGCTCCTGACCGGCGGAACGCCGATTCGGCTGACCGGCCAAGACACGCAGCGCGGAACCTTCTCTCACCGGCACGCCGTGTTTCACGATCCAAGCGACGGCAAGGTCTACGTGCCGCTTCAGCACGTTCCCGGCCAGCGCGCCTCGTTCGAGATTCACAACAGCCCGCTGTCCGAATACGCCTGCATGGGGTTCGAATACGGGTACTCCACGCAGGAGCCCGAAGCGCTGGTGCTTTGGGAGGCGCAATACGGGGATTTCTTCAACGGCGCTCAGATCGTCGTCGATCAGTTCATCGCGGCCGGTCAAGCCAAATGGGGTCAGACGTCGCGCTTGACGCTGCTGTTGCCGCACGGTTACGAAGGCGGCGGCCCGGAACACTCGAGCGCGCGTCTCGAGCGCTTCTTGCAGCTCGTCGCCGAAGGCAACCTGCGCGTTGCCTACCCGTCAATTTCGAGCAATTACTATCACCTGCTCCGTCTGCAAGCGCGTTCGCCGATCGCCGTTCCGCTGGTCGTGATGACGCCGAAATCGCTGCTGCGTGCCGAGAGCGCGTCGGGTACGCTCGACGACATGGCGAACGGCAAGTTCGCGCCGGTCATCGACGATCCGCGCCCGCTGGATCGCAGCGCGGTCGAGCGGCTGATCCTGTGCAGCGGCAAGATCTATCACGACCTAGTCGCGCACGAGGCGTACGCCTCGCTCGCCAAGACCGCGATCGCGCGGATCGAGCTGCTGGCGCCGCTGCCGGCGCCGGAGATCAACGCGACCATCGCCAGCTATCCAAAGCTCAAGAAGATCCTCTGGGTTCAAGAGGAACCGAAGAACATGGGGGCGCGCGCCTTCGTCCGTCGCCGTCTGCTGGAAAGCAAACGCGACGGATTCGACATCGAGTACATCGGACGCGGCTATCGTGCGAGCCCGAGCGAAGGCTACGCCGGGCAGCACGCCGTCGAACAAGAACGGATCGTCAAGACCGCGCTGTCGGAGTGAACGGCGAAGAGACCCCGCGCGAGCGCGGCACGCGTTTGCTGCGATTCGTCGACGGCGACAAGGTGGCCGAGAACCTGCTGCGGACGTACGAGGACGTCGCGCCCGATTTTACCCGCTATCTGGTCGAGTTCGCGTTCGGCGAGATCTACGCACGGTCAGGCGATCTGAAACAGCGCGAACTGGTAGCGATCGCATCGCTGGCGACGATGGGCGGCTGCGACGCGCAGCTCGAAACCCACGTCCACGGCGCCTTCAACACCGGTCTTACGGAGGCCGAGGTCGTGGAAGCCGTCATGACGCTGATACCGTACGCGGGATTTCCCCGAGCCCTCAACGCGATGGCGGTCGTCAAGCGCGTCGTCGAAAAACGCCGCACCCGGTCTTAGGCTCTCTCGGCCCGGCGGCGCCGGCGAAACGCCGCGACCTTGATCTGGTTGCCGCAGCGGGCCATCGAGCACCAGCGGCGCCGCCGGCCGCGCGAGCGGTCGGCGAAGACGGCACCGCAGCCGGGCGACTCGCACACGTGCAGGCGAGCGTCGCCGGCGAGGGTCTCGATCGCGTCGCGCGCGAGCGCCGCGAGCGCCGCTCGCGGCGGATCGACGGCCGCCAACACGCGCGTCCGATCCGCCCGGAGCACCGGAACCGGCGTTTCGTCGCCGGCAAAGCTGTTAATGGTCGCAACGTCGCGCTCCGGCAGCCGCTCCCGCCGGGCGGCCGCGACCGCGCAGCGGGCGATCGCAGCGCGCAGCACCGTGAGGTCGTCGTCATCCGGCGCGACCGGACGCTCGAAGGCGAACGCGAGCGCGTCTGCGGCTCCTGGCATGTAACCATATTAAGCGGTTGCCATACTGCTCGTCAAAGCCGGGTCGCGGGCTTGGAATGGGTAACCTGTTAGTCAGGTTTCGGCATTCGCATCGCCGCGAGCAGGGCCTCGATCGAGCCGGCGGTCGCGAACAGCCGGCGGTGGTCCGGCCGCACGAAGCCCCGGTCGACCATCGCATCGAAGAGCTCGACCAGCCGGTCGAAATAGCCGCCGTAGTTGAGCAGACCGACCGGCTTGTCGTGAATTCCGAGTTGGCGCCAGCTGAGGATCTCGCAGAACTCGTCCATCGTTCCGAAGCCGCCGGGTAACGCTACGAAGCCGTCGCTGGAGGCCGCCATGAGGGCCTTGCGCTCGTGCATGCTTTCGACGACGTGCAGCCGGGTCAGGCCGGAATGCGCGACCTCGGCTCCGGCAAGAGCCCGGGGAATTACGCCGATGACTTCGCCGCCGGCTTCCAGCGCCCCGTCGGCGAGGGCTCCCATCAAGCCGATGCGGCCGCCGCCGTAGACGATGGCGTAACCGGCGCCGGCGAGCGTTCGTGCGGTCGCGCGCGCGAGCTCGAGATACGCCTCGCCGCGGCCGGAACTGCTTCCGCAGAAAACGCAGATGCGGCTGCTCATCGCGCTCGGCGTTGGGCAGTTCGCCGTGCCGCGCCTGCAGAAAAGCCTGGCGCATGTCGCACCCACGGCGCGTCCCCGACGACGGAGTGATTCGCATCCTGCGCGAGCGCCGGCGCGCCGGCACGATGAGCGTCGTGACCGGCCTCGACGCGCGCGAGCTCGACGAGCTCGCGCGCGAGCTCAAGCGCCACTGCGGGACCGGCGGCACGGCAAAAAACGGCGCCGTGGAGATCCAAGGCGATCACCGCGAGCGGATTGCCGCGTATCTGGTCGCGCGCGGACGAAGGGTGAAGCTCGCCGGCGGTTAGGGAGTCGCTCGATGCTAGGGCCGAAGCTCCATCTCGTTGGTCGGGGTGAAGCCCAGGCGCTCGTAGATCGGCCTCCCGAAAGGCGAGGCGTGCAAGCGAATCCTCGTACAGCCGGCGCCCCGCAAGAACGCGATGCCGGCTTCCGTCAAACGCCGCGCGAGGCCGCGGCGGCGATACTCCGGCGCTACCCGCACGCCGAAGATGTAGCCGCGCGCGACGCGATGCACGGCGAACGGGTATCCGTCGGAGATCAGTGCGCCCGACGTGCCGACCACCACGGCGCCGTCCATCGCGACGAAGAACCGCGCTTCACCCGCGGCGATTCGCGCCGCAAGGTAATTGT
>DATJUC010000028.1:0-5682 GCA_035502675.1 Candidatus Acidiferrales bacterium | reverse complement strand
CGATTGGTTTCCAACTTTTTGACGATGGTGGCATTATCGACCCACGGAGCGCGATAATAGAACACCGGAACGTTAGCCAGCGGTCGCCCGGTATGCATGTCGACCACGTACCCGGAAACGCCGCCGGGCCGGTCGGCGAAGGCCGGGGACGCCATGAGGCTTGCCAAGCCGAGCAGCGCTACAATGTATCTCATGCAGGCGTCATACCCGTTCCTCGCTCGCTGCTTGCGTACGAGCGCCACGACGCCTGCCGTGGGTGGGACGAGTCGCTCGCCTACCCACGGCAGGACGCCCGCCGGATGGCTTAGGGTAAGGTCAACCGTCCGACCAGGGTGACGGTGCCGGTAGTGTACGTGCCGCCTTGGGATGTCTTGAGAACCATCGGTCCGTGTCCACCCGACGCGGAAAGACCGTTGATCGTCAGCGTCATCAGCCCATTCTTCAGCGGCGGTTCCTTCAGCTTGTAATCGACGGTTTGAAAGTTCGGGCTGCCGATGCCGAACGAGTTGTACTTGGAACGCTTCAGCGGTTTGTGATTCACCGTCGTCAGCAAGAAGGCGCATCCGCCTTTCCCCTTGGCGAGCGTAAATCCGCCGTAATAGAAATACTCCGGTTTCGGCGGCTTCGTGGACGGCGTCGGACCGGTCGTCGGCGTCGCCGACGGACCGGGCGTGGCTTTGACGTACTTTTCCGTGACGTAGAGCGAGTAGCCCGACGACGTGTATGTCGAACCCCGGACGCTTCCCTGAGAAATGAACGTCGTGTAGATTCCGGGGACTTTTGCGGCCGGAGCCGTGCAGTAGTGCGTCGCCGCCGCGATCTGGTCGTCAGAAAGCCCCTCCGACCGAAGCGCGTCGATCGTCGCCGGCGGGACTCCGGTCAAGGACGCAGATTGCATTTCGCCGGCGGGCGTGAGCGAACCGACGCCGTGACACGCGGTGGCAACGGCGACGGTTACGAGAGCCGCAAACGCGGCGCGCAAGTGCCTTTGTTTCATCGATTGCTCCAATCTTGTCGACGAGGTGAGCGCAGGCGACGTTAACGGATCGTCAGCCGCGCGACGAAGGTCACCGTACCGGTGGCATAGGTGCCGCCCTTGGAGGTTTTGAGAACGATCGGGCCTTCGCCGCCCTTGGCGGAAAGGCTACCGATCTTCAAAGTCATCGAGCCGTGCACCAATTCTTTGGCGGCGCTGTCGGCGACTTGAACGTTCGGGATTCCGACGCTGACGGCGTTGAACTTCGAACCCTTCGCCGGCTTGGGAGCCACGGTCGTGACTAAGTAGGCGCAGCCGCCCTTCCCCTTATCGAGCGTAAACCCGCCATAGTAGAAGTACTCCGGCTTGGGCGGTTTCGTCGACGGCGTCGGACCGGTGGTCGGCGTCGAAGACGGCCCCGGCGTTGCTTTGACGTATTTGCCGACGGCGTACAGCGAGTAGTGCGATGAGGTGAACGTCGTCCCTTTCACGAGCCCCTCGGACAGAAACGACGTGTAGATTCCGGGCAACTTTTCGACCGGGGCCGTGCAGTATTGTGTCGCCGCGATAATTTCGTCGTCCGACAGGCCCTGCGACCGTAACGCGGCGGTCATGGCCGGCGGGACCGCTGCCAGCGCCGTGGTTTGATCGACCGCCGTCGGCGTGAACGAGCCGGTTCCGCGACACGCGGTGGCGATGGCGACGACGATAAAGGCCGCAAAAGCGGCGCGAAGGTACGTACGTCTCATCGATGGCTCCAATCTCGAGAAGCGTAGCGGTCCGAGCGCCACCCGCCGGCCGGGATAGCAGACGTTCGACCCCCTGCCGCCGCACCCCGCCGTGGCGTACGAGGACCTTGCGCCCCTGTGCTATACTTCACCCTTGTCTTGGGCCATTAGCTCAGCTGGTTAGAGCGCATGCTTGATAAGCATGAGGTCCCTGGTTCGATCCCAGGATGGCCCACCAGTTTTTCATCCCCACGGGCTTCTTCAAGGCTGCGCGTTGCCTGCACGCAGCCGTCCGACGATTTCGTCAGGTAACGAGCGGGTAACGTCGGCTAACCTGTCGGGCAGCGCTCGAATTGCATCTCGAATTTCTTCGAGGCGTGCGTCGCGCGGTCCATCGCCCTTCACCGAAAGCACGTCGAGCGCGGCGCCGACGCCGTGCGCGAGATGCGATAGCGCTTCCACCTCGTCGGGCGCGTACGCTTCGCCGCCGACGCGTTCACCGAGCAACAGCACGCCGAGTAGCCGGCCGCGACCGAGCATCGGCAGCGCCAGTGCTCCCTCCAGCGAGGTGACGTACCGATGCGGATCGAGTGGCTTGTGCCAGGTCTTGAGTGCCAAAATCGCCGCATCGTTTTCATCAACGAGGGCAGCCCCCACATCGCCATACGAACGCGCGGCGACATACGACGAACCTTCGCCTTCCGCCAAAAAGGCGGCGCCCCGCGCGTCGGTATGGTTCCGCAGCACCGCGATGGCTCGGTCGAGTAAGACGCCGGGCTGCGTCATGTATGCGGCTTCCTTGGAAAAGTCGAGCAGCGCGCGTTCGTCTTGACGGCGCCTGCGAAAGAGCACGTCGTCTACAAGCGTGTCGACGCGCTTGTGGATGGGATTGAGCGAGATGCCGAGCAGCAGCGCCAGCACGCCGTTGGCAAGCAATCCGGTGGTGTGGCTCACGCCGACGAGCACCGTTCCTAGTAGCCACTCCAAGAGCGCAAACGATCCGACCACGACCAGCGAAACGGCGCCGACTACGAGCGTGCGGCCGAGCACGAACTCGAAGTCCAGCACCCGACGCTTGAGCAGCGCGTAGGTCACCACCAGACCGCCCAGCAGCCAGACCAGGTTCCAGAGCGAAACGAGGATCGTGTACCCGAGCCAAGACCCGGTCGCGCCTTGAAAGCCCCTGACGATCAACACCGTTGCAATGGCCACCGGAAGCGGCAGGATGAGCCAGGCGGTCCGCGCGCGGTCGGAAATGTCCGTCGTGGCCACGGTTGCCGCTGCAGTGAGCGTGATAATGACGGCTGCCAAACCATTGGCGGCGCCCCAGATGGATGCAACGGGCCCCGCGACGATCACGTTGGGCGAGAGGCATGGCAGCGGATCGAACCGGAGCGTGGCCAGGCCGATCACGGACAACAGCGCCGGGAGGAACGAAACCACACAGGTTGCGTACGCAACGCATTCCAACGCCGTGCGCCAGGCATAGCGCTTGCCGAAGCCCGATGACAGATGCACGAGGATCGCCAAGGCTCCGGCTTCGCAGGCGGCGCCTACGACGTTCAGCAGCAATGTCAGATGCACGTTCGGGAGCACCAAGTTGCCGGCCCTCAGGAGCGTGCCGAGCTCGAGCAGGAGCACCAATGCGAGAGCGCGGGCCTGCGGCACCCACCACCGACGCACGACGATAAGCGTCGCGCAGCCTAGGAACCACAGCGCCGCAAAGATACTCAGTCCCTTGGCGGGCAACTTCCAGACCGGCGCGCCTTCCCAACTCGTACTGCCGACGACGCGCGCGACAAACGTATGCGTGCCGCGATGAACGACGAACTCGGTCGGACGGCTCGCCATGAGCTGAAAGACCGCGGCCACGCGCGCCCTTAACGACTGCTCGCGCAGATCGATGCGGTCGCCGTCGCGCAGACCGGCCAGGGCGGCGGCACCGCCCGGACGCGGGCTGTTGATGCTCACGACATACGGCTGGCCGGTCGCTCGCGACGTGCTGTCCCACCAGCCCCACCAGGGGCGCCCACCCAGTCCGAAGATATCCGCCGCGTTGGCGGCGACGGCGAAGAAGCCCAGCGCACAGAGCGCGAGCATCATCCACTTCCACCGCAGATCGTGCGCGCGAGCAGCAGCCGCGTCAAGCACTATTGCACGCTGCTCATGCGCGCACTCCATCCGCTCCTCATCGCTGATGTCGTACCGGCATTACACCGCATCTTCGGCATGCAAACCAGCCAATACTCGGCCTCGGCCGGCATGATTTCGGCCGCGGGGCAGCGCGTGCGCACGCCTCCGATCTCCGGCGCTCGAGCCCGTCCTCCGCTTTGAACGCGAAGCGAACGGGCGCTCGGCAAGGGCAACTGGCGAAGACTCGTGCTCACCTCTCCGCGAGAACGGGTCGGCTCCAATCTCGGCTCACGTCGAAGGCGACATCGACAGAGTGAAAATCGTACCTTCCTTGAATGTGCCCCCACCCGTCGCAGTCCCATACAGCTTCCCACCTGCATTGAGTAAAGCGCCGGCGGGTTGAAAACCGTCGTCACCGCCGGTGAAGCAATGGAGGATCTGCGTTTGCCCGGTCGCGCTCATAGAAAATACGCTGCCGTTATTGACGACTTGGCTTCCATCGTCGCAACCCCATAGCGTCGTTCCGTAAAAAGCCCCGCCTGCGTAAACAACGGCTGCCGTGGGATATAGGTCTTCCGAGTCGGCGTTAAAAGCGTGAAGCACCGTCGATTTACCGGAAGTCGTGATCGAAAAAACGGTGCCGCCCCAGCCTGTCTGGAAATAGGGACCCGCGCTCGACGTCGTGCCGTAGAGCATCCCGCGCACGTCGATCATCGAGGCTGTCGGTTGTGCTCCATCGTCGAGTCCCTTGAACTCGTACAACACGCGCTTTTTGCCGGAGAGAGTCATCGCAAATACCGTGCCGCAGTCGACGCGCGCATACGACGAAGCGGCGAAGCCACAGAATCGGCCGCCAGCCTCCGTCGTGCCGTAAAGCGCACCGCCGGCGTAGGTCAAACCGGCTTCGGGGGTCGCGCCGTCTCTACCGCCCGTAAACCTGTAAATGATGCGTTCGCTTCGAAGGGCCTTTATGACGAAGACGGTTCCATTGTCGTCCTTCCCTCCTTGAGAGGTCGTTCCATAGAGCGATCCTCTCAGGTACAGCAGCGGTGCATTGGGCCGAGAGCCGTCGTTCCCGGCCTTGAAGCTGTACAGGACGCGCTCGACGCCATTACGGCCGAGGCTAAACACGGTCCCGGCGCCATCGCCTCCGCCGCTCGTCGTACCGTATAGCTGACCGTTTGCGTACGTTAGCGATCCGGTCGGATATGCGCCGTCCTCCCGCCCCCCCTTAAATCGATAGAGCACCCTGTAGTTGCCGCCCGCGTCGAGTTCGAATACCGTGCCTAGGCCGAACGCGCCACCGCCTCCCGACTCAGTCGTTCCATACAGCGTGCCATCGACATCGACGAGCGACGAGTGAGGATTTTCTCCGTCCGAGCCACCTTTGAAATCGTGGAGCACCTTGAACGCGGCCGGCCCCAGGGATCGTGCAGACGATGCCTTCGACCCTTCGATGGTGCTCGAAATCGTTTGGCCGCTATTCCCAGCAAGGCTCGGAAGCATCGTGTTACCGGCGTGCGAACACCCGGCTAAAAGATAGCCGCTGAGAAGCAAGCAGAGTATTGGCGACCGACAACCGGCTCTCGTAAGGCTCATTGCGTCCTCCTAGACTGGCAAGCGCGCTATTTTCCTCAAGTATCTCACAAGTGAAGGACATTGCGTGAGGCCAAGCGACTGCAGGCGGCGCCCTTCGTCATATGGGACCGTCCTTTGACCAGCCGGCCCGGTTTGCGTTACACCGTGCGCCAGATTTCGTCGTGCAGCGAACCCGCGACGAAGCTGTCTCCGGCCTTGGTCACCATCTGCAAGTACTCTTGGTCTTGCATGAGCTTCGTCTGGATT
>DATJUC010000027.1:0-4775 GCA_035502675.1 Candidatus Acidiferrales bacterium | reverse complement strand
CCGTTCCGTTGGAACGGCCGATTCATATCTATGGGCGCGTCACCTGGCAGCGCCGTAACGTCTTAGGCGTGGAGGCGCGCGTGCAGGACGGCGACGGCACCGTGCTCGCGCACGGCGAAGGCAGCTTCGTTTCGCGCGGATCGCTCGAGGCGGCCGACGATCGCCGCCATCCGTCGGCCTGGCAGTAGTCCGATGGCAAAGATGAAGCAACAGCGCGTCCGGGCGGCCGAGCTGGAGAAGCGTAAGGCCGCGCCCGCGATCGACAACCGCCGCGCCCGTCACGAATACGAGATCCTGGAGTCGGTCGAGGCCGGCGTCGTGTTGACCGGAACCGAAGTCAAGTCGATTCGCGAGGGCGGTGCGAGCATCAACGAAGCCTACGCGCGCTTTCGCGACGGCGAGGCGTGGCTGCTCGGCATGCACGTCGCCCCCTACAAGCAGGGAAGTTTCTCCAACGCCGAGCCGAACCGGCCCCGCAAGCTGCTGCTGCATAAGGAGCAAATCGCCCACTTCCAGGGGCGCGTCGGCGAGAAAGGACTGACGATCGTGCCGTTGCGATTGTACTTTACGCGCGGAATGGCCAAAGTGCAGCTCGGGCTGGCGCGCGGCAAGAAGCTGTGGGACAAGCGCGCCGACGTCGCCAAGCGCGACGTCGAGCGCGAGATCGCGCGGCACGTCCGGTAGCGCCGTGCGCGGAGCGCGTCCGGACCGGGCGCTGGAAGAGACGCTCGAACGCGGCGGCATCGTACGTCGCGGCGAACGCGCCATCGTCGCGTGCAGCGGCGGCGCGGACTCGGTCGCGCTGGCGGCCGCCTTGGCCGCGATCGCCAAACCGATGGACCTCGGACTCGCGCTGGTGCACGTCAATCACGGCACGCGCCGCTCCGCGTGGCAAGACGAATGCGTCGCCGCCCGAATTGCCGTCACGCTGGATTTGCCGCTCGACGTCGTCGCATTGGCGCCGGGCGCGGGCGGCGAAGGCGAGCTGCGCGCGACGCGCTACGACGCGCTGGCGTCCGCCGCTCGCCGCTTCCGCGCGACGACCGCATTCACGGCGCATCACGCGGAAGATCAGAGCGAGACCGTGCTGCTGGCGCTGTTTCGCGGTGCCGGTCCGGAGGGCGTGGCCGGCATGCGCGCGCGGCGTCCGCTCGCCGGCGAAATCGAACTCGCCCGGCCGCTGCTGCGCACGCGGTCCGAGACGCTGCGCGCATATTGTCACGCACGCGCGCTGCCGTATTGCGTCGATCCGACCAACGCCGATCTCGAGCTGCGCCGCAACGCCGTGCGCGACGTCCTGGAGCGCATCCGGCCGCTCTTTGCCAACCTCGACGAATCGATCGCGCGAGCGGCCGAGCTCGCCGGCGCCGAACTCGAATCCCATCCGCGCGCCGGCATCCGCCGTCGCGTTCGCGAACGGCTCGGCGCCGAGGGCGAGCTCGGGGACGTCGACTTCGCGCACGTGGAGGCCGCCGTGCGCGCCATCGAGCGCGGCCGAAGCGGAAGCTTTCTGATGAAGACCGGCGTCCGCTTGGAGATCGAATCCGGGACGATAGCGGGTATCACGAAAGGATGAGGGGCGCGCTCGAGGCGGGAGTGGCTCGACGGATCTACGGCCCCGAGGAGATCTCCGCGGCGGTCCTACGGCTGGCGCGCGAGATCGCCGTGGATCACGCGGGCCGCCCGCTGCTCTTGGCCGGCGTGCTCAAGGGAGCGCTCTACCTCACGGTCGATCTCGGGCGGGCGCTTGCCGCCCTCCCGGACGGCCCGAGCGAAGTCTTCGTTGACTATCTTTCGGTTTCTCGGTACGGCCGGTCGGAGGAGCCTCACGAGGCCACCCTCCTGCTCGATGCCGAGTCCCCGATCGAGGGGCGAAACGTCGTCATCGTGGAGGACGTTGCCGACAACGGGCTCACGCTGCGCTTCCTCCAAACGTTCCTAGAGGGGCGCCGGCCGGCCCGGCTGAGGACCTGCGTCCTCTTCGACAAGCCTGCCCGGCGTCAGGTCGACGTACCGCTCGATTACGTCGGTCTGCCCGCCCCCGACTGCTTTGTCGTAGGTTACGGTTTGGACTACCATGAACTCTACCGCAACCTTCCCTACCTCGCCGAACTCACTCCTGAGGCGATGCAGCGCCTCTAAACAAGGAAATCAGCGGTTCAAGACAACGTGAGCAAACATCTCCGGTCGATCCTCCTCATCATCTTGGCCGTCGTGGCCGTCTTCATCATCGTGGAGCGGTTCGTACAGCCGACCGAGGGCGCGACCCATCTCGATTACGGCGCCTTCTATCAGAAGCTGGAAGCCGGCCAAGTCCAGTCCTTTCACGCAACCGGCCTGACGGCGACCGGCGATCTGACGAACGGTACGAAATACACCGTCTCGGTGCCCAACGTCGACCAGACGTTCGTCGACGAGGTCTACAAGAAGGTCAAGAGCGCGGCGGTCAGCTTCGACCAGCCCTCCAACACCGGACTTTTCTCCAGCCTCATCTCGCTCGTGCCGCTGGCGATCACCGTCTTATTGTTATTCTTCTTGTTGAGGCAGGCGCAGAGCGGGGGCAGTCAAGCGCTGTCGTTTGGGCGATCTCGCGCCAAGATGCTGTCGGAGAATCGGCCGAAGGTGACGTTCGCCGACGTTGCCGGTGTCGACGAGGCCAAAGAAGAGCTCGCCGAAATCGTCGATTTCCTGAAGTATCCGAAGAAGTATCAGGTGCTCGGCGCGCGGATTCCCAAGGGCGTGCTCCTGCTGGGGCCGCCGGGCACCGGCAAGACGCTGCTTGCGCGCGCGATCGCGGGCGAAGCCGGCGTGCCGTTTCTTTCGATCTCGGGCTCGGACTTCGTCGAAATGTTCGTCGGCGTCGGCGCCTCGCGCGTCCGCGATCTGTTCGACCAGGCGAAGAAGTCGGCGCCCTGCATCGTCTTCATCGACGAGATCGACGCGGTCGGACGCCAGCGCGGCGCCGGGCTCGGCGGCGGTCACGACGAGCGCGAGCAGACCCTCAACCAGCTGCTCGTCGAGATGGACGGCTTCGACCAAAACACCGGCGTGATCCTGATCGCCGCGACGAACCGTGCCGACGTGCTCGACCCGGCCTTGTTGCGACCGGGCCGGTTCGACCGGCAAGTAGTCGTCGACCGGCCGGATTTCCGCGGCCGCGAGAAGATTCTGGAGGTCCACGCCCGCAACAAGCCGCTGGGTAAGGAAGTCGCGCTCGGCACCCTGGCCAAGCGCACTCCGGGCTTCTCGGGCGCCGATCTCGAGAACTTGCTCAACGAAGCCGCGCTCCTCGCCGCGCGCCGCAACAAGAATGCCATCGACATGATCGATTGCGACGAGGCCATCGATCGGGTGATGGTCGGTCCGGAACGCAAATCGGTCGTGATGTCGCAGAAGGCGAAGAACATCGCCGCCTATCACGAGTCGGGGCACGCCATCATCGGCGGGATGCTCGAAAAAGCCGACCCCGTCCACAAGGTCACGATCATTCCACGCGGGATGGCGTTGGGCTTGACCTGGTCGCTTCCGGAAGACGACCGCTTCCAGATAACCAAAGAAGAGCTCATCGCTCAGATTACGATGGCGCTGGGAGGCCGGCTCTCAGAGGAGATTAAGTTCGGCGACGTTACCACCGGTGCGAGCAACGACTTCGAAAAGGCGACCGAGCTGGCGCGCCGCATGGTGACGCAGTTCGGCATGAGCGATCTCGGACCGATCCAGTACGGCCGCGGAAACCATCAGGTCTTCCTCGGCCGCGACCTCGGCGACGAGCGAAACTATTCCGAAGAAGTTGCCAGCAAGATCGACGCCGAGGTGCGCAAGATCATCGAAGGCTGTTACTCCAACGGCCGGCAGATCTTGACGGACAACTGGGCGAAGGTCGAGCGAATGGTGGCATCGTTGCTCGACAACGAAACGGTCGAAGCCGAAGAAGTGCGCGCGATTCTGGAGAACCGGCCGTTCGACCGAAGCAAAGGCGAGACCGTGGTCGCCGCCGACGCCGAAGCCGATCGCCCGGCGAGCGAAGAATCCAAGCGCGTCGAAAAGCCGAGCCGCTTGCCGCCAAAGATCTCGCCGGAACCCGCATGAACCTGCGCGCCTCCGCCGCCGCCGCGATGTTGGTCGCGACATCGCTGATCTTCGCCGTGCCGTCGCAAGCCGCGGTGCAGTCACAAGTGACCGGTTCGCTCCCCAAGGGCGGGTCGTACGTGCTCGACCCCGATCCGACCGTCGGCGCCGCCGCGGTCGGACTGTGGTTTCGCGCGCCCGGGGCGGGCTACGACAACACGACGCCGGGCATCGCCCGCGTCGCCGCCACGGCGGCGGCCGCGACGACGCTGACGAGCGGAAAATCGTTGTTCGAGCTGGTGCACTCGCTCGGCGGCGAACTCAACATCGCCGTCTATCCCGACATCGTCGGCGTCGGCGCGGTCGTTCCGGCCGGCGCCGCGCGTCAGGCCATCGCAGCCATGACGGCGGCGTATTTTGCTCCCGCGATCGACGACGCGTCGGTACAGAAGGCGCAACGCGATTCCGCCGTGCACGCCGTCGAAGAGCGCTACTCCCCGGACCTGGCGCTGCACGATTTGCTGTTCGCGCAGCTCTTCGCCGAAGGTCCCGCGCACTTTCCCCCGCTGCCGGATTCGGTCTCGGATCTCACGCGCCTGACGGCGCCCCAGGTCGGCACGTTCGCCAAACGCGCCTTCCGGTCGAGTAACGCGGTGCTGACGCTGGCGGGCAATGTGGACGCGTCGAGCATCCAGGCCATTACCGAC
>DATJUC010000026.1:0-6666 GCA_035502675.1 Candidatus Acidiferrales bacterium | reverse complement strand
CGACGCCGCGCCATGGCGCGGCGCGCGCTGGCGGCGGTCGGCCGGCTTGCAGCGGAGCTGGCACGCGATCGCGGGCTTGAAACCTCGCCGGTCGCGGCGGGGTACTCGGCTAGGGAATGAAGATACGATCGACCACGATTCTTGCGGTCAGGCGCGACGGCAAGCTGGCCATTGCCGGCGACGGGCAGGTGACGCTGGACAAAACCATCGTCAAGCACGGCGCGCGCAAAGTTCGCAAGATCGCCGGCGGTAAGGTCGTCGCCGGGTTCGCCGGATCGGCCGCCGACGGGATTACGCTCTTGGAGAAGTTCGAAGCAAAGTTCGGCGAGTACAAGGATCTGACGCGCGCGGCGGTCGAGCTGGCCAAGGACTGGCGGCAGGATCGCGCCTTACGCCGTTTGGAGGCCCTGTTGATCGTCGGCAATCCGGAGCATCTGTTCGTGCTCTCCGGAACCGGCGACGTGATCGAACCCGACGAAGGCGTCGCCGCGATCGGCAGCGGCGGCCCGTACGCGCAAGCCGCCGCGGCGGCGCTCCTGCGCAACACCGGCATGGACGCCGCCGACATCGCTGGCAAGGCGTTGGAGATCGCCGGCGAGATCTGCATCTACACCAACGACGACATCACCGTGGAGACCCTTCCGTGACGACCACTACCACCTCGTTGCCGCCGCCGCTGGACGCGGCGGGCTTGACGCCGCGCCAGATCGTTGCGGAACTTGACAAATACATCGTCGGCCAGGCCAAGGCGAAGCGTTCGGTCGCGATCGCGCTGCGCAACCGCTACCGGCGGGCTCGCGCTCGCGAAGATCTGCGCGACGAAATCACGCCCAAAAATATCTTGATGATCGGCCCGACCGGCGTCGGAAAGACCGAAATCGCGCGCCGCCTGGCGTCGCTGGTCGGCGCTCCTTTCGTGAAGGTGGAGGCTACCAAATACACCGAGGTCGGCTACGTCGGACGCGACGTCGAGTCGATGGTGCGCGACCTGGTGGAGGCCTCGATCCGAACGGTGACGGAAGAGCGCCGCGCCGAAGTCGCCGAACTCGCCAAACATCACGCGGTCGAGCGGCTGATCGACGCGCTCAATCCCGAAACGCGCGCGCCGTCGCCGGCCGGCGCCAATCCCTTTGCCGCGACGTTGGGATCGATCTTCGGCGGCAACATGGGTTCGCATCCGGCTCCCCCGCCGCCGCCCCCGGCCGCCTCGGGCGACGTGCAGCGCGTGCGCGACCAAACGCGCGCGGAGATCGAGCGCGGCTTCTACGACGTCCGCTTGATCGAAATCGAAGTCGAAGAGTCTGCCAGTTTGCCGATCGGCGTGATCGGCGGCGGAATGGACGCCGGCGGCGGCGCCGACCTCGGCGAGATGCTGGGCGGAATTCTGCCGAAGAAGCGCACGAAGAAGCGCGTTACCGTCGCCGAAGCGCGCCGGATCTTCGAACAGGAAGAGGCGGCGAAGCTGATCGACATGGACGCCGTGAAGCGCGAAGCGCTGCGCCGGGCTGCCGAAGACGGCATTATCTTCATCGACGAGATCGACAAAGTCGCCGGGCAAGGCAGCCGCGGCGGACCGGACGTCTCGCGCGAGGGCGTGCAGCGCGACATCTTGCCGATCGTCGAAGGCTCGACGGTGAACACGAAGTACGGTCCGGTCAAGACGGATCACGTGCTGTTCATCGCCGCCGGCGCGTTCCACATCAGCAAGCCGTCCGACCTCATTCCCGAGCTGCAGGGACGCTTTCCGATTCGGGTCGAGCTCGACTCGCTCACCGCCGAAGACTTCAAGACGATCCTGACGCAGCCCAAGAACGCCCTCGTCGAACAGTACAAAGCTTTGCTCGCGACCGAGAACGTCACGCTCGAGTTCTCGAGCGACGCAATCGAACAGCTGGCTACCTTTGCGATGCGGGTCAACGAGCAGAGCGAAAACATCGGTGCCCGGCGGCTGCACACCGTTCTCGAGCGGCTTCTGGAAGAGGTAAGCTTCCAGGCACCCGAAGTCGGCGGGACCGTACCGATCGACGCCGCCTACGTGCGGGAACGCCTGGCCGACGTCGTGGAGAACTCGGACCTTTCCGGGTATATTCTGTAATCGTTTTCCCATTTGCCCGGGAAGGTCTCCCGGTCACTCCGAGAGGATGGTTGGAGCATGAAAAAGTCGCTACGCATCGTTTCGTTCGCAGTGCTCGCCGCATCGGTGCTGGCGGCTTGCAACAGCAACAACAGCACCCCGATCAGCTCGACGCCGACCTGCGGGCTGCAGGGTAACACCGTGATGGTCTATCCGATTCCGGGTGCGGTCCGAGTTCCGGACAACACCACCAACGTCTACATCGCCAGCAGCAACAACACGCTTGCTAACGGCAACTTCAATACGGCGGTTCAGCCCCCCAACGGCTTGCCGTACTTCTACGGAACCAACTTCTCGCAGATCCCGGAGTCTCAAATTCCGCACCCGCACGCGTCGCCGAGCATAACGAACCCGACGTACTACGTCTCCAACGTGGGGCCGCTCTCGTCGGGATCGACCTACGTCATCGGCTTCAACGTCGAGAACCAGGTCTGCAATCCGGCCGGGATCGGGCAGTTTACCACGCGCTAACGCCCTTCCGCGCTCCAACGCGTTCCCAACGCCGCTCCGCCTCGTTAGGCGGAGCGGCGGCCGTTTCTCCAGAAATACGCCGGCATGCCCTACGTCCGAGAGATCGTCACCGACGGCCATCCAACGCTTCGCAAGGCAGCGAAAAAGGTCGACCCGCGTGAAATCCGCGAGCCGCTCTTTCAGCAGCTGATCGACGACATGTTCGAGACGATGTACGCGGCGCCCGGCGTCGGCTTGGCGGCCCCGCAAGTCAACGTGTCGAAGCGGCTGTTCGTGATCGACGTGCACGACGAAGAGCACGAGCCCGCGGTCGTCATCAACCCCAAGATCGAAGAGGCCGGCGAAGAAATCGAACTGGTCGAGGGCTGTCTTTCGGTCCCGGGAATGGTCGGCGACATCGTGCGCTACAAACGCATGGCGGTCAGCGGTCTCGACCGGCACGGAGACAAGATCCGCCTGGAAGGCGACGGTCTTTTCGCGCAGTGCCTGCAACACGAGATCGATCATCTCAACGGCGTTCTGTACGTCGACAAGGCGCGCAATCTTCGACCCGCCGTGACAGAAGAAGAGCGCGAAGCTGCACAAGCCGAAGCCTAGCCTGCTGTTTTTCGGGACGAGCGAGTTCGCTCTCCCGAGCCTGCGAGCCGCCGCCGCCCACTCGGCGCTGGCGGGCGTCGTCACGCAGCCCGATCGTCCGGCCGGACGCGGGCACAAGCTGCGGCCGACGCCGGTGAAGACGGCGGCGCTGGAGCTGGGGGTGCCCGTCTACGAGCCGGCCGACTTGCGCGCCTTCGCACGCGAGTTCGCGAACGTTCCGCTCGACCTGTTCGCGCTGGCGTCGTACGGGCGCATCCTGCCTCGCGAGCTGCTCGCGCTTGCGCGCATGGGGGCGCTCAACGTGCATCCGTCGCTGTTGCCGAAATACCGCGGCGCGACGCCGATTCAAAGTGCGATTCGCAACGGCGAGTCGGAGACGGGCGTGACGGTCATGCTGATGGACGAAGGGATGGACACCGGCGACGTCGTCGGCGCGCGGCGCGTGCCGATCGGCCGCGAGGAGTCGTACGGCGAACTGCACGATCGTCTGGCGGCCGCCGGCGGCGAGTTGCTGGGCCAGGCCATCGACGCGGCCGCCGCGGGCCGGCTCGCGAAGGTTCCGCAGAGCGGCGAGCCCAGCGTGACGCGCCCGCTGCGCGCAGCCGACTTGCAGATCGATTGGTCGTGGGAGCCGCGCCGGATCGTCGACGCCGTGCGCGCCTATTCGCCGTCGCCGGCGGCGCGTGCCGACATCGACGGCGAGAGCGTCAAACTGCTGCGCGCGCACCTCGACGAAAACGGTTCGCTGCGGATCGACGAGCTGGTGGCTCCGAACCGCGGAAGAACGACCTGGGAAGCCTACGTGCAGCGGCGCGGCCGCGTCACGACGCCGTGAACGCTCGCGAGATCGCCCTGGCCGTCGTGCGCGACGTCTTTCCGCCGGCGGGCTCTTCGGCTCCCGGCCGCGGCGCGCAGGAGGCGCTCGAATATCGCGTTCGGCGGGCCGGGGTTTCGGCGCGCGACCGCGCGTTTGCGACCGAGCTCGCGTACGGCGCGATCAAGATGCGGCGCACGCTGGATTGGTATCTCGACGCTTTCGTCGGCGATCGGCGCGAGCCGCTTCCGCCGGCGATTCGCGAGATTCTGCGCTTGGCAATCTACGAGCTTGCGTTCAGCCGTCCCGACGTCCACGCGACCGTCTTCGAGTTCGTGAACCTGTCGAAAAAGTACGGGCATCGCGGGTTGGCAAATCTCGTCAACGCGGTCTTGCGGAGCTTCTTGCGCGAGCCGCCCCAGCCGCCGCAGCGCGAAGACTTCCCCGACGAAGAGCAGTACCTGGGAACGCTGTATAGTTTCCCGACCTGGATCGTGCGCCAGTGGATCGAAGCGTTTGGGGAGGGCGCGCGGGAGGTCTGCGCCGCGTGCGACGAGCCGGCCGTGCCGGCAATCGGGGTCAACCGCGCGCGCCTGAGCGTCGCGGAGTGCGCGCGAGAACTCGAGACGGCGGGCGTGACGACGCGCCCTTCCAAGTTCGCCCCGGATTCGCTGATCGTCGAGTCGGGCGCGGCGGAGCTGGCCCGGCTGGAAAGCGGCGGACGCTGGTGGCAGCAGTCGGAGAGCTCGGCCATGCCGGTCGACGTGCTCGGTCCGCAACCGGGCGAAGCGGTCCTCGACGCGTGCAGCGGTCGCGGCAACAAAGCGTTGCAGATCGCCGCACGGCTCGAGGGCGAGGGCACGCTGCTGTGCGTCGAACGCGACGCGCGCAAGACGGCGGTCTTGGGCCGGCGTCTCGACGAGGCCGGTTTCGCCGCGGGCGTGTTGACGGGCGACGCAACCGAACCGATCCTGGAGCCGGACCAGCGCTTCGACCGCATCCTGGTCGACGCGCCGTGCTCGGGTATCGGCCTGGTCGGGCGGCACCCGGAGACGCGATGGAAGAAGCAAGGCACCGACGGCGAACGCCTGGCCATCACGCAGCGTGCTCTCTTGGAGCGGCTGGCGCCGCATCTGCACCCCGGCGGCACGCTCGTGTACGCAGTCTGTTCGACGGACCCGCGAGAAACGGCGGAAGTGGTGGACGCATTTGTGGCCCGAGAGAATTTTTCGCGCGGTCTGTTACCGGCCGCGTACGAATCGTTGGTCACCGGGCGAGGCGACGTGCTCGTGCCGCCGGGAATCGACGGTCGCGACGGCTTCTACATCGCGCGCCTGGAGCGCGGTACGTGAGCCTTTTCGAGAAGATCGAGCAGGCGTGCGCCGCCTTTATCGAGCGCAGCTTCGCGCGGACCTTTCCGAGCGATCTCGAGCCGACGCAGATTGCCCGCAAACTGGCGGCCACCATGGAAGCCCGCACTCGCGGCGAGGAGAACCGGCTGACCGCGCCGGGATCCTACATCGTGTACGTCAACCCGGCGGACTACGAGCGCTTGGCGGGGCACCAAGCCTATCTCGAACGCGAATGGGCGGAACTGCTCAGCGACCTCGCGCAGCGGGTCGGCATCCGGTTCCCCGACGGCGATCCCAGCGTTGAAATGACCTCCCGGGAGTCCGTCCCGGCCGGGGCGGTCGACGTCTCGATCGTCGACGAAGCGACGGTGACGATCGACGGGGCGGTGCTTCGGCCCCCACAGCGCCGGTTTCATTTGCGTATGGTCAGAGGGGTCCCGGCCTACGGGGTATACTACATCGAGGGGCGTGCCCGCGTCGGAAGAAGCGAAGAGAGCGACGTCTTTCTCGTCGACCCCAGCGTCTCGCGAACGCATGCGGTCGTCGAAGTCGAAGGCGTGGAACCCGTCGTTCGGGACTTGGGTTCGACCAACGGCACGTTCGTCAACGGCGAACGGATCGAGGCGCGAGGACTGCGGGACGGAGACGAGTTGATGTTTGGCAATACGCGGATGCGATTCGAGGCGGGCGGAGAGGCGTGACGCCGCTTCGCGTCGGCTCGCTCGAAATCACCGCGGCCCTGGCGGCGGTTGCCGTGGTGGCGATGTTGCCGCGCGTCCGTCCCGTCGCCGAAGCCGGACGGCTGGTACCGATGCGCGTGGTTCTCGACGTGCTCGATCGCGGCGCGTCGCGGTCGTTCGAAGGCCGGCCGCCCTTCGAGCTGGGCCGGGATGCGAGCGCCGATCTGGTTCTGCGCGATCCCGAGGTGAGCCGCCGTCACGCTCGCTTCGAAAGCCGCAACGGCATCGTTTACGTCGACGATCTTCGAAGCCGCAACGGCACCTTTCTCAACGGGCGGCGCGTCGCCGAAGCGATCGAAATTCGCGAGGGCGACGCCGTCGACGCCGGGACGACGCGCATGCTGGTACGAACGGTAGAACCGTGGACGTAGCGATTCGCGGCGATCGCGCGTCGTGCTTGACGATGCAGCTCGGTCCGCGCACCTGGTTCTTGGCGGTCTCGCGCGGATTCGGCACGGTCGACGGCCTTCCGATCGAGCGCGCGCTGCTGGCGCGGATTCGCAACGAATGCGAACGGCGTCTGCGCGGCGAGCGTTTCCGGCGCGCCGTCGACCGGCC
>DATJUC010000025.1:0-4838 GCA_035502675.1 Candidatus Acidiferrales bacterium | reverse complement strand
GCTCGTTCAAGTCGACGACCTTCATTGGGCCGACGACGCAACGCTGGCAGCGTTACCCTATCTGGTCGAGCGTCTGCAGGACTTTCCGGTTCGTTGGCATTTCGGAGCGCGCAACGGCTACGACTCCGCCACCGAAGTACTGCATCGGCTCGATCGCGGGAACCTCGCAGTGACGGTTCCGCTCGGCCGGCTTCGCGACGATGACATCTTGTCGATCGTCGAAGCCTCCGCGCCGAGCCTCGACGAAGAGCAGCGCCGCGCGATCGTGGCGCAAGCCGGCGGGAATCCGCTTTACGCTCAGCTTCTATCGACCGCATCGAACGAGCGCGCAATCGCGCTCGTAGCGCGCGATCACGTCAGCGATCTCTCGGATGTCGAACTGCGCGTTGCCGCCGCGCTCGCGGTGGTCGACGAGCCGGTCGACGAAGCCGGGGTTTCACAACTGGCCCGTCTCGCTCCGGCCGTTGTCGGCAAAACCATCGCCTCGTTGCTGGCTCGTGGAATCGTCGAACTGCGCGATTCGCGGGCCGCGATTCGCCACGACGTTCTCGTTGACGCCATTGCGAGCATCACGCCCAAGCGCGCGCTTTCCGACCTTCATCTCGCGGCGTCGCGCATCACGCGCGACGACGAACGCCGCGCGCGCCACCTCCTTGCCGCCGAGTACGACGACGAGTCTCGCACGATCTTTGCAAAACTCGCGTGGGATGCGATGGCGAACGAAGATTGGAGTCGCGCCGCACGATACTTCTTAGAGGTACAAGCCATTTCCATTTCGCAGCCGGCTGGAACGCCGCTCGCGGAGCCGGAGTGCGTCGCGGCGGGCCTGGATTTGGCGCAGCGAATCCTCGACGTCGGCCAAGTCAATCCTCCTCGCGAACTCGCGCATCAATGGACGGGCCTTCCAGCCTCCGCTCGCGCGCGGCTCGAACTCGCGCAGGCCGTTGCCTTCGCGTACGCTCGGCGAGCCCCGATGGAGGACGATCGAGCCCGCATAGCCGCGCTCGCCGAAGATACGATCGAGCCCGAGATCGCAGTCGAACTGCTCTACCAGCTCGCGCGAACGTCGCGCCTACGGCTCGAGCACGAAGCCGCGCGCTCGTATTTGGAGAAGTTGCGCGGACTGGTAGCAGCACTCGATCGCGGGGAAACGCGCTATCGCGGGCTCGCGCGCAGCGCCGCCTATTACGCGATCTACGACGACTGGGAACGCGGGATGGAGCTCTTTCAAGCGACAATTCGCGAAGCAATATCCGCCGGAATGCTCGACGCCGCGTTGCAGGTTTCGAGCGAGATGCTCGTCTTATCGCTGGAAATGATGCGGCGCGACGAAGGCTTGGCCCTGGGACGCTTTATGTGGTCCTTAGAAGGCGGCAGCCCGATCAAGAAGGCGAAGGTGGCGCGGCGCTATTCCGACCTTCTCACGCACGCTAGCCGCTTGCCGGAGGCGTTGTCGATCGCGACGGCGGCGCGGGCGCTCGAAGGCGAGCTTCCGGCTCGGTCGCAAGAAATCGCCTACGTAACGGAGATCGTGCTCGCCTCGCAGCTAGGTTTGGTCGAGCAAGCTCGCTCGTTGATCGACGAATGCACGAGAGTGGGCGCGAAAGGAACGCTAGCCGATCTTGCGATCGGGTACTTCCACGAGCAGCACGGCGATTTGGAAACTGCGCGAGCGCTGCTCGAAGGCGACTTCGAAAGCCCTTTCAGAGCGCATCCGCACAATCTACGCTACGCGCTGACCGTGCTCGCGCGCATCGCGCTCGCGACGCGAGATGCCGCGCTCATGGAGCGGACGCTGCAGAAACTGCAGACGCTGGCCGGTTACGATGCGTTGACCGACGCCTGCGTCGGATGGGGCAATGCCTACGGCCACTTGCTGCGTGGTGACGCCGCCGCCGCATTGCCTCTGCTGCAGGACGGTCTGCGGGCCCCCCTGCCCGCGTTGGAAAAAGCGAGGATTCAGTTCGAAATCGCGACCGTCACCCGCCGGCCGGAAGACGTGGTCGATGCCATCGAGCGGTTTGAAACGCTCGGAATCGGCTACATGGTGGAGCGCGTGCGGAGGCTCGCCGACGAGACGGGCGTCGCGGTCGACCAGAGGAGCCGCCCGCGCCTCTTGAGCGACCGCGAGCGGACGGTCGCGCTCATGGTGTCGTCAGGCAAGACGAACGCCGAAATCGCGAGTTCGCTCTCCATCTCGAAGCGAACGGTCGACCAGCACGTCGACAACATTCGCCACAAGCTCGGCGTCCGATCGCGCGTGGAAATCGCACTTTTGGTCGCCAAAGGCGGTGCGTTCGATACTACCGTTCCGCCGTGACGTATACGTATAAACACTGATGGCGGCGCGCCCAGCGCGGGTGCTATCGTGGAGTCAAACGTCTGAGGGCGGCTTGGCCGATCCGACGGCGGAGCTAAGCTTGGCTCGGATACCAAGCGGCCAACCGGCTTAGTCCAACCAAGAAAGTTGTGGATGCATGCGCGGGTTCTCACGGATTATCGTATCCTCGTTAGGCTTGGCGTTCGCTCTCACCGCCTGCGGCGGCCGCAGCGGCTCGCCGCTCCCGACGGCGCCGATCGGTGCCGGTGAAACTCAGACGACCTTGACCTTAGCCCACGACGCCGGCACAGCGGATTACGGACAAGTCATCAACGTGACGGTGTACTTAAAGCTAAGAAACGCGGAGGGTTTCGCCAAGAGGGTCGACGCCCTGTACCAGCCCGGTTCCTCGACGTTCCGGCATTGGTTGACCGATGCGGATCTGAAGCGCTACGCAGCACCGCGATCGCAGATGATCGCCGTGCGAAACGCGCTCGTCAAATCCGGCTTGGCCGTTCTCTCCACCGACGCCGACGGCTTTTCGATTCGTGCGCGCGGAACGATCGGCCGCATCGCGCGTGCGTTCGGAACTGAAGTCCATGAGTTCACTCGCGACGGCGTACGGTTTCGGGCACCGCTGACCACCCCGCGCCTATCCGGTTCTGCCGGTGCGTTCGTCGATACGGTCGCCGGCCTCGAGAGTCACGACGCGCGGCCATGTCTGGTGCGCGCCCGTAACCCACAGACACTGCAGCCGTACGCTCCAATCAGCGTCGCCGACGTCGACGCGCAGGGCGGCCTCCGTTCGGTGATCACCGACCAGAGCTTGAGCCCGAGCGTCACCGAGAAGTTCGCCGCTCCGCATACCAAGTATCCGAAGGCGACGTACAGCGGCATCGTCTATGCCGCCAATCCAAAGCTGACTCCCGATTTTGGTGCGAAGGAACTCCAGAAGATCTATGGCTTGACTGGAGGCCCGGACGGCGCCGGCCAGACGATCGTTCTTCTCGAGGCGTATGACTATCCGCAGATGGAAGCCGACGCGAATATCGCCGCGAGGCTCAACGGTTTGCCACAACTGACTTCGGACAACCTCGTGACCGTGTACCCGGAGGGTAAGCCAAACCCGACCCTCGGTGTCCTCACCGGATGGAATACGGAAATCGCGATCGACGTTCAAGCGGCGCATGCGATCGCCCCCGGCGCAAAGATCGTCGTCGTCTCGACCGTCGGCGAAGACAGCGAAGACATGCAATACTCGATGCAATACATCCTCGACCACAAGTTGGGGTACGCCGTATCGGACAGCTGGGCAGTCGACGCCGATTTTGAAGCGAGCCCGCAGGAGCTGAAATCGTACGAGAACATTCTGATCCGCGCGGCGGCCAAGGGCGTGTCGTTCCAGTTCTCGACCGGCGACGGAGGCGATAACGGACTGGGAACGCCGGTCGGGGCGCCGGCCGTGCCGGCGGATTCACCGCACGCCACTGCAGTCGGCGGAACGGCTATTTTGAACGACGTGGGCGGCACCGGATTCACGCCGGTGAGCTGGGGCGACGCCATCACCATGCTCTACTCGCCGCAGAACGGTCCGATCGATCCGCTCGCTTCCCACTTCGTTGGCGGTGGCGGCGGCGGCGAAAGCATCTACTGGCCGAAGCCGGCATGGCAGTCCGCACTGCCCGGACCGGGCCGCCATACGCCCGACGTTTCGGCACTCGCGGATCCGTATACCGGATTTCCCGTCGTACAGTCCGACGTGACGTACGGACCAAAGACGCAGCTCGAAACGGGCTGGGGCGGTACGAGCTTAGCCAGCCCGATCTTCACCGCGATTTGGGCCATCGCGCAGCAGAAGGCAGGCCACCCGCTAGGCTTCGCCGCGCCGACACTCGCCCGTATGAAAAGCGGACTGACCGACGTGAAGCCACTCGCGAATGCGAACGGCTTGAGCGGATCGATCACCGATAAGAACGGGACGGCACTATACGCTCGGAAGGCATCGGAGGTGGCATGTGAGGACCCGTCGCGCCAAGGATCACACCGCTCGCGGTACGGTCGGGTACGTCCGCGTTAGCACCGAAGACCAGGCCGCGAACGGCGTCTCAATCGGCGCGCAAGAGGCCAGAATCGCCGCCTATTGCGTTGCGATGGGGTGGCACGTGTCAGAAGTCGTCCGCGATGCTGGAGAAAGCGCCAAGAGCCTCAAACGGCCCGGAATCGCCACCCTGCTCGCGCAGGTCGCCCAGGGGCGCATCGAGCGCATCGTGGTCGCCAAGCTGGATCGTCTGACCCGCAGCGTACGGGACCTCTCGGACCTCATTGAGTTGTGCAATAAGCACGACGTCGCCCTTGTGAGTGTCGGCGAGACGCTGGACACGAGTTCGGCAGCGGGCCGAATGGTCGTGAATATGCTGGGGGTCGTCGGCCAGTGGGAGCGCGAGGCAATCGCCGAGCGAACGGCCTCGGCCCTGGCGCACAAGCGCCGTTCCGGCCGAGTATACGGGTCGACCCCTTT
>DATJUC010000024.1:0-2616 GCA_035502675.1 Candidatus Acidiferrales bacterium | reverse complement strand
CGTGGGCGCCGCGATGCCGGCCTTCAGCGTCGCTCAGACGAGCGGCTCGCTGACGCTCTCGATCGGACAGCCGGCACAAGCTACGCCGAATGCCTTTACGGTGGCCCCGCCGCCGGCGTACTCGTCCGGAACGGCGGCGTTGCGGTTGAGCCCCGGGGCGGTTGCCGGGATCGGCAGCAATCCGTGTTTGCAGGCCGCCGCGGCCTGCGGCGGCAGCGTGACGATCGACGAGAAGCAACTGCTCGCGGTTGCGAACTCGAGCGCGAACTCGGTGACCTTTTATGCCGGCGGACAAGTCTCCCCGCTGGCCAGCGTCCAAGCCGGCATCACCGATCCGCAGGGTTTGGTCTTCGACGGCAACGGCGACATTTTCGTCGCCAATCAACCCGGCAGCATTACCGAATACGCGACGCCGTATAGCGGGCAGCCCACCACGATCGGGGCGGGCGTCAGCCATCCGCAAGCGCTGGCCGTCGACGTCCGCGGCGATTTGTTCGTCGCCAACGGCAACGGCAGCAATACCGTTACCGAATACGCGCCGCCGTACACCGGAGCTCCGACGGTGACGATTTCCAACGGTGTCGACGATCCGGTCAGCCTGGGCCTGGATGCGTCGGGGAATCTCTTCGTCGTCAATCAGTCCTCGAACAGTATCACGATGTACGCTTCGCCCTATACGGGCGCGCCGGTTACCATCTCGAACGGGCTCAACGGTCCGAGTTCGCTCGCCATCGACGCTCGCGGAAACCTGTTCGTCGCCAACCTGAACAGCACGCCGAACTCGGTCGTCGAGTTCTCGCCGCCCTACACCGGGGCGAGCGCCCCGGTGTCGTGGATCACCAACGGCGTCAACGAGCAAGGGGCCATCGGCCTCGGCTCTTCCTCGAACCTCTTCGTCCCCAACCAGGGGGCCAATACGGTGACCGAATACTCGCCGCCGTACGCCGGGTCGCCGACGGTCATTACGGGGGGCCAGAATCAGCCGGTCGCGATCGCGGTCGACGCACTTGGAACGCTGTACGTCGCTAATTACGGCAACAACACCGTCACGATGTACGCGCCGCCCTACGGCGGGGGCTCGTGGACCACGCTGGCCAACGGCATCAGCAATCCGCAAGCGCTCTCGCTCTCGCCCGCGACGAACGCTCCCGCGCAGCTGATTCCTTAGACGGTTACGCCGCCTTTACGGACAGAGCGCCATCGCTGAAATCGACTTCGGCGGTTTGGCCGGCGCGCAGCTCGCCGCGGAGGATGGCGGTCGAGAGCGGCGTCGAGACGTGGCGCGAGACGGTGCGCGCGACGTAGCGCGCGCCGCTGCCGGCGGCCATCGATTCCTTGGCTAGAAAACTTCGCGCGTCGTCCGAGAGGCGCAGCCGTACCTCGCGCACGCCCAAGCGGGCGGCCAGCGCGTCGACGTGGATTGCGACGATCGCTTCGATTTGCGGTAAGCCGAGCTCGGCGAAGGTCACGACGTCGTCGATGCGGTTGAGCAGCTCGGGACGCAGGGAGTAAGAGAGCTCGTCGTCCTCGAGATTCGTCGTCAGTACGATCAGCGCGTGGCGAAAATCGATCGTGCGTCCTTTCGCGTCGGTCACGCGTCCGTCGTCGAGGATCTGCAACAGGATCGCCGCGACGTCCGGGTGCGCCTTCTCGAGTTCGTCGAAGAGGACCACGCAGTACGGGCGTCGCCGAACCGGCTCGGTCAGCTGTCCGGGCTCGTCGTGGCCGGCATATCCGGGCGGTGCGCCGAGCAGCCGCGACACGGTGTGCTGCTCGGTGAACTCGGAGAGGTCGATGCGTACCAGCGCCGATTCGCTGCCGAAGAGGGCTTCGGCCAGCGCCTTGGCGAGTTCGGTCTTGCCGACGCCGGACGGTCCCCTGAAAAGAAAACTGCCCAACGGTTTGCGCGGATCGTGCAGGCCGGCGCGCGCGCGGCGGATGGCGTCGGCGACCGACGCGATGGCGCGCTCCTGACCGACGATGCGTTTGGAGAGCACGCGCTCGAGATCGAGCAACTGGGTCGCTTGCGATTCGGTCAGCGACGCTTGCGGGATTCCAGTCCACCGCGTGACGACGCCGGCGACGTGTTCGCGCGTCACCGCCGGCAGCGCCGCGGCGCCCTTGTTGGCGAGGGCGACCGACGCCGCCGCTTCGTCCATCAGATCGATCGCCTTGTCGGGGAGGAATCGATCCGCAATGTAACGTGCCGAGAGGGCGGCTGCAGCTTCGACGGCTTCGTCGGTAATCGTGACGCGGTGATGGCGAGCGTAGCCGTCACGCAGCCCGTGGAGAATGCGCGTGGTCTGCTCGATGCTGGGCTCGTCGACCATGACGGGCTGGAAGCGCCGTTCGAGCGCGGCGTCGGACTCCACGTACTTGCGGTATTCGTCGAAGGTCGTCGCCCCGACGCACTGCAGCTCGCCGCGCGCCAGTTCCGGTTTGATCATCGAGCTGAGATCGAGCGCGCCCTCCGCGGCGCCGGCGCCGACCAGCGTATGCAGCTCGTCGATGAAGAGGATGACGTCGCGAGCGCTGCGCTTGACTTCGTCGAGAATGCGCTTGACGCGGCCCTCGAACTCGCCGCGATATTTGGTGCCGGCGACGAGCGGTCCGAGC
>DATJUC010000023.1:0-12206 GCA_035502675.1 Candidatus Acidiferrales bacterium | reverse complement strand
CGGCGGCTCAACCGCTCCCAGAGGAGACCGCACCCGAATCGAGGGTGCCGGCGAACGTCCGCCGCGACGCCGCGCTTACCACGGTCGACGACGCGTTCACGTATCTTGTGGCTCCGCCGGATCAGCCGGCGTACGGTTTTCTTTCACCGGTTTTCTCGGCGCCGGTTCCGATGTCGCCGTGCGCGTCGTTCCGGTTCGTTTACCAAACCGACATGCAGATCGGCCAATACGTCAACTTTCCGTTTACCGTCGGATACGACCGGTCGCCGCCCGGGTACGCGGCCACTGCATCCGGCTACAAGGCGCTTCCGAACGTCGCTGCGTGGACGCAGCTGCTTGCCGCGAAGCCTAGCGGCTCCGGATCGCCGTACAGCGTCCAACTCGGCATCAACTTCGCCTTTGGCGTCGTCGGAACGTTCGTCAGCACTTGCCCGAAGACGCCGGCGGCGATCGGCGGAAAACCGGTTCGGCTGGTGAGCGCTTCCTTCTCGTACGGCGTGCTGAATGCCACCTCGGATTCGATGCCGGCCGCCGGCGCGAGCATCGCGCTCGCATCCGTGCATTGCCTCAATAACCAAACGCCGCCGGTCAAACTCCCGTACGCACTCGCCGATCTCAAGCTTTCGATCTGCGACCCCGCCGAGATCGACGGCGCCGACGTACGAGGCGCGATCGCCCGCGTCACCGGCGGGAGCATGACCGGCTCGCCGGTGGTCAGCTACGATCCAGCCGACGGCACCGAGCTTCTGAGCGGTCCGACGCTCAAACCGGCCGCCGCGCAGATGTCGTTCGCGCTAACGTTTCCCTATCACAGCGGCATGGCGTTCCACGACCGGTTCCAGTTCCAGATCGACGGTCTGGGCTCGAGCGTCGTTCGCACGCCGGCGCTCCCTCCCGAAATCGTCGCGGCGCTCGACTTCGGCAAGCACCTCAAAGCCGCCGACGTGCCGGTTACCATCTTCGCCGCTGAGCCGCTCTGCATTACCCTCACGAGCGGAACGCCGAGCTCGTCCACCGGCACCGTCTGCTCCGGTCAGAGCTATAGCCATTCGGTCAACGCAGCGCTGTGCTATCCCACCAAGGCCAACGCGTGCACCGGGATCGACGAAAGCGCGACCGTCGCACTGACGGAGAAGAACTACAAGGGCACCATCTGGGCGGCGCAAAGCAGCGCCGGGCTTCCGCAATCCGTCCTCAACAACCCGGAGTATCCCGGCGCCCTCTGCGACGACAAGCATACGGCGAGCTACAGCGAGGATGCCTTGAAGCTCGCCCCTTCATCCGGCGACGGACCCAAGAGCAGCTTCACGATTACCGATGAAGGACCGCGCTCGTCGACCCCCGAGGGCTCGAGCGCGTGCTCCGTCATCTTCTACGACCGGCAAAGCAACGTGATCCAACTCTTCATCGTGATGCTCACGACGCCGTCGTAAACGGCAACGCGCGGCCGACGAAGCGCTCGAGGTCTCACCAAGTGCCGGGCCCGACACTAGGCGAGATCCACAACGTTTGGCGGTCGGGTAAGAATACGTCCATGAAAACGCCTTGGCTCCTGGCTGCGTCGGCCGACCTTGCTCGAGCGGTCGACATCCCCGGAAGCAAAATGCGGCTCGGCTCCTATACGCTGCGGGTTTGTAGAACGGATGCGAACCTCTGGCTCACGCTTGCGAACGGCCCAAAGCCGTTTGCGGCACTCCGGCTCGCAACCGCCCCCGACGGATCGTTGCTCGTCGAAAGATCGCCGGAAGGCGCGTATAATGTGGCGACGTCGTACGGGCGCCTGCGCGTCGAATTGTCGGCGCCAGAGGTAGCGCGCGTAAGGGTTTGGCTTTCTCCATTTAGCGACCTCGTTCTGAGCGGCTGGCCCCGCGATTTGCTTTTCCTAACGGATTCGGGCACGATCCATACGCGACAACGCGGGCTCCGCTCTGGAATTGTGTTTGCTAGCGCGGCGGACTTCGGCTCGATGATGTACTTTCAGAACTATTCGAGCCTGTGCGAGTACTTCACCGCGACCGGTACGTCGCCGGCCGACTGTGTCGGAGGACTATGGCCCGAGGCGGGCTTCACGTTGCCGTCAAACGAACGGCGACCACTACCCGCGGGACGAGAGTTTCAAGTCTCGGACGCTTCGATTAGCCTCTCGCCTGACGTACCGGTTTCCGATGGCTCCATCGCCTCGGCATATCTCGATCATTTTGCAGCCGTCTATTGCGCACTCGACCGGCCCGAGCCCGAATATCACGACTGGCCGCATATGGCCGAGCAAACGATTCTCAACTTGACGTATTCGGACGAATGCAGGATCGAACAACGCGGACGCGCGTATCTCGCGCCGTACGCCGGCGACAAAACCAAGCCTCCGGAGAGCATGGTCCAGCTTACGGTCTTGCTCCCCACGTACGAATACGCCGCATGGTCCAAAACGGCGGTTTCGTTTGCGGAGCAGATTTTTCGATCGCTTCCCTCGTTTTTCGACGCGGAACTCAACTGCTTCACGCGCTGGCCGGAAGGGCAATGCGATCCGGGACCGCCGGACGTACGCGGCAGCACGCGCTATGCCGACAGCTGGTATATCTATCACACGCTTTTCAACGTCGCGCGCTTGGTGAAGCGGACGCACGATACGGCACTGCGCGATTTATTTCGACGCTCGCTCGGCTACGCCCGGCGCGTCGCCCATCGCTTCGAGTACCGATTCCCCGTGTTCTTTCATCTGGATACGCTCGAGATCTTTCGAGCCGAAGCACGCGAGGGTTCCGGAGGCGAGAACGACGTGAGCGGACTCTACGCCAGCGTGATGCTCCAAGCCTACGACATTTTTGGGGAACCCGAATGGCTGGACGAAGCCGAAAGAGCTGCGGATCGGCTCAAGGGACTGGGCTTCAACGTCGGTTATCAAATGAATTCGACCGGGTTTGCGGCAGATGCGACGTTGCGCCTATACTTCCTGACCGGCCGGCCCGAGTATCTCGATCTAAGCTATTTATGCTTGGCGAACGTCTTGGATAATGCATGGCTATGGGATTGCCGCTACGGCAACGCACGAGCCTACTCGACGTTTTTCGGGATTTTCCCGTTGCCCGATGCCCCGTATCTTGCTGCGTACGAGGAAATGGAGAACTCCTCGAAGTTTCGCGAGTACTTACGCATAGGAGGCGACGACATCTTGCCGTCGGTTCGTCTTCTGCTGGCCGAGTACTGCCGTCACGTGTTGCAGCGAGCTTGGTACTACTACCCCAGCAACCTCCCGCGACAGGCTTTGGCGGAGCACCCGAAGAGCGGCCGCATTTTTGCCGACCTCGCGGTACCGCTTGAAGACCTGCAAGAGGGTTGGCAGAAGTGCGGACAGGTTGGCCAAGAAATATACGGGAGCGGCCTCGCGCCTGCGCTGACGGTGCGCCACTACGCCTACCTGGAGGCGCTCGACTGCACGCTGTTTTGCGATTATCCCGCGTTTGGGTTGCGAGTCTCGGAAACCACGCATCCGACCATCGTGAAGCTTTCGATCGCCGGTGACGGACGCGCCTGCTGTTCGATCCGGGTCATACCGCGCGATGCTGCGCGGCCGGCCCCAAGCGGTACGGCTCGCGTTGGACGGACAACGGTTTCCCCGACCTCGACGCCGCAAGGCCACCTGTTGTTCCGGGTCCCGGGGGGATCGACCGTACGTCTGCTCCTCTCCCGGCGCTAAAGCGTTGAATCGCTGCGGCGATGCGAGCGCCGACCGACCGTTAGGAGGCGGAAGGGGACTGCCCGCCGCGGAAGCGCGAGGTCATCTGGAGAATGTCGCTTGAGTATGAGATGGCCTTACGGTTTAGCGATCTTCGTTTCCGCGCTCTTGATCGCCGGCTGCGCGGAATCGGCTTCGGTTCCAAACACCGTGCCGGCGAACGCTGCCTTCGCCGTGCCGAATTCGCCGGCCGGAGACTGCGCCGTCGCGAAGTATCCGACGTTCCACGGCGCCTGCACGCGTGTAACCCTCCGGGAATCGGGCACCACGCTCGCCCTCGTTCCCTATAGAGGATTCCAGGTAACGTATGCGCTGCCGCACAGCAACGCGACCCACGCCGATTGGTTGAGCATCGCCGACGCTACCGGCCACGGCGATATCACCGGCACCGTGAACGGAAAGCGGTTCCCCAAATATCCTTCACCATGTTATGCCAGCGGCGGCTGCCCAGGCAAAGCGTTTCTCTATTTTTTGATGGATATGCACGCCAAGAACGGCGTCCAATTTAACGGCCAGTTTACGTTCACCGTTACGGCCGCCAGGAAACGCTTCTCGACATACGCCACGTGCTATTACGCCGGCTCGTACGGGGGAGGCCCCGATGACCGGCTCGGCTGGTCGCCCGAAGTTAGCGCCACTCCAAATCCGAACGGCAAGTCGCTGCCGTTCACGTTCACGGGAGGTTACTGGGGTCCCGGCGCGCAGATTATCGCGTTGGCCTGTGATGAGCCCTGATTCACGTTGAGCTCGGCGCGACCCGCGCTTGTAAAAACCAACGGCGTCACACGCATGCCGCCCTCCAAAATCGTCCGGGCTAGCGGCGGACGCAGCGAAAACCGATGTGGCTCATCGAGCTGTCGATCATCTGCGGCGAGCGCGCTGCCGGCCGAAAACGCAGGCAGTAGTTCGGCGCGCACAGATGCGAGCCGCCCTTGAGAACTTTGCGCGGGATGCGCACCGACGGCTGGTTCGGATCGTAACTCTCGCTCGCCTCGACCACGCGCGCCCCGCCCCCGCCGCAGCACGGCTTTGCCGGCTCCACGCCCGGCCGAGCGGTGTACCAATCCTGCGTCCACTCCCACACGTTGCCGGCCATGTCGTACAGCCCGTAACCGTTGGCCGGGAACGTACCCACCGGCGACGTGCGTTCGTAACCGTCCAGCACCAGATTCTGCCAGGGAAACTCGCCTTGCCACGTATTGGCCATGAATCGGCCGGCGGGCACCATCTCGTCGCCCCACGTGTAGGCCGCGCCGTCCAGACCGCCGCGCGCCGCGAACTCCCACTCCGCCTCGGTGGGAAGCGCTTTGCCGGCCCACGCCGCATACGCTTGCGCGTCCTCGAAAGCGACGTGCACGACCGGATGATCGCCCCGCTCGGCGATCGACGAATCCTTGCCGTACGGATGCCGCCACTGTGCGCCCGGAGTCCACGCCCACCATTGCGACCAGTCGCGCAGGTCGACCGGGCCGCTGGTCGGTCGAAAGACCAGCGATCCGGGCACGCACATCTCCGGAATCGCGCCGGGATATTCGGCCGGATCGATCGGGCGTTCGGCCAGCGTTTCGTAACCGGTCGCCTCGACGAACGCCGTAAACTCGCGGTTCGTCACCGGGCAACGGTCGATCGCGAACGCCTCGACCGAGACGCGGCGCAGCGGCCGTTCCTCGGGATAAAAGTCGGCCGAGCCCATCGTGAACTCACCGGCCGCGATCTCGACCATATCGTCGACCCGGTTAGGCACCGGAGGTATCCACCACGATCTGATCCCACTCCCAAAGCCGGCGGAAAAACTCCTGCACCTGCGCGCCGGCGCTGCGTTGGCGGCCCAGCTCTCCGATCGTCCGAACGCCGTCGATGCCGTCGAACAGCCGCGCCTGCTCCGCATCGATCGGCAGGTACAGGTCGCGGTAGGTATGGTTGCGGTTGAGCAGCACCGCCGCGGCGCCGGGCGGCAGTTTCTCGCGGACCGCGATCGTTCCGGGGATTCGCACCGGGACGAATCGATCGGCCGCGTCGCCGTCGAAATCGACCTTTCCGAGCGCGGCCTCGTCGTCGCGGTACGCGACGACGCTGTGGCGCACCATCGTTCCGCGAAACAGTTCGAGCGCCGCCGCGCAGTCCATCGGATCCATCGCCGCGAGCCGCGGGCGATGCGGACCGTTCGCCGGCGAGCCGCACGAAGCCAGGTACGGCGCCTGGCGAATCCAGCGGCCGAACCTCAGACCGTTGCGCGCGAGCAAATCGGCGAGCTGGCCGGCCGTGTACGCGCGATCCTGCGGGTTGAGCAGCGCGTCCGCCATCCCGGCCACGTCGCCGAAATCCGGCGACTCGCGCAACAGCGGGACGATCGGGTGGTCTTCCGGCAGCGTTCGCAAGGCCGCCGCCAGCTCGTCGATCTCCGCGTCGCTCGCGCCGATTCCCAACCGCCGGCAATACTCTTGCAGCATGTAAATGCCGGCCCGGCCGTAGGGCGCGTAGACCATCACGTGCATCGCGCCGCCCGGCGCCAACACCGCGCGCAACGCCCGCAGCCCTGCGTCGGGGTCGGGCAGGTGGTGCAGCACGCCGGTGCAGACGATCCAGTCGAACGTCCCGCCAAGCTCGCCGGCGTCTTCCAGCGACCGCACGACGGCCTCGAGGTTGTCGAGAGCGTGGCGCTCCTTCAGCTCGCGCGTAAAGGCAACGCTTTCGGCGCTGACGTCGACGCCGAGCACGCTCGCGTTGGGCCAGCGCACCGCGTAGTGAGCCGCCTGAACGGTGCCGCAGCCGGCCACCAGGATGCGGCGGTCCTCGCGGTACGGCGCGCTCGGCCAAAACAGGTGCGCTTCGGCGCGCCGGCGTGCGTCGTTCCACGTCCGTCGGTACGCCTCGAGGTCGTCGACCGGCGGCGGATAGGGGTGCCGCCGGTAAAACTCCGCTACCCGCGAAGCGACGGCGCGGTCCGCCGTCGCTTCGTTTTGGAGCATCATGGCGCCAGGGTACTTCTACCCGTGCGGTTGCTGCGCTTCGGCCAGGACCGCATCGAGGTTGAAGGATGCCGGCTTCTGGCGCGGCGGGAACTTCTTGAAGTCCTCGATCTGCTGGGCGACGACCGCCTGCATCAGGTACATCTGCGGGACGTGATCGACCGCCCAATCCCAGTAGACGTTCGAATTGAAATCCGCGCGCTCGAACGGATCCCGCCGCAAGTTCATGATGTGCGGCAGCCTCAGCTTCACGAACGGTTCCGCCCACGCATTCGTCGACTCGGCCCGCTGCACGGCCAGCTGGAACTTGTAGTCGCCGACTCGCACGGCCATGATGTCGCCGTCGTCGCTGAAGTAGACGATGTAATTGCGCGGACTCTCCTTCACCTGTCCGCTGAAGTCCGGAATCATGTTGAATCCGTCGAGATGGACGTTGAACTTCTTGTCGCCGACCTTGCAGCCGTCGAGAAGCTGCTGGGTGACGTCCGCGTTTCCGGCGGCGGCCAACAGCGTCGGGAACATGTCGATGTGCGAGACGATGCCGTTATACGTCGAACCCGGCTTGATCACGCCCGGCCAGCGGATGAAACACGGGACGCGCCAGCCGCCTTCCCAGTTGGTATCTTTCATCGCGCGGAACGGCGTGTTGGCACCGTCCGGCCAGGTGTCGTTCTGCGGGCCGTTGTCGGTCGAGTACATCACGATCGTGTTGTCGGCGATGCCCAGCTCGTCGAGCTTGTCCAAGATCATGCCGATCTGCTCGTCGTGGACGACCATCCGGTCGCTGTACGGATCTTGTCCGCTCTTGCCGATGTTCTTCTCGGCGACGTGCGTGCGGAAGTGCATCGCGGTGGAGTTGTACCACATGAAGAACGGCTGGTCGCCCTTGGCCTGCTTCTCCATCCAGTCGATCGCGGCCGCGGTAAACTCTTCGTCGACCGTCTCCATCCGCTTCTTCGTCAGCGGCCCGGTGTCGGTGACCTTTTGCTTGCCGACGCGCCCCCAGCGCGGATCGACCGTCGCGTCGTCTTGGTCGGTCGCCCAGCAATGCAGAACGCCGCGCGGACCGAACTGTTCTTTGAACCACGGCATCTTCGGATAGTCCGGCAGCTCGGGTTCCTCTTCGGCGTTGAGGTGATACAGGTTGCCGAAGAACTCGTCGAAGCCGTGAACCGTCGGCAAAAACTCGTTGCGGTCGCCCAGGTGGTTCTTACCGAACTGGCCGCAGGCATATCCGAGCGGCTTGAGCAGCTCGGCGATGGTTGGGTCTTCCGGCTGCAGGCCGACGGTGGCGCCCGGCATGCCGACCTTGGTGAGTCCGGTACGAATCGGATTCTGACCCGTGATGAAGCACGCCCGGCCGGCGGTGCAGCTCTGTTGCGAGTAGTAGTCGGTGAAAAGGCCGCCTTCGCTGGCCAGGCGATCGATGTTCGGCGTCCGGTAGCCCATCATGCCGTTGCTGAAACGGCTGATGTTCCAGATGCCGATGTCGTCGCCCCATAGGATGAGAATGTTCGGTTTCTTAGCCGGCATGTAGTTGGGTTCTCCTCTGTTGATTTAGCGTTTGAACTCTGCTAGAAGATCGTCGCCTAGTCCGTGGCGGGGCTTCTCGCCGGCTTCGCTCGGCGGCGGTTCCCATGGCTCGAACTCCTCCCACCCCAAGAACTGAGACAGCAACCGAAACCCGAATCCGAAGACGGCGGCGATCGCCGTCGAGACGACGACGTCGACGCCGAACGTGTACCGTAAAACCAAATACAGCGCGGCCGTCAACACCGCGGTCAAGACGAAGTTCTCGCCGCGCACGAGCTGCTTGGGAATCACGCCGCACGCGATGTCGATGATCGAGCGGCCGCCGGTCGTGGCGATGACCGCGATCAGCGTCGCCGCGAAATAGCCGAGGTGGCGATCCACGGCCGTCTGGGCGCCGACGATCGCGTACCACGGCAGCGAAAACGCGGTCATGAACGCGAACAGGCCCGAACGGAACCGCTGTCCCGAGTAATACTCGATCGTCAGCGCCAGCCCGGCCGCGCCGAAGCACGCGACGATGTACCACGGATTGAGCAGCGGCTTCGGAACGGTGTCCAGTAAGACGTCGCGCAGGATGCCGCCGCCGATGCCGCCGACGAACGCCAGCAGTACGATCCCCATCACGGTGAAGTGCTTGTAGTGATCGGGCCGGCGCGCGAGCAGCGCGCCGTTGAACGCGTTGGTCGACGCGGCGATCAAGTCGAGAATGCCGAGCGTCCCCAGCGACCACAGCGCGAACTGCGGCGAAAAGATCAGCGGCGTCACCGGCCCCGCCGATCGCTCATAGCTGAACGCCCAGCGCGTGAACGCCGATGCCGATCAGCACGATCCCTGCCGCCACCTTGCTGTGACGCGGAAAACCGCGCCCGAGCCGATCGCCCACCAGCATCCCGGCAAGCGAAAGCGTCGCGCAGATCGTGCCGTTGATCGCACCGAGTGCGACCACGTCGGTATGGGCGAGACCCAGTGCGAAGCCGACCGCCAGCGAATCGCCGCTGGTCGCCAAGCCCATGGCCAGCGCCGCGGGCCACGAGTCGGCCGCAGGCAGGGTTTCGCCGCCCGGCGTCCAGGCCGAACGCAGCGTTCTCCAGCCGACGATCGTCAGCACCACGAACGCCGCGATGCCGGCATGCTGGCTCACGACGCTGGTCGCGCGCGAGCCCAGCAACCATCCCAGCACCGGCGCCACCGCGGCGAAGACGCCGAAGACCAGCGGCAGCCGCACGAGCGCTGCGAACCGGCCCGACGCGCGCTGCGCGCCGACCGCCAGCGCGATCGAAAAGTTGTCGACCGACAGTGCCAGCGCGATTAGAACGATGCCGATCCCGCTCATGGCGATGCCTGCGCCGGAGCGGCCCCGGCGGTGCGAGTGTAATACGTCCCGAGCAGTAGTACGACCAGGAACTGCACCACGAGATACGTCAAGACGGACGCGAGCACCAAGTCGATGCGGAACGCCGTCGCGACCGTGGCTGCCAAACCGATGTTTCGCAGGGCGGTGCCGATCGACAACGTGCGCCGGAACTCGCGTTTTCGCCCGCCCAGCAGCCATCCGGTCACCACCGAAACCACGACGATCGCCAGCATCGCAAACATGCCTCGCGAGCCGTAGACCGAACCGATCGACGTCACGATCTTTACCGCCATCAATCCCAGCAAGACCGCCAGAACGGCCAGCATCATGACGACCAGCGGCCGCGACAGCCGCTCGGCGACGCGCGGAGCGCGGTCCGAAATCGCGATGCCGATCAGCAGCGGAACGAGCTGAAACACCAGCAGCGAAATCAGGAGCGCTTTCTCCGAAATCGGCCCGCTCAGCGGGAGCACCAGCCTTGCGGTGATCGGTACCGTGACGACCGAGACCAGCGGCAGCAAGAACGCCAGCGACAGCGCGAAGCCCAAGCTGCCGCCTTTTCGCCGGCCGCCCGAGACGACCACGAACGGAACGCCGGGGGCAATCGCCATCAGCAGCACGCCGGTCGCGATTGCGGCCTCTAAATGAAGGCCGCGAACCACCAAGACCGCTGCGACCGGAACGATGATGAAGTTCGCCAGGAAGGCTCGCGCCAGCAGCCCATAGTCCTTCAGGACGGCCAACAACCGCTCCCGGTCCACCTGAAGCCCGGTGTGCAGCATCAGGCCGATCAGAAGCAGAATTGCCGCAATCTTTTGCGGGGGCATTGAATAGCCAGGATAGCATCGGCCGCCGGGCGTCGCTATCCAGAAACTGCAAACCCTCGCAGACCTAGTTTCCCGAATCGCCGTAGATCAGCGCGGTCTTCGTCGTGCCGCGTCGGCGGCGCGGTCGGCTTCCTGTCCCTTGGGGTCGGCGACCGGATGGTACGACCAGCCGAACTCGGCAATCAGCGGCTCGAACCGGTCCGGGACGGGCCGCGCCCAAACCGCCAGCGTGGTCGTCGCGGTCGTGTGATGCCCGAAGAACAGATTGCCAAGCTTCGCTTCGATCTCGAAGACCTTCGCTCGGCCGACGATCTCGAGCGTCTGGTCCAGATCGAGGTTCAGCGACTTGAGGTGCGGGAAGAAGTCGGCCAGCCGGCGCAGCGGCAGCTCCATCGCCAGCTCCGGCGATTCCAAGATGCAGTTATTCGAATAGATCGACGTGATCGTTCCGGGCGAGTCGCCGCGCAGCAGCTCTTCCTTGAACTTCTTCTTCTTCTGCTGGTTGGTAAAGGTGGAGCTGCTGTCGAACGCCTCCGCCTTGGCGCGGTCGTGATGCCGCGCTTTGAACGTGACCTCCCAGCTGTCGTCCGGCCAGCCGCCTTCGCGCAGCTGGCGTATCCGGAAGATCAGTTCGTTGTTTCGCAGCGCGCGATTTCCGGTATCGTAAAACTGCACGACCCGCAGCTGCGAGTCGATCGGATCGAACGGCTCGTAGCGAACCTTCAGCCGGCGGCACGCGTCCTCGAGCATGGCGTTGAAGTCCAAGACCGACCGGCGCGTTGGAAAGCGCTCCGGCCGGAGAAGCAGCTTGAACTCGCGATGCGTGATCATGCGTGCCGGTCTCCTCTCACGCCGAGTCGACGATCTTCCAGTTGACTTTGCGAACCCCGGCGCGCTGACCGAGCGCGGTTGCCAGCGCGTTGATCACCGCATCGTCCCGCCGCAGCAAAAAGATCTCCGCGTTTACTTCCACGCCGTCCGCAGTCGACGCGCTGGCCAGACTGTGCAGCTGCAGTTTCGACCCTTCGACCGCTCGAACGATGTCGGAGCGCACCGACTCCGACACCGTATCGTCGCTGAGCACCTGCAAGAGATAATACTTGTCGCCGTGGCGCTCGCGAAAGAGCGCCGCGTGTCCGTCGACCCACATCACCATCGGCTGCAGGCACAGGTTGAAGGTCGCGATCGCGAGCGCCCCCAAGGTGGCCTCCCAAAACAGCCCGACGCCGGCGAAGGCTCCGACCGCGGCGGTTGCCCAAATGGTGCCGGCCGTGTTCAACCCCGTCACGCTCGTACCTTGGCGCAGGATCACGCCGCCGGCCAGAAATCCGACGCCCGTGACGATGTTCGCCAGCACTCGCGTCTCGCTCGCGGAGCCCAGCACCGGACCGAGCAGCGCAAACAACGCCGCGCCGATCGCGACCAGCGCGCTGGTATGCAAGCCGGCTCCGCGCTGCCGCCATTGGCGCTCGAAACCGATCGCCGCGCCCAGCAGCCCCGCGACCAGCAGGCGAACGGCAAATCCCGGCTCGGCGACGACGTGATCGTGCATCACAAGAACGGCAGCGCGGCGAGGCGGTAAAGACCGTAAAAGAGACCGATCGTCGCGACCGCAACGATGATCGCATGGCGCGGGTACACCAGCTTCGTGCTGATTCCGGCCAGGAACGAGACGCTGGCGAACACTACGGTCAACAGCAGAAATGCGTCGGCGGTTCGGTTGGCCGCCTGCGCCTTCTCGAAGCTCGCGGCCGCGCGAGCTTGAATTTGGTCGCCGGCGTACTTCGGCA
>DATJUC010000022.1:0-11984 GCA_035502675.1 Candidatus Acidiferrales bacterium | reverse complement strand
CAGCCCGCCGCCAGCAGCGCGACCGGATCGGCGTGCGAGGACGGGTGCGCCGACGGCGCCCACTCGCCGAGCGCGTCCGAAAGCGCCTTCATGCGGCCGTCCGAACGCGTGCGTCCTCGACGACGTACGTCCGAACGCCGGCCGGAAGGCCCGGCGGAAGGTTGGTCGCGGTCACGAAGGCTTGCTCGTATTCGCCGATCCCCGACAGAAACGCGGCCGCCCGGTCGCGGTCGAGTTCGGAGAGCACGTCGTCGAGCAACAGCAGCGGCGCCTCGCCGGCGCGCTCGCGCATGACGCCGTATTCGGCCACCTTGAGCGCGAGCACGGCCGTGCGCTGCTGGCCCTGCGATCCGAACGCGGCCAGCGACCGGCCGTCCAGCGCGAGCGTCACGTCGTCGCGATGCGGCCCGCAAACCGCTGTCTTGCGCGCGCGCTCCGCATCCGCGCACTGCCGGAGGCGAGCGGCGAACGCCGCCGCGACCCCGTCGGCCGTCGGGGTCTCGAAGACCACGTCGGGAGCGTAGGCGACGTCGAGCCGTTCGGCGCCGTTGCTGAAGCGGCGATGCGCGGCCGCGGCGGGCGGCGCCAGCGCGCGCACGAAGTGGTCGCGCGCGAGCATCAGCGCCGATCCGGCTTCGACCAGCGTGCGGTCGTAGATCTCCAGCAGTTCGGGATCGGGGGCGACCGTACCGCGCAGCAGCGCGTTCTTTTGCGCCAGCGTTTTCCGATAGCGCGCCAAGTCGCCGTAATACCGCGTGCCTTCTTGAGCGAGCGCGACGTTGAGCAGCGCGCGCCGGCCGGCCGGCGGCCCCGACGCCAGCGCGAGATCGGAGGGCACGAACGTTACGACGCGGACCTTGCCCAAAAAGGTCGCGTACCGCACCGGCCGTTCGTTCACGGTATACGTCTTTCGCGTGCCGCGCGAACTCTTGGCGATCGTACAGGCCAACCGCACCGTCCCGGCGCGCACGCGCGCGTCGCCGCGCACCACCGCCAGCTCCACGCCCTCGCGAACGGTATCGCCGTCGCGGCTCGTGCGGAACGACTTTCCGGTTCCGAGCATCGCGATGGCTTCGAGCAAGTTACTCTTTCCCTGGGCATTCGCGCCGACGAACACGTTGAGCCCGGCGCTCGGATCGAGGTCGAGCTCGGCGTAGTTCCGGAAGTTCGAGAGCGCGAGGTGCGTCAGCTGCATCGCCGGCGCGACGGCGCGTTCACTGGCGCAGCGGCATCAATACGTAGAGCTGCTGTCCGCTCTCCAACGGCTCGAGCGGCCGAATCGCCGCCGGCGAGAGCGGTCCCAGAAACTCGATCGCGGTCCGCTCGCTCTTGACGTGATTGAGAATCTCGACGAGATACCGGGCGTTGAACGCGATCGTGAGATCCTCGCCGGTCTGCTCGACTTCGAGTTCTTCGTACGCGTTGCCCGAAATGTCCGAGCTGGCGGTCACGACCAGCGTCTGATTGGCAATCGCGAGCTTGACCATGCTCGCCCGATCTCCAGCGACCAGCTCGGCGCGGCGCAAGCTCCCGATCAGCCCGGAGGTGCTGACCACGATCGAGCGATCGAATTTTGCCGGAATCACCTGCTGATAGTTCGGATATTGTCCGTCGACGAGCCGGACCGTAATCGAGACGTCGGCCGCAGTCATCTGGAGCTGGTTGCTCTGCGCGCCGAGCGCGCTGACGGCAATCTTTTCGCCGCCGCCCAAATTGCGTGCCACTTCGGCCAGGGCGCGCGAAGGCACGATGTAGCGTTCGCTGCCTTCGATGCCGTCCTCCAGCGTCGTGGTGAACTTTGCCAGCCGATATCCGTCGGTCGCGACCATCGTGAGCGCGTCGCCTTCGATTTCGAGCAGCGTTCCCATCAGCACGGCGCCGCGCGCCTCTTCGCTCGAAGCGGCGAAAATCGTGCCGTCGATGCCGTCGCGAAACGTCTTGGCTGCGATCGTGAAGTGCGAGCCGCGGGTGGCGGCCGGCAGCGGCGGATACTCGTCGGCAGGCAGGGCGTGAAAGTCGTAGTTGCTGCGCTCGCACTTCACGCTGGCGCGGGTCGGCGTCCCGGTCAACTCGAGCGAGCCGGCGGGCAGATTTGCGAGGTAGCTCGAGAACAGTTTTGCGGGAACGGTGACCGAGCCGCCTTCGCCGATCTCGGCGGGAAAGGCGTGTTCGAGCGTCAGTTCGAGATCGGTGGCGCGAACCGCGATCTTTCCGTCGTCGGCCGCAAGCAGCACGTTCGAGAGAATCGGCACCGTCGTATGCGCGTTGACGACCTTGCTGGCGGCGCCGACCGCCGCGGCGATGTCCTTGGTGTTGCAGCTAAACTTCATTCGTCCACCGTTCGTCGTGCGAGCTGGTCGCCCGTAGAATTTACAAGAAAGAGCCGTAACAGTAGTAGAGCGGTGTAATCTGCGAACAAGTACCCTTTTACCAGTGCCGACGCGGCTTTGCGCCCGGAATAAGTTGTGGACCGTTACCGACCGCCATGCACGTATTCCACGCCGCACATCCTCCCACGGGAGTTATCCCTGTGAGTGGGCCGGCCCTGTGCCCAAGCGTGTGAGTACCGGGGATCGGGCGGAAGCCAGAAAAAGGGCGACAACCCCGTTGTCGCCCCGGAGCGTCGCGGCGGCGCCGCGCCGTGCGCGACGCGGGTACTTACGGATTTTGACACATCGCAACGAGCTGCCGAATCTTATTCCGGTAGGCTTCGTCGCGTTGCATTTGGTCTTTGATCTTGTCGCGCGCGTACATGACCGTCGTGTGGTCTTTCTTCCCGAACTCGCGCGCTATTTGAGGAAGCGAATAGTTGGTGAGCTCGGTGGCGATGTACATGGCGATTTGCCGCGGCGCCGCCAGCCGCTGATCGCGCCGGCCGTTGTCCATCTCTTTGACGGTCAGTCCGTGCGCGCCCGAGACCGTCTCTTTGATCTTGCCGATCGTAATACGCTGGAGCGGTGCTTGCGCGACCGCGCTCTTGAGAACTTCGGCCGCGAGGTCGATGGTGATCGGCGATTTCGTCAACGAGGCGTAAGCCACGACGCGGATGAGCGCGCCTTCGAGCTCGCGGATGTTCGACGGAATCACCTTGGCGATGAACGACGTGACCTCGTCGGGCACCGGGATCTTCTCGCTCTCGGCTTTCTTGCGCAGGATCGCTTCGCGCGTTTCCAGGTCGGGCGCTTGAATGTCGGTGAGCAGACCCCACTCGAACCGCGACCGGAGCCGCGACTCCAGCGTTTGGATCTCTTTGGGCGGCCGGTCGGACGAGATGATCAGCTGCCGTCCGGACTCGTGCAAGGCATTGAAGGTGTGGAAGAACTCTTCTTGGGTCGTTTCCTTGCCGGCCAGGAACTGGATGTCGTCGATCAAGAGTACGTCCACTTGTCGGTAGCGGTTGCGGAACTCGGGCGTGCGGTTGTTTTGCAGCGCGATGATGAACTCGTTGGTGAACTTTTCGCAGGTCACGTACACGACGTTCGCGCTGGCGTTGTCCTGCATCACGCGGTGGCCGATGGCGTGCATGAGGTGCGTCTTGCCCAACCCGACGCCCCCATAGAGGAAGAGCGGATTGTAGGCCCGGGCCGGCGCGCTGGCGACCGCTTGGGCGGCCGCGTGGGCGAACCGGTTGGAGTTGCCGACCACGAACTCTTCGAATGTATAGCGGACGTTAAGGTTGGCGGTCCGCAGGTCCTCGGGGGGGCGGGTCGGGATCGGCGCGACGCCGGCGCCGGTCTCACTCGGTTCGGCAACCGAGAGCCGCAGGTCCAAGTCGCCTCCAAAAACTTCTCTTAAGACGTCGATGATCTGGCTTTGAAGCTTCGTGCCCACCCACTCACGAGCGAATTTACTATGCACGGCCAGGTGCAGCTCGTTTCCATGGTAGGAGACGAACCGCATCGGTTTGATCCACATCTCGAAAACCGGTTTGGAAAAATTGCGCTCCAAAGTGGCGAGCGCCGACTGCCAAAGGTCGTTTGAAACGTCGGAATTGCCGATCGCAAGCGCCATCCTCTGCGTCCCCGTTTTTTGACCAGTTTCCGGTCCCCACCCGAGCCCGTGAGGGCGCATGAACTTGGCTTAATCAAGGGCTGCTCCTGCGGCAATTATGCACGAATTTATACACTTATCCACAGGCGGCCGATTACGAAGTTTCGCGGAATTTTCGGCTTTATGCACGGGGGCGAAGGACCCGATCGGCCGGCTCAATTCGTTCGGCAGGATAAGGGTTCCCGGCCGGTTCCTGCCGGTGCCGGGCCGACTTTCTCCACAGGCTTGTCCACACGTGTGGAGAGACTGGTGCGAAGCGCCCAGATCGGCCCTTCAGACCGCTTCCCCGCTCTCCCTCCGAGGGGCCGGTTCGGAAAGCCGCAAAAGGCCGGCCGCGGAGGCGCGGCGGGTGCGTTGCCAAAGGCCGGGCGGCCCTGATATACTCTCCCGGCTATGTTCGAGTTCGACCTTCAGCTTTTTGCGTCCAAAAAGGGCGCCGGCTCCACGCGCAACGGCCGCGATTCGAATGCCCAGCGATTGGGCGTGAAGCGGTTCGGCGGCGAGCGCGTATTGGCCGGCAACATCATCGTGCGCCAGCGGGGGACGCGCTTCTATCCCGGTCAAAACGTCGGCATCGGCAAGGATCATACCCTCTTCGCCTTGATCGACGGCACGGTGGCGTTCTCGACGCGCCGCAATCGCAAGCACGTCGACATCGTTCCGGCCGCCTGATCGCCGGAAGCCCGAAGAATCGAGCGGGGGCCGACCGGCCCCCTTTGCAATTATAGCGAGCGCGCGGTGCAGTTCATCGACGAGGCGAGCATCGCGGTCGCGGCCGGAAACGGCGGCGACGGGATCGTCGCGTGGCGTCGCGAGAAGTACATTCCCAAGGGCGGACCGGCCGGCGGAGACGGCGGCCACGGCGGCAGCGTCTATCTCGAGGCCAATCCGGAACTGTCCAGTCTGGTCGAGTTTCGCTTCAAGCGGACCTTTGCCGCCGATTCCGGCAAGCCCGGCGGCACCTCGAACAAGTCGGGCAAGAGCGGCGAGGATTTGGTCGTCGACGTTCCGGTCGGAACGCTGATTTACCGCAGCTTCGAAGGAAAGCCCGAAGCCTTCCTGACCGATCTCGCGCGGCCCGGCGAGCGGGTGCTGGTTGCCAGAGGCGGCCGCGGCGGGTTGGGCAACCAGCACTTCGCGACGAGCACCCGGCAAGCGCCGCGGTTTGCCGAAAAGGGCGTGCCCGGCGAACGCTGCACCCTGCGCCTGGAGTTGCGCTTACTCGCCGATTGCGGCATCGTGGGCGTTCCCAACGCCGGCAAATCCACGCTGCTGTCGGTCGTATCGGCGGCGCGCCCGAAGATCGCGGACTATCCGTTCACGACGACCGAGCCGCAGCTGGGCGTGGTGCGCCTTTCCGAGGACGAGTCGTTCGTGATGGTCGACGTTCCTGGGCTGATCGAGGGCGCGCACGCCGGCGCCGGCTTGGGCGACGTCTTTCTCAAGCACGTGGAGCGCACGCGCGCGCTCGTGCATTTGCTCGACGGCGCCAAGCCGCTCGACGAAATCCTTCACGACAAAGCCACGATCGAGAACGAACTGCGCGACTGGAACCCCAAGCTCTTGGAGAAGCCGGCGCTATTGGCACTCAACAAGATCGACCTTCCCGACGCGCGCCGCAGCCTGGAACTCTTGCGGGAGCGGTTTCCCGAGATCCACGGCCTCAGCGCCGCCACCAACGAAGGCGTGCGCGAGCTGACGTACGCGATTTGGAAATGTATCGAGCACGCGCCGCTGCCGGAAATCGTCACGCCGCCGCCCGCGCACATCGAGCTGGTGCCGGCCGGCGCGTTCCGGATCGAACGCGGTAAAGACGGGGCCTTCGAACTCTCGGGCGAGCGCATCGAACGGTTGGCCGCAACCACGGACTTCGATTCCGACGAGGCGTTGGCGCGCTTCGAGCGCGCGCTGGCGAAGATGGGCGTCGAGAAAAAATTGCGCGAACTCGGCGCCGTCGAAGGGGATACCGTGCGCATCGGGCAGTACGAGTTCACGTACTCATGAAGCTAGGAATTTTCGGCGGCACGTTCGATCCGATCCACAACGCGCATCTCTTCGTTGCGGAGTCCGCCCGCCTGCTCGAAGGCCTCGACAAAGTCCTGTTCGTTCCGACCAGCAACCAGCACTACCGCGACAAAGCCCACGCGACCGCCGAGCATCGCTGCGCCATGATTCTCGGCGCGATCGCAACCAACCGCGGTTTCGAGCTCGACGTCACCGATCTGCGCGAGGATTCGTCGGGGTACACGGCCGATCTGCTGCCGCGGCTGCGCGCAAAATATCCCAGCGCGAGCTTCACGTTCGTCATCGGCGCGGACTCGCTGGTGAGCGCCAACTGGGTGCGGTTCGACGAAGTCTTGGAAGCGCTCGAGCGGTTCGTGATAGCGCCGCGTCCCGGCGTTCGCGCCGACGCGCTGCAGCGCGTCATCGCGGCGCTTCCGAAGCACCTGCGCGAACGGGTCAGCACGCTGAATCTGCCCGAGATTCCCGAATCGGCGACGTTCGTTCGCAGTCTGCTCGCACAGGGGCGCAGCGTTCGATACCTCGTTCCGGAGCCGGTTTGGCAGTACGTCGTCTCGCAAGGCCTCTACGGTTTCAACGGTGCGGTATGACGCCGCGGCCGCGGCGCTCGCGGTCGCGTTCCTGCTCGGCGGTTGCGGAAAGGCGACGCAAGAATCTGCCGACGACGGCGCGGTTTGTACGGCCTACCGCCAAGGTGCGTCGCACGTCGAGGTGATCGCCGACGGGACGGTGACGCGCGTGCTCGGCATCGCGCCGGGGCATCCTTCGGCCGAGTTCGGCATGACCTCGCCGCACGAGGGGTTTTTGATGCGCTTGGCCTCGGGTTGCGATTTGATCGTACGCGTCGAAGCCAACACCGGTTTCACGAACGCCTTTCCGTTGTCCGGCGGCGAGTCCGTGACGGTGAAGGGCGAATACGAGTTCTATCCGCGAGGCGGCGTGATTCATTGGACGCATCGCGATCCGCGCGGCCGGCACGCCGGCGGCTACGTAGAAGCCGGAGGGAAGTTCTATGACTAAGGGCGAGCGCTTTCGCGCGCTGCACGAGCGCGACCGCGCCTTCGTCATTCCCAACCCGTTCGACATCGGAACGGCTAAGCTGATGAAGGTCTTGGGTTTCGAGGCGATCGCGACGACGAGCGCGGGTTTTGCGTACACGATCGGTAAACCCGACGGCGCCGTCGACCTCGACGCAATGCTCGCGCACTGCCAGCAGTTGGTCGAAGCGACCGATCTGCCGGTCAGCGCCGATCTCGAAAACGGCTATGCCGACGAGCCCGAGCGCGTCGCCGAGACCGTTCGCCGAGCGGCGGCGGCCGGTTTGGCCGGCTGCTCGATCGAGGATCTTCCGCTGGGACGCGGCGCCGCGCAGTATCCGATCGAGTTCGCGGCGCAGCGCGTTGCGGCGGCGGCAGCGGCGGCGCGGGCCCTGCCCTCCGCGTTTACGCTGACCGCGCGTGCCGAGAACTTCATCGCCGGAAATCCCGATCTCGGCGATGCCGTGGCGCGCCTGAACGCCTACGCCGAAGCCGGCGCCGACGTGATCTACGCACCCGGCATCACGACGCGCCACCAGATCGCCGCGGTCGTCGCGGTCGGCCGGCCGGTGAACGTGCTCGCCGGCCTGGCCGGCATGGATTTGCGCGTCGACGACCTTTCCGCCCTCGGCGTCAAACGCATCAGCGTCGGCAGCGCACTCTCTCGCTCCGCGCTGGATGCCGTCGTGCGCGCCGCTCGCGAAATGCGCGACCAGGGCAGCTTCACGTTCGCAAGCGAGGCGCTTCGCTACGCCGAGGTCAACGAAATCTTCGCCGGTTAGAGCAGCTGTCTGCGATAGCGGACGATGCTGAAGATCAAGAGCGCGAACGTGATTCCGCCGAGCCACGCGAAGTTCGGCCATAACACCGAGAGGTCGACGCCGCGGATCAGCGCGCCGCGGGCGATGGCGGCGAAGTTGGCGATCGGATTCGGAATGGTGAGCGGCTGAAGCCACTTGGGCATCGCCTCGATCGGCGTGAAAGCGCCCGAGAGCGTCGCCAGCGGCGGGTTGATGAAGAACACCGCGAGCTGTGCCTGCAGGGCGTTCTTTGCCAGCGTGGCGACGAACATTCCGAGGGCGATTCCGCAGAGCATGCAGAGCGCGATCCCGAGAACGACCACGGTCACGCTCCCGTGAACGGGCACGCCGAACATCCAATGGATCGCCGCCATCGAGACGATCGCCATGCCCGCGAGCAGCACGAAGATCGGAACGACCTTCGAGACGATGATCTCGGTCGTGCTGGCGGGCGACATCAGCAGCTGCTCGAGGGTTCCCGCCGAGCGTTCCTTGATCATCATCGTCGACGAGATCATCGAGCCGTTGAGGATCAGAAGAATCCCCAAGATGCCGGTGACCATGAACCAAGAGTCCACCAGGCCGGGATTGTTCACGTAGGTCGCGACGAGCTGCACCGACGCGGTCGCCGGCGCCGAGCCCAAGGTATTGCTCAAGCTCGAAACCACCGACTCGGCGTAGCCTTGCCCGATGTCGGCCACGTTGGCGTTGGTGGCGTCCAACAGGATCTGCACTTGCGTCGGCTTTCGAAGCACGATCTGCTTGGCGTAGTCGTACGGAATTACGAGTCCGGCGTCGATTTTGCCGGCGGCGATGGCATCGCCCAGCGAGCGCGTCGAATCGTAATATCCGGCCAAACGGAAGCTTTCGCTGTGGGTCATCACCTCGATGAGATTGCGGCTTTGCGGGGTCCGGCTGTCGTCGACGATGCCGAGCGGGAGGTTCGTGACGTCGGCGCTCAAGACGAAGCCGAAGACGACCAGCTGGACGAACGGCGCCACGATCGAGATGAAAACGATCCGCCGGTCGTGGCGCATCTGGCGGAACTCTTTGAGGAGCAGCGCGAACAGCCGCGGCATCGTTCGCGCTAGTCCGGCAGCTGCATGGGCCGCATCTTGCCCCAGGCCAGCAGATAGAAGAACCCGCCGATGACGGCGACGATCGCGGCTTTGTACCAGGTCGCGGGCCAGCCGCCACCCTGCAGGAACGCGTCGCGGGCGATTTCGATGTAGTAGCGGCCCCAGACGAAGTTGGGAATCCAGCGCAGCTGAATCGGAATGTTCTCGATCGGAAAGAGCAGGCCCGACATGATGAACGTGAGCAGAAACCCGCCGAGCGCGACGGCGGCGATCGCGCCGAGCTGGTTCGGAATCGCGACGCCGATCATCGCGCCGAACGACGCCACGCAAAAGGCGTAGAGAATCGACGCCACCAGCAGCGGCGTCGGATCGCCGACCAGGCTCAGCCCGAAGTAAGTAAAGAGCAGCGCGCTCATGATCGCCGCTTCGCACGCGAAGACGATCATGATCGAGAGGATTTTGCCCAACAGGTATTCGTGCGCCGAAATGCTCGAGACGTAGACCTGCAGGATCGTTTTCTGTTCGCCTTCGCGCGCCAGCGCGAGCGCGGCGAGCAGGGTCGGAAAGATCGTGAGCGCCAGCACGAAGACGCCGGGCCCGTAGAACTTCTTGGAGTCGCGGCCCGGATTGAACCACAGGCGAATCTCGGGAACGATCGCCACGTTGAGCGGGCGCACGACCGTTCGATTGTATTCGGCGACGACTTGCTGGGCGTAGCCCGAAACGAGTTTTGCCGTGTTGGCGTCGGTACCGTCGACGATCAGCTGCACCGTCGGCTGCCGGTGCCGCAGCAGATCGCGCGTGAACTCCGGAGGAACGACCAATGCCGCCCGGATGCCGTCGCGCCCGAGTGCCAGCGCTGGATTTTCCTGGACCGGCCAGGGACGTATCTGAAAGCTCAGCGAGGCGCGGAAATCGTCGATCAGCCGCAGCGACTCGGGCGAGCCGTCGAGGTTCTGCACGACGATCGGCAGATCGCCCACCGTGAGCGAAATCGCGGTACCCATCAGTACCAGCAAGATTGCCGGCAGCGCCAACGCGAGCGTGAGCGCGATGCGGTCGCGCACGATTTGGATGAGCTCTTTGCGCACCTGTGCGAGCAGACGCCGCATCAGGCGGCGCTCGCGGCGCGCTGCACCGCGCCGATGAAGACGTCCTCGAGCGAGAAGCGAGCTTCGCGGATCTCCAGAACCCGCACGCCCGAGTTTTCCAGGGCCGTTTTGGTCTGCGCGATCGCGACGTCGGCGGGCTCGTCGGTGACCACGTGCAGGCGGTCGCCGAAGACCGAGACGCGCCACGGCTCGCGGCCGGCCGACAGCGCTCGCACGGCGTGCGGGATGTCGTCGACGCGGGCTTCGATCAAGTGCCCCCGCTGCTGGGCTTTCACTTCGCTCGGCGTGCCTTCGGCGATCAGCTTACCTGCCGAGACGAAGCCGACGCGGTTGCACTGCTCGGCCTCTTCGAGGTAGTGCGTCGTCACCAACAGGGCCGTCCCGCGATCGGCCAGCCGATCGATCATGCTCCAAAACGCGCGTCGCGCAATGGGATCGACGCCCGAGGTCGGCTCGTCGAGAAACAGCACGTCGGGCTCGTGCATGATCGCCGAGCCGAACGCGACGCGCTGTTTCCACCCGCCGGGAAGGCTGCCGGTGATGACGGATTCGCGGCCGCGTAAGCCCGAAAAGTCGAGCACCCATTGGATCGCGGTATGCCGCTGCTGCGGCGCAATGCCGTAGACTCCGGCGAAGAACTCGAGGTTCTCGAGAATCGTCAGATCGTCGTAGAGCGAGAACTTTTGCGACATGTATCCGACCCGCCGCCGCACGGCTTCGGAGCGAACGTTGCCGCGTTCCCCCGCCAGCGTCACCGCGCCCGAGGACGGCTCGAGCAATCCGCACAGCATCCGAATCGTGGTCGTCTTGCCGGCGCCGTTGGCGCCCAGCAAGCCGTAGATTTCGCCGAAGCGAATGGCGAGGCTCAGGTTGTCGACCGCCACGAAATCGCCGAACCGCTTCACCAGCCGGTCGGCTGCGATCGCCGGCGCGCCGATGTCGGCGTGCTGCGGCGTCACGAACGGAAAGTCGGCTTTCGCCTGCGGGTTCTCGTCGCGAATCGACGCGACGAAGACGTTCTCCAGCGAGGGCTCGTCGGTACGGATTCCCTCGGGAGGCAAGTTCGCGGCGCGCAGGACGCGATCGACGCCGGCCTCCACCTCGGTCACGCGCGCCTCCACGGCCAACACGTCGAGGTGGTCGCCGAACCGCTGTACGTCGAGCACGTCGCCGATGGTCGAAAGCTGCGGCGTCACCAGCTGGGCGCGCCGCATGTCGCCGACGTGCACTTCCAGACGCCGCGCGTGCATCGAGTTTCTCAGGCCGTTGGGCGTGTCGAGCTTGGCGATCTCGCCGAGATGCATGAGCGCGACGCGGTTACAGCGCTCGGCTTCGTCGAGATAGGGCGTCGCCACCAAAATCGTGAGCCCTTCGTTGGAGAGCTGCGCGAGCGCGTCCCAAAACTCGCGTCGCGAAACGGGGTCGACGCCGGTCGTCGGTTCGTCCAAGAGCAGCACGGCCGGCTCCGAGACCAGCGCGCAGACGAGTGCGAGCTTCTTTTGCATGCCGCCGCTGAGGTTGCTGGCGAGCCGGTCTTCGAACCGGTCCATGCCGAAGGCCGTCAGATAGTGGCGCGCGCGCGACAGCACGGCGGCGCGCGGCGTCAGCCGCAAATCGCCGACGTAGCGAACGTTTTCCATCACGGTCATGTCGGGATAGAGGCTGAAGGCTTGCGTGAGATAACCGGTTTGCGCCCGCGCGTCGCGCGCCGGCTTGCCCAGAACGTCGGTCGCGCCGCCGCCGGCGCGCATCACCCCGGCCAAGATTTGAAAGGTCGTCGTTTTGCCGGCGCCGTCGGGTCCGATGAATCCGAAGATCTCGCCCTTATTGACGGAAAAGCTGATGCCTCGAACCGCTTCGACGTCGCCGTATCGTTTGGTCAGC
>DATJUC010000021.1:0-34576 GCA_035502675.1 Candidatus Acidiferrales bacterium | reverse complement strand
CCGCTTCGACGAACTGGCCGAAGGCGGCATCGTAGGCGGTTGCGATTGGGAAAATCGTCTTGCCTTTACGCCGCTTGACGGCGCCGGCGTTGACGCGGCGAATCGCCGGGTTCTTCTCGGGCTCGTACGGGCGCGCGTCGGGCGCGCCGTTGCGGGTTTTGCTCGTATACACGGGGGAGCGGCCTTCGACCCTGGCGGGGCAGGGGCCCGCCGGGGCCCCGCCCGGTCAGACGGCGGTCTTGGCTTCGGTTTTGCCGGCTTTCGCGCTGCCGTTGCGATCGCGCGAACCGGCCGGCGCGGCGAGCGCTTCGACCAGCGAGACGAGCGCCCGGACGGGCGTGCCGGTCGGACCCTTGGCCTGCCAGGCGGTCTCCGTATCGACGTAGGCGGTTCCCGCGATGTCGATGTGAATCCACGGCTTGCCGTCGACGAAGGCGCGCAAGAACGCGGCGGCGGTCAGCGTGCCGGCCGCGCGGCCGCCGGTGTTTTTCAAATCCGCGACGTCGCTCTTCATGGCGTTGGAGTAGTCTTCGTAGTACGGCATTTGCCAGTAGCGCTCGCCGGTGGGTTTGGCCGAGGCCAGAAACTCCTCGGCGAACGCGTCGTCGTTGGCTACGACGGCCGCGGCGGCATGGCCGAGCGCGACCACGCAAGCACCGGTGAGCGTCGCGGTGTCCAGCATGCGCGTCGCACCGAGTTTCTGCGCGTAGCAGAGCGCGTCGGCCAGAATGAGACGGCCTTCGGCGTCGGTGTTGATGACCTCGATCGTCTTACCGTTCATGGCTTTGACGACGTCGCCGGGTTTGGTCGCGCGGCCGCCCGGCATGTTCTCGGTCGCCGGAACCAGGCCGACGACGTTGATCTTCGGCTTGAGAGCGGCGACGGCGCGCATCGCGGCGATCACGGCGGCGCCGCCCGACATGTCGTATTTCATCTCTTCCATACGCTCGGCGGGTTTGATCGAGATGCCGCCGGTGTCGAAGGTGATGCCCTTGCCGATCAGCGCGAGCAGCTCGTCGCTGCCGGGGTCGCCGGCGTACCGCAGCACGATGAACTTCGGAGGCTGCGCGCTGCCCTGGGCGACCGAAAGATACGAGCCCATGCCCTCGGCCCGCGCCCGGTCTTCGTCGAGAATCTCGACGCCGAGTCCGCTTTCGCGCGCCATTGCCTCGGCTTCGGCGGCCAGATGCGTCGGCGTCATGTCGTTGGCCGGCGTTACCGCGAGACGCCGCGCGAAGTTTACGGCTTCGCCGAGCGCGACGCCGCGATCGAGGCCGCGCTGCAGCGCGCCGGAATCGAGACCGCCGCCCAAGAGCACGACCGTCTGGACGGCGAGCTTCTTTTCCGGATTGGCCTGATAGATGGTCGTGTCGAACGATCCCGTAATCGCGCCTTCGGCGACGAACGACGCGCACGCGGTTTCGTTTTCGCGCGCCTGCGGCGGCAGCGCGACCGCGATCTCGGCGACGTTGCGCCGTCCGAGATAGCGCACCGCAGCGCCGGTGCTGCGCGCGAGCAGCATCGGCTCGAACTTGGCGGTCTCGCCCAAACCCACGACGAGCACGCGGCGGAAGGGAAGGTCCTTGGCGTGCAGCAGCAGGACGTCGCCGAACTTGCCCTTGATCTCGCCCGCCTCGAGCGCATCGGCGACCGCACCTCCGAGCGCGCCGTCGACGTCGCGCGCAACGCCCTCGAGCGGCGCGTCGGAGAAGAGCGGCACGACGAGTGCTCCGGTGCGCACGCCCAGCGGCGCATCTTGAGCGATACGGATTTGCATGGTCAACCTTTCGCGCGGTGAACTACTGCCTGGAAACGGCAGAGCGTTTTCGGGGTGTTCGCGCGAAGAGCCGTGGCTGCCCTGCGCAAGGGGGAGGATGAACGACCAAAAGAGCGGCGACGCCTACGCGCGCGCCGGCGTGGACATTTCGGCGGGCAACGCGGCCGTCAGCCGCTACAAGGAGCTGCTCGCTTCGTGGCGGCACCCGGATCAACTCGACGCGATCGGCGGATTCGGGGGAGTTTTTCGCTCCCCGGGCAGCAGCGAGCAGGCTCTCGTTGCCTCGACCGACGGCGTCGGCACGAAGATTCTGATTGCCGCCGAGCTACGCCGTTACGGCACGGTCGGCGCCGACCTGGTGAACCATTGCGTCAACGACATCCTCGTGGTCAACGCCTCGCCGCTGTTTTTTCTCGACTACCTGGCGGTCGGAAAACTCGATCCGCAGGTCGCCGGCCAGATCGTCGAAGGCTGCGCGACCGCGTGCCGGCGTCACGGCTGCGCGCTGTTGGGCGGCGAAACGGCCGAAATGCCGGGCCTCTACGCCGACGGTCACTTCGACCTCGCCGGAACGATCGTCGGCACCGTCGCGATCGCACAGCTTCCCAAGCCCGAGATGGTGGCGCCGGGAGATGCCATCGTCGGCTTGCCGGCGATCGGATTGCACACCAACGGCTACTCGCTGGCGCGCGCGCTGATTCCCCGCGACGAGTGGGAAAAACCGTTTCTGCCGGACGGCACGACGTTTGCCGACGCGCTGCTCGCGCCGCACCCGTCGTACTTCGAGGCGGTCCGGGCGATCCAGCGCGTCGCGACGGTGAAAACGATGTCGCACGTCACCGGCGGCGGTTTGCTGGAGAACGTTCCGCGCACGCTGCCGTCCGGCGTCAAAGCGATTTTCGAACAGCAGCGCTGGCAGGTGCCGCCGATCGAACGCGAGCTGATCCGCCGCGGAAACCTCAGCCACGAGGAACGGTACCGAACGCTGAACATGGGACTGGGCTATACGCTGGTCGTGCCGCTGGCGGATGCCGCTAGTGCGGTGGCTGCGGCCGAGGGTGCGAAAGTAGTTGGCTGGATCGAGACGCGGAACGACGGCGAACCGCAGGCGGTCGTCTATCCGCCCAGGGACGAGTCGTGAACGGCGCGACCGTACGCGAACTGGCGCGCGCGCTCGATACCGACGAGTTGCGCGAAGTTCGCGCCCAGCGCGCGGCCGAAATCGTGCGCGCCGCCGGCGGGTATCGGTGGGTCGGCATCTACGAAGTCGACGACGACCGCGTTTCGATGCTGGGACATACCGGTCCGACCGCGGCGGTGCACGCGACTTTCGATGCATCGGAGGGTCTGACCGGCGAGGCCGTGCGCACGCGTGCGAGCGTGGCCGGCACGGCGAACGGATCCGAGGCCGTCATCCCCATTTTGGGCGCGGAATCCGGCATCGTGATCGGAACGCTGGACGTCGAGAGCGATCGCGCCGGCGCGTTCGGCGAGCAGGACCGGGAGTTCTTGGAAACCTGCGCCGCGGCGCTGATGCCGCTGTTCGAGTAACGGCGCCCGGGCCGTGGGCGAGCTGTGCAACCTCGTCGTCGAACTCGACGAACGCTTCGACGGCGCGCGCGCGCCGGCGGACCCTGCCGGCGTTGAAATCGTTCCGGCCGCCCGCGCCGGCGAGCGCGTACTGGCATGGATCGACGCAGAGTTCGGCGGGTCGTGGAGTTCCGAAGCGCATGCGTCCGTGTCGGCACTGGCCCTTCGCGACGGCGCGCCCGTCGGGTTCGCGTCGTTCGATCCGCGCGGTTTGCGCTTTCGCTGGCTGCGCGGTTTAGCACGGCTGCCCGGCGTGGGCGTCTTCGGACCCTTCGGCGTCGCGGCCGGCGAGCGAGGCCGAGGGATCGGGCGCGCGCTGCTGCATCGCGCGCTGCGCGGACTGCGCGAGCGCGGCTACACGCGCGCGTTGATCGCGGCCGTGTCGGACGATCGCCTGGTCGAGTACTACGCTCGAGCGGCCGGCGCTCGCGTGGCCGAACGTTTCGATTGGGCGGCGTTGACGGCGCCGCGGCCGCGCGTCACGCTGATGGCCTCCGGAAGCGGAACCAACGTGCAGGCGGTGCTCGACCGGGCCGCCGACGGACGATTGCCGATCGACGTGGTCGCGACGGTCGTCAACGCCGAGCGCGCGTACGCGGCGCAGCGCGCGCGTGACGCCGGCGTCGCGCGGGTGACGAGCGCCGTCTGGGACAAGCGCCGGGAATCGCGAGCGCAGTACGACGATCGGCTGTTGCACTGCGTGCGCGAAGACGCGCCGGATCTGGTGCTGCTGCTCGGGTGGATGCATCTGCTCGACGAAACGTTCGTCCGCGCCTTCCCCGAGCTGCTCAACGTCCATCCGGCGTACCTGCCGCTCGACCCCGCACGCGACGACGTCGGCCTTCCCGACGGAACGCGTATCCCGGCGTTCCGCGGTGCCCGCGCGGTGCGCGACGCGCTGTCGGCCGGCTCGCCGTGGACCGGCGCAACGGTGCATCGCGTCACCCCGTCGACCGACCGGGGCCCGGTCATGACTCGCAAGCCGCTGAAGGTCGGCCGCGGCGAAGACGAAGCCGCCGTCACGGCGCGGCTGCATCCGGTCGAGCACGAACTGGTTGCCGGCGCGATCCGGCGCTGGCTCTACGAGCGCGACGGCTGAAGGTCCGGCGCGGGTGTGAAGATGTTGTGAATCCTGGCGAAGGCGCGGCTCATCGCTTTTTCTCAACGGCGGCCTAGGATGGGCAGCGTGGACGGGGATTACCGCCACTGCCGAACGGAGAATCGCATGACACGCAGGCTCCTCGCCGCGCTCGCCTTGGCCCTGCTGCCGCTCGCGGCGCTGGGCGTCACCGTCACGACGCCCGGGACCGTAACGACGGTCGTCAATTCCAAACTCTTCACCGCTCCGAGCGGCGACAACCGCCTTCACGGCATCGTCAGAGACCCAGTAAGCGGCGACATCTACGTCGGCGACTGGAATCAGCTCAGCGTCGGCGTCACGCCGTTCTTCGGGCCGTACATCGAAAACAAGGACTCGATCCGCCGCATCGACCAGTTGCAAGAGGTTTCGTTGATGACGTACGTCGTCGCGCCGAACGCGATGGCGTACAACGCGGCCGACCGCGAGATCTACGTGGTGGCGGGCAGCGTTTCGTGCAACAGCTCGGCGCCGCGCGGGGCGGGTCCATCGCTCAACGGTATCGTTGCGATCGACCCGGCGACCGGAAAATCGCGCGTGCTCGCCGGCGGAAAACCCGGCTCCGCGAACGGTTCGGCGCAGCAAGCGCGGTTCGAGGAGCCTGCCGGAATCGCGTCGGACCCGGGGTCGGGAGCGTTCTTCGTCTCCGAAGGATGCATGAATAGGATCCGCGAGGTCGACGCGAACGGCGACGTCGCGACGCTGGCCGGTTCGGGCCAAAAGGGTTCGAACGACGGTGCCGGCGACCAAGCGCAGTTCGACGACCCGCGCGGCCTCGCATACTGCGAGCACGAGCATCTACTCTACGTCGCGGACTCGTCGAACAACGAAATCCGCTCGATCGATCTCAACGGCAACGTGAAGACGCTGGCAGGTGCGCCCGAGCCGGGTTTCGTGGACGGCTCCGGAAGCGCCGCGCGCTTCGACGAGCCGACCGGCGTCGCGTGCGACAACGCCGGAAACGTCTACGTCGCGGACTCCGAAAACAACGCCGTTCGCATGATCACGGCCGCCGGCGTTGTGACCACGCTTGCCGGCGACAAGACGCCGGGAACCGCCGACGGCGTCGGTACAGCGGCGCGCTTTTCGACGCCGGGGGACCTGACGTACGATCCCGACGCGACGGCGCTCTACGTGGTCGATTGGGGATCCAACAAGATTCGCAAGGTCAGCGTGCCGGCGCCCGCGGGGTCGCCGTAAGGAGGAGCTTTATGCGGCCTACCGGTTTCGAGCCGAAGCAGGGCGAACTCGAAGTGCTGCTCGACGACGAGGAGCGAGCGCTCCTCGACGATCCTCGCGTGCCGCAAGAACGCAAAGCCGAGATCCTGCAGCGGTTGGAGGCGTTTCGCGAGCGGGATCGCGCGAACGAAACGCCCGACGGTGCGAACGAACCGTAACGATCCGCGGGCTCGCTACGGGCAGCGCATATCGAAGAGCGCGTCCAGGCCCGCGACCTGCATGAGCCGGGCCAACCGGCGATGACAACGCACCTGGATCGAGGGCGGACGTTCCCGGACGACGCAGCGCCGCTTGAACGCCACCAGTTCCGAGAGCAAGTTGGAGTCGACGGTTTCGGCTTGCGTGAGATCGATCACGACGGCATGGCAGCGCTCCAGATCTTGAAGCGTTCGCGCGATGTCGTGACGCGTCACCTCATCGAGGTTTCCGCGAAAAGTGACGATGGTCTCTCGATACGTCGTCCCGTTCATCGTTCGATTGTGGGGGAAGTGTCTGGGAATCGGCTGCGAGCTCGAACGGAAGATTCGGGTCGGCGCCGGCGGTCAACGGATCGATCTCGACGGCCCGGCCCTGAAAGTAGGCCGCGGCCGCGATCATCGCGGCGTTGTCGGTGCAATACTTGGGCGGTGGCACGAGCGCGGTGACGCCGTTGGCCGAGGCCCAGGCGCGCAGCGCCGACTGCAGCGCGGAGTTGGCGGCAACGCCGCCGGAGAGCACGACGGCGCGATAGTCGCCGGACTCGAATGCGGCGCGCACTCTGGCCAACAGCACGTCGACGACGGCGGCTTGAAACGAGGCCGCGACGTCTTCGGGCTTGGCGTTCGAACCGGCGCCGGATTCGAGGAAATACCGGACCGACGTCTTGAGGCCGGAGAAGGAGAGATCGAGCGATCCGGGCGCCGGGCGGTGGCGCGGGAACGCGTAGGCACGCGCGTTGCCGCGCTGCGCGAGACGGTCGAGTTCGGCGCCGCCCGGATACGCGATGCCGAGAAGGCGCGCGGTTTTGTCGTAGGCTTCACCGGCGGCGTCGTCGTGCGTGCGCCCGACGACGCGCATTCGCGTCGCGCTTTCGACGGCCACGAGCTGCGAATGGCCGCCCGAGACGAGCAGCGCGAGAAACGGATAGGGCGGCGGATCGGAACGATCGAGAAAGGCTGCGAACACGTGTCCGTGCAGATGGTTGACGCCGTAGAGCGGAAGACCGAGCGCGAATGCCAGCGCCTTTGCCGAAGCGACGCCGACGACCAGGCTTCCGATCAAGCCGGGACCGCGCGTAACGGCGATGCCGTCGATGGCCTGCAGCGACGTTCCGGCCCGCTCGAGCGCATCTTCGACCGCGGCCGAGAGCAGGGCGACGTGCTGGCGGCTCGCGATCTCCGGCACGATGCCGCCGTACTTGGCGTGAAACTCGTCTTGATTCGTCGAGACGGCGGCGAGCACGTCGCGTCCGTCGCGTACGATGGCGGTCGCGGTGTCGTCGCAGGACGTTTCGATACCGAGCAGGAGCACGTCGGGGGGGTTCCCCGCGCCGGGCGGAAAAGCTTCCGTCATGCAAGACGTTACCGAAGCATTGCGCCTGCCTTCGCCCGCGCCGCGCCCGCAATCGATCGCGTTCGACGGCGAGAAGCTCTGGATGGGATCGATCGAGACGTGCCGCATCTACGCCATCCACCCGCTGCAGTGGACGCTGATCGAAGAAGACAAGGCGCCCGGAAAGCCGTGGGGCATGACGGTCGTCGGCGACGAACTGCGCGTGATCTGCGGCGAAGGCGATGACGACAGCCGGATCATCCGGCGTTTCGTTCCCGGGCACGGCTTCAAGAACCAAGACGCGATCGGCTGCCCGGACGACACCGGATCGCAGCTGAGCTACGACGGAACCTGGCTGTACGTCAGCCAGTGGTATAACAAGCGCATCTTGGGAATGGACGAGCGCGGAAACGTCGTCAAGACGATCGAGCTTCCGCGCGGCGTCTGCGGTCAAACGTACGCCGACGGGATCTTTTACGTGCTCAACACCGACGACGAAGACGGCGACCAGTACTTCTTAACGCGAGTGAGCGTCAACGGCGCGGCCAAATACGAGGACCTCGGACGGGTTCCGTTTGCGGCCCGCGGACTCGCCTACGACGGAGCGCGTTTCTGGAGCAACCACCGCGAGCGCAACGAGATCGTCGCCTTTACGGTTTGAGCGACGGCGGCGGCGGCGGCCTACGGCGCGCGCCGGTAGAAGGCGATTTCGCGCCGCTCGCGGCTGACGGCATAGCCGAGCGCCACGATCGCGAACACTGCCGCGAAATCGATCCAGGATAGGGCCGCCATCGCGGCCGCGTAGTTGGCACGGCCGCCCGGCAGGGCGTAGTGCGTTTGCGCGAAGGCCGCTTCCATCTGCGCGGCGCCCGCCGAAATGAGATTGCCGAGCTGATAGGTGAAGCCGGGAAAGGTGGCGCGAACTTCGGAGGGCGAGAGCTCGTTGAGGTGGGCCGGAATGACGCCCCAGGCGCCCTGAACGCAGAACTGCAGCGCGAACGCACCCGCGGCGAGCGCCGCGAGCGTCGAGCTAAACGCCCACAGCGGAACGAACGCCGCGCCCAGCGCGGAGCAGACGAGTATGCCGGCGCGCCTTCCGATGCGTTGCGACAGCGCGCCGATGCCGATACCGCCGGCGATCGCGCCCAGATTTGCGAGAATGGCGAGCGCCGAGGTCGTCCCCGGCGAGAAGCCCAGCTGTTTCTGCAGGAAGGTCGGGTACAGGTCTTGCGTTCCGTGCGACATGAAGTTCATCGCGGCCATCATCGCGATCGCGTAGAGAAAGAGCGGCCAGTTCCGCGCGATCGAGACCCAGAGGAAGCGCGGTCCGAGCGCGATCCGCTCCGACTTTCCGGCCAGCCACGCCGGCGACTCCGGCACTTGCGAGCGGATGTAAAAGACGAGAAGCGCCGGCAGCGTGCCGACGGCGAATAGAATCCTCCAGTCGTAGCGGCCGGCTCCGAACTGGTGCGCGAAATGGGTCACCAGAAAATAGACGGCGGCGGCGACGAGATAGCCGACCGCGTAGCCCTCTTGCAGCACGCCGCTGAAGAGTCCGCGGCGCTGCGGCGGCAGCGACTCCATCACCATCGCCGCGCCGAGTCCCCACTCGCCGCCCATTGCAACGCCGTAGAGCGCGCGCAGCACCAGAAAGACCGTGAAGTTCGGCGAAAACGCCGTGAGCAGCTCGACGATCGAGAAGAAGGCGACGTCGATCATGAGCGGCGTGCGCCGGCCGTAACGGTCTGCCAGCCAGCCGAACGCGAGCGCGCCGAGCGGCCGGCACGCCAGCGTGAGCGTGATTGCGCCGGCGACTTCGGCGATGCCGCGATTGAAGTCGGCGGCGATGCGCGTGACGACGAAGGTCAGCAGAAAGAAATCGAACGCGTCGAGCGTCCATCCGAGGAAGCTCGCCACGAACGTCTTGCGTGCGTCCGGGGTCAGCTCGGACCAGATCCGCACGCGTTGGTTCCGCTACGGGGAAGCGCTGGGCGATGCGGCCGGCGATCCGCTCGGCGTCGGCGAGGGCGTCGGCGACGGGGTCGGCGTGGTTCCCGGCGGATACTGATAGCCGTACAGCGCGATCAACCAGATCTGGCCGCGTCTGACCGTGACCTTGGGCGTCGGAAACGAGAACGAGACCGTCGTGCCGCTCGTCGTCGCGGTGTTGTAACCGGCGAGATACGCATCGGTACGCTTGGTGCGAATGACGCCTTCGTTATAGAGCTGGATCGAGAAAGAGCGGCCTGCGAACTGCGCTTGCGGCAGCGTGAAGGACGCCGACGCGTAGCCGTTGAGCGAGAAATCGGTGTCCGATTGCAGCCGGATCGCCACCAGCGGCGTGATCCTGAGCAGCCGCGGATCCGGATTGGTCATCGGCGGAACGTCTTTGGGCAGCGGCTCCATCTGCAGCGTAATGGTTCCCGGCGGCGTGGGAGTCGGCGTCGGCTGGTCGTCGGTGTCGTCGCCGCTTCCGGTCGGGCTCGGGGTCGGCTTGGGGGTGGGCGTCGGCGTAGGCGTGGAGGACGGCGATGCGGCGGCGGCGCTCGAGGGCGACGGCGAGGGGGACGGCAGATTGAAGCTCAGCGTGCATTGGTAGACTTGGCCGCTCGACTGGATCAGCGGGCACTTCATGCCGTTCGGACCGTCGCCGACCGGATACTGCGCCTCGTTGGGTGCGAGCGTCGCGCCCGGAACCGACAGCTCCGGCTGGCCGTTGGGACCGATCGTCGGCCCTTGCATTTCGCCGGGCTCCAAGCCGCCCGAACCCATCGGACCGGGTTGCTGCACCGGCGGCGCCATGCCGCCCGGCATGCCGCCCGAGCCGCTGTCGAAACCTCCTTGGCACGCACCCAGCGCCAGCGCGACGACGGCGAACGCCACCCGAACGTCGAATTTCATCGCTTACCGTTTGGCCTCGACGACGGCGTGCAGTTCTTCGGCGAACGTACCGAGCGCGACGGTGCGCTTCTCATCCATGCCACGCTGGTTGACGTTCACCGTGCCTTCCGCGGCCTCTTGTTTTCCGACCACGAGGATGTAGGGAACCTTCATCATTTTCCAATGCCGGATCTTGTGCCCGAGTTTCTCGTTACTCTGGTCGACGCTTACCCGAAATCCCATGCCTTGCAGCCGCGCGGCCACTTCGTTAGCGTACGCGAGCTGCGCTTCGGCAATCGGCGTTACGACCGCTTGCACGGGCGCCAGCCACGCCGGAAACGCGCCGCCGAAATGTTCGACGACGATCCCGAAAAAGCGCTCGAGCGATCCGGCCAGCGCGCGGTGAATCATCACCGGCGTGTGGTCGGTGCCGTCGCTTCCGCGGTACTTCAAGCCGAAGCGCTGCGGAAGAATGAAATCGACTTGGACGGTGCCGAGCTGCCACTTGCGCCCGATCGCGTCGCGCACGTTGATGTCCAGCTTGGGGCCGTAGAAGGCGCCGCCCGCCTCGTCGACGACGAACGGGAGATCGTAACGTTCGAGCGCCTTGCGAATCGCTTCTTCGGCGATCGGATCGGTGGGGCCGCGCAGAGCTTCGTCGCGCCGCGAGAGCACGTATTCGAAATCGGCGAAGTCGAAGGCTTTCATGAGCCGCAGCGCCTCGTCGAGGGTTCGTTCGAACTCGCCTTGCAGCTGTTCGGGCGCGCAGAACAGATGGGCGTCGTCCTGCGTGAATCCGCGGACGCGCGTCAAGCCGAGCAGCACGCCGGAGCGTTCGAAGCGGTACACCGTGCCGAACTCGGAATAGCGCAGCGGCAGCTCGCGATAGCTGCGCAGGCGGCTCTTGTAGATGAGGATGTGTCCCGGGCAGTTCATCGGCTTGAGACGGAAGCGCTGCTCCTCGACCTCGATCGGCCCGAACATGTTCTGCGCGAAGTTCTCGATGTGCCCGGAGATCTCGTAGAGCTTTTCGCTCACGACGTGCGGCGTGACGACCGGCTGATAACCGCGCTCGCGCAGACCCTCGCGAATGAAGTCTTCGATGATGCCGCGCACGATCGCGCCTTTGGGGTGCCAAAAGACGAGGCCGCCGCCGGCGTCTTCCTCGATCGAAAACAGGTCGAGCTCGACGCCGAGCTTGCGGTGATCGCGCTTTTGCGCTTCCTCGATTTGATGCAGGTACGCGTCGAGCTCGTCGCGGTCGTACCAGGCGGTGCCGTAGATGCGCTGCAGCATCGGTTTGTGCTCGTCGCCGCGCCAGTAGGCACCGGCGACGCTGGTGAGCTTGAGCGCGCCGATCTCGCCGGTGCTGTGCGCGTGGCCGCCGCGGCACAAGTCGGTGAACTCGCCGATCGTGTACAGCGTGATCGGTTCGCCGTCGGGAATCTCGCGCGCGATCTCGACTTTGTAGGGGTTGCCGGCGAAACGGGCGATCGCTTCGTCGCGGCTGACGGCGCGGCCGGTCATTTCGTAGTCGGCGGCAACGATTTCGCGCATCCGCGCCTCGAGCCGCTCGAGGTCCTCGTCGGTGAACGGCCGTTCGCGATCGAAGTCGTAGTAGAAGCCGTGCTCGATGGCCGGACCGATGGTCGGCTTGGCCTCGGGAAAGAGATCCTGCACGGCGTACGCCAGCACGTGCGCGGCGGTATGGCGCAGCTCGGGAAGCGGCGTACGGTGGTCGGGCATGGGGCACCGGTTTTCGGGCTGGGGGCCGCGCCGGACCTCCGCGCGCCGGCCGGCCGCAGATTAAGAGTTTTGCGCAGCGGCCTTAATCTGCTCTTATCATTCGGCCGGGAGAATATGGGCGACAACTCCCGTGCGTTTCTCTCTGAAGGAGTATGAATGCGGAAGACTCTCGCGCTGACGCTGGCCGTTCTGGCCGCCGTTGCGGCGCCGGCCCTAGCGGCCACCCAGCTGACGGGCGCCGGCTCCACTTGGGATTTCCCGTTTTTTTCCAAGGCTTTTTACGAGTACGGTAAGACTCACGACGTTCAAGTCAACTATCAATCCATCGGCAGCGGCGGGGGCATCGCGCAATTCACGCAGCGCACCGTCGATTTCGGTGCTACCGACGTGCCCATGAACGCGACCGAAATCAAGACCGCCGAAGCCAGCGGCGGCCCGGTCCTGCAGGCGCCGGTCGTCCTGGGCGGCGTCTCAGTGATCTACAACCTGCCGGGAGTCGATCAGCTTCGCTTGACGCCCCCGGTGCTGGCCGCGATCTTTCTCGGCACGATCAAGAACTGGAACGACCCGCGGATTGCGAAGCTCAATCCGGGCGACAAGCTTCCGAACACCGGCATCGTGGTCGTGCACCGGTCCGACGGATCCGGTACGACGTACACGTTTACCGACTACTTGAGCCACGTCTCGCCGCAGTGGAAATCCAAAGTCGGAGCGGGCAAGAGCGTCGCTTGGCCGTCGTCCAACTCGGTTGGGGGCAAGGGCAGCGAAGGTCTGTCGGGACAAGTCACCAACAGCCCCGGCGCGATCGGTTACGTCGAACTCGCGTACGCGCTGCAAAACAAGATACCCCAGGCGATGCTGCAGAACAAAGCCGGCAAGTGGGTCGAGGATTCGCAGGCGACGGTGAAGGCATCGGCGGCCTCGCATCCGGACGTCACGGCGACCAATTTCTCGATCGTCGATTCGGCCTGCGCGCAATGCTGGCCGATCGCCGGATACAGTTGGGTGGTCGTCTTCAAGAATCCGCAGGACAAGACCAAAGGAAAGGCCACGAAGCAGATCCTGCAATGGCTGGCCGGTGCGGACGCTCAAAAAATCGCGGGGTCGCTGGATTACGTTCCGCTGCCGCCCAACGTCTCCGCGCTTTCGAGCAAGACGCTCGCGCAGATGAACGTCTGACATCGCAACGACACCGAACAGGAGCGGAAACGCCTCGCCGGTAAAGGGGCGTTTCCTCGTTTCTCGGGGGAAGAGATGGCCGTTGAACGACAGCCCATAGCGCGCAAGCCAAGAAACTACGCGTTGATCGCGGCGATCGACTTCGCGTTCTTAGCGCTGGTCTACGTGGCGGCGGCGGTGTTCGTCTTGCTCGTGGCGATGCTGTTCCTGGAGCTGGTGCGCGGATCGTGGCCGTCGCTGCAGGCGTTCGGAGCGCGCTTTCTGTGGACGTCGCATTGGAATCCGGTCACCAGCCAGTTCGGCGCGCTGCCGCTGATCTACGGAACGATCGTCAGCTCGCTCATCGCGATCGTGCTGGCGGGGTTCGTGGGGATCTTGGCGGCCGCGTTCCTGGCGGAGTTCGCACCGGGTTGGCTGGCACAGCCGCTGGGATTCGTCATCGAGCTGCTGGCCGCCGTACCCAGCGTCGTCTTCGGGCTGTGGGGCTTGTTCGTACTGGCGCCGGCCGTACGCAATCAGATCGGGCCGTTCTTGATTCACACGCTGGGCTGGATTCCGGTGTTCTCGGGACCGGTCGTCACCGGAACCAGCTTGTTCACCGCCGGATTGATTCTCGCGCTGATGATCCTGCCGACGGTGACCGCGATCAGCCGCGAAGTCATCATCGCGATCGGCGGCGATCTGCGCGAAGCTTCGATGTCGCTGGGTGCGACCAAATGGGAAACCGTGGCTCGCGTCGTTCTGCCCGCCTCGCGAGTCGGCATCTTCGGCGCGATCATCCTGGCGCTCGGGCGCGCGCTGGGAGAAACGATCGCGACCACGATGGTGATCGGAAACCGGCCGGAGATCGTCGCCTCGTTCTTCGCTCCGTCGTACACGCTGGCCAGCGTGATCGCGAACGAATTCACCGAAGCCAACGGGGCCGTCTACATCAGCTCGCTGATCGAGCTGGGACTCTTGCTCTTCATCGTCAGCTTCGTCGTCAACGGTCTGGCCCGGCTGCTGCTGTGGACCGTCATGCGCGAGAGGCCGTAGCGGCCGGTGGCAGCGACCGTGAGGCAATCGGCGACGTCGGGAAATCTGCGCTTTCGGCACGCCGCCAGCACGGCCGGCACGCTCGTGACCGCGGCGTGCGCGTCGATCGGCGCCGCTCTGCTGATCTTGATTCTCGGCTACGTCGCGCTGGCGGGATTCCAAGCCGTGAACTGGAGCTTCCTGACGCAGCTCCCGGCGCCGGTCGGCGAGCCGGGCGGCGGCGTCGCCAACGGTATCGTCGGAACGCTCATCACGGTGGGCATCGCGACGCTGATCGCAGCGCCGTTCGGTTTACTGTGCGGATTGTTTCTCGCGCTGTTCGGGCGCGGATGGTTTCCCGAGACGGTACGGTTCCTCTCCGACGTTCTCTCCGGGATCCCGAGCATCGCGATCGGCTTGTTTGCCTACGTCTGGCTGGTCGCACCGGTGCGCCATTTCTCGGCGATTTCGGCGTCGGCGGCGTTTGCGATGCTAATGCTGCCGGTGATCTTGCGGACCTCGGAGGAGGCGATTCGCTCGGTTCCGCGGACGGTTCGCGAAGGCGCGCTGGCGCTGGGGCTCTCCGAGTTCTCGGCGACGATGCGCATCGTGGTGCCGGCGGCGCGCCCGGCGATCATGACCGGCCTGCTGCTGGCAATCGCGCGCGTCACCGGCGAAACCGCGCCGCTGCTGTTCACGGCGTTCGGCTCGCCGTTCTGGAACCTCGACCCGACCCAGCCGATGGCGCAACTGCCGCTGCAGGTCTTCACCTACGCGATTTCACCGTACAAGAGCTGGCAGCAGCAAGCCTGGGCGGGAGCGCTGCTGTTGATTCTCGCGGTGCTGGTGCTCAACGTCACGGCTCGGCTCGTGCTCAATCCGCGACGAGCCCGGCGATGAACGAAACGGCGGTCGACGCGCCGCTGCGCGTGCACGACGTCTCGGCGTATTACAACGGTTCCGTCAAGGCCATTTCGGCCGTCAGCATGGCGTTCGCACCCCGGTCGGTGACGGCGCTGATGGGACCGTCGGGGTGCGGAAAGACGACGCTGCTGCGGTGCTTGAACCGGATTCACGAGATCGCGCCGGGCGCGCGCGTCGAAGGCGAGGTTCTGCTCAACGGCGAGAACGTTTACGGACCGTCGACCAGCGTGATCGAGCTGCGCCGGCGGGTCGGCATGGTCTTTCAGCGGCCCAATCCGTTTCCGACGCTGTCGATCTTGGGGAACGTCACGAGCGGTTTGAGCCGCGGCATGTCGCGCGCCCACCGAATGGAGATCGCCGAGCAGGCCCTCGACGACGCCGCGCTGTGGGACGAGGTCAAGGACAAGCTGCACGCGCCGCCGACGGCGCTTTCGGGCGGTCAGCAGCAACGCTTGTGCATCGCACGCGCGCTCGCCGTCGAGCCGGAAGTGCTGCTGATGGACGAGCCGACCTCGTCGCTGGATCCGATCTCGACGCTGAGCATCGAAGAGCTGATGACCCAGCTCGCTGAGCGCTTCGCGATCGTGGTCGTGACGCACAACATGCAGCAAGCGGCGCGCGTCTCCAACGTGTCGGCGTTCATGCTGGCCGACGAGCACGGCGTCGGCCGTCTCGTCGAGATGGACGAGACCGCGCGGATCTTCACCAAGCCGAAGGATAAGCGTACCGAAGACTACATCACGGGCCGGTTCGGTTAGCCGGCGGCGCGCGCTCTCGGAGCGGGATTTCGATGCCGTGCCGGGCAACGACGCAGGGCTGGCGCAACGCAGAATCCGACGGAGGTCAGAAGCAGAGTGTTCGAAGGCAGAGTCGCGCTCGTAACGGGCGGAACGCGCGGCATCGGCGCCGCGATTACCGAGATGCTCGCCGCGCAAGGGGCCGCGGTCGCGGCCGGCTATAGCCGCAATCGCGAAAGCGCCGAGAAGTTCGCCGGGAAGATGAAAGCGACCGGCGCCAAGGTCACGATCCACCAGGGGCGCGTCGACGACGCCGACGATTGCGCCCGGGTCGTCAAAGAGGTCATGGACGAGCACGGCCGGGTCGACTATCTCGTCAACAACGCCGGCATCACGATCGACAAGACGGTCCGCAAGATGACCGTCGAGGACTGGCGCCAGGTTCTCAACGTCAACCTCTCGGGCGCCTTCCAGATGACCAAAGGCGTCCTGGAGCACATGATCGAGCGCGGATCGGGACGGGTCGTCAACATCAGCTCGGTCATCGGCGAGATGGGCAACGTCGGTCAGGCGAACTACGCGGCCTCGAAAGCGGGCCTGTTCGGCTTCACCAAGAGCTTGGCGCTGGAGATGGCGCAGCGCGGCATCACGGTCAACTGCGTCGCTCCCGGCTTCATCGAGACCGAGATGGTGGCGGCGATTCCGCAGGCCGCCCTCGACAAGGTGATCGAGAAGATTCCCCAGCGCCGGCTGGGCAAGGCCTCCGAGGTCGCTCGGGTGGTTGCCTTTCTACTCGAAGACGACGCGAGCTACATCACGGGCGCGATCTTCAACGTCAACGGGGGCATCGATATGTAGGGGGCGGGCGCCCGACTGAAGGTAAGCGGCCCCACCGTTGGGTAAATCTAGCGCGTGAATAGTTTACCTCTCAGCGGCCGCGTCGCCATCGTCACCGGCGGCTCGCGCGGCATCGGCGGCGCGATCAGCCGCCTGCTCGCCGAGGACGGGGCGACGGTCGCCGTGCTCGGCCTCCCGATCGACCGCGAGCGAACCGAACGCTTGCGGACCCACCTCAACGGAAGCGCGTCGCGCCTGCACTTTTACGAGGGCAACGTCGGAAGCTTCGACGAGTGCCGCCGGGAGGTCGAAGCCGTCGTGCAGCAGCACGGCCGCATCGACTACCTGATCAATAATGCGGGGATTACCCGCGACCACACGGTTCGCAAGATGACGGTCGAGGAGTGGCAAGCGGTCCTGCAAGTAAATCTGTCAGGGCCGTTTTTTATGACCAAAGCCGTGCTCGACACGATGATCGCGCAGCAGTTCGGCCGGATCGTGAACATCAGCTCGGTGGTCGGCGAAAGCGGCAACTTCGGCCAAGCCAACTACGCGGCCGCCAAAGCCGGCTTGATCGGCCTGACCAAAACGGTCGCGCTCGAGGTCGCCAAGAACAAGATCACGGTCAACGCCGTCGCGCCCGGCTTCATCGAAACCGACATGACCAAAGCCATGCCCAGCGAAGCGATCGAATCGGCCATCGCCCAGACGCCCAAGCGGCGGCTGGGGCAACCCGAAGAAGTCGCGGCCGTCGTGCGCTTCCTAATCGACGAGAAAGCCGGCTACATTACCGGCGCGGTCTACAACGTCAACGGCGGCTGGTACATGTGATGAACGAGGGCGCCATCGGCCACCCCGACACCGGCATGCCGCCGGAAGAGTTCAGCTACGCGATCGACGTGACCGGGCTCGATCCCGCGTCGCTCGGCGACGCGCTGCGCGCGGTGTTCGCCGACGCGATGGCCGATCCGCTCCGGCTCGGCACCTGGCTCTCGAGCTTCGCCGTCGCCGAGCAGAACGTCGGGATGAACATGCTGCGCCGCCTGAGCGGCCAGCCGCCCCTCACGACGCCGGAAAGCAGCTCCGACAAGCGTTTCAACGAACCGGAGTGGAGCTCGAACCCGATGCTGGCGGCCGTCGTCGACGATTACCGCGTCCGTTCGCAGGCTGCGATGCAGCTGGTCGAATCGGCCCGCCTTCCCGAATCGACGCGCCGGAAGGCGCGCTTCGCGATGCAGCTGATGGTCGACGCGCTGGCGCCGAGCAACGTTCCGTGGCTCAATCCCGGCGTCGTCAAGGACGCCATGGAGAGCGGCGGCATGAGCCTGGTGCAAGGCATGCGCAACTTCATGGACGACGTCCAGAACAACGGCGGCTATCCGCGGCAAGTGGACACCACCGGATTCGAGCTGGGGCGAAACCTGGCGACCACGCCGGGCCGCGTGGTGATGCGCAACGAGCTGATGGAGCTGATCGCCTACGAGCCCCAGACGCCGGAAGTGCACGAGATTCCGCTGCTGTGCAGTCCGCCGTGGATCAACAAGTATTACATCATGGACCTCGCGCCGGGGCGCTCGTTCGTCGAGTGGGCGGTGCAGCACGGCCATCAGGTCTTCATGATCAGCTACCGCAACCCGGATGCGACGATGGCGCAGACCAAGATGGACGACTACCTGCGCCGCGGGTTTCTGGCGGCGCTGGACGCCGTGCAGGAGATCACCGGGGCCGAAAAAGTCAACGTCGCCGCGCTCTGTTTGGGCGGCACGATGGCGACGATCGGGCTCGCGCACCTCGCGGCCCACGGGCAAGGCGAACGCGTCAACAGCGCGACGCTGACGAACACGCTGGTCGACTTCAGCATGCCCGGCGATCTCGGCGTGTTCACCGACGAAGACACGATCGCGCGGCTCGAGAAGCGCATGCGCGAGCGCGGCTATCTGGAGTCGACCGAGATGGCCAAGACCTTCGATTGGATGCGCTCGCACGACCTGATCTGGAGCTACGTCGTCAATTCGTGGTTCCGCGGGAAGCAGCCGCCGGCGTTCGACATCCTGGCTTGGAACGGGGACTCGACGCGAATGCCGGTCGAGATGCCCTCGCAGTATTTGCGCGCCGGCTATCTCAACACCGCGATCGTACGGCCGAACGCGTTCACCATCGACGACACGCCGATCGACCTGGGAAAGATTCGAACGCCGCTGTACGTGCTCGGCGCCGAGAACGACCATATCGCGCCGTGGCGCGCGACCTATGCGACCACGCAGCACACCGGCGGCGAGTCGCGATATACGCTGACGAACGCCGGTCACATCGCGGGCATCGTCAACCCGCCGGGCGGCAAGAAGACGTTCCACTATACCAAGCCGGCGGTGAGCCGCGGCGAGAGTCCGGACGCGTGGCTGGAGACGGCCGACAAGCATCAAGGGAGCTGGTGGCAAGATTGGGCGGTGTGGGCGCGCGAACGCGGCGGCGCGATGCGGGCGCCCTACACCTTGCCGGCGGGCGAGCCGGCCCCGGGACGTTACGTTCGTAACGAGAGTGCCGAGCCGTTTGCGGTGAAGACGGCGCGCGCATGAGCGACGACGAGAAGTCGTCGGTCAATCCGGCGTGGACCAGCCTGGGCGCGTTCATTCGCGGTCAGCGCGAGCTGGCGAACCTTTCGATGCGCCAGCTCGCCGAAATCGCGAAGATCTCCAATCCGTACCTCAGCCAGGTCGAACGAGGACTCTACAAGCCCTCGGCCGACGTCCTCAAACAGATCGCCAACGCGCTGCAAATCTCGGCCGAAACGATGTACGCGCAGGCCGGTCTGCTCGACGAAGGGTCGCGCGACGAATCGCACCACGGCGTCGAGCACGCGATCAAGCTCGATCCGCGTCTCTCGGTCGATCAGAAAGAAGCGCTCATTCGCATCTACCGGAGCTTCGTCGCCGGCGGAGGGTAGAGGCACCCTGCGGCGTGCCGCGTGACGACGGCGCTGCCGTCGGACGGATCGCGTTCGATTGCCGCAACGAGCGGATTGGCGAGATAGTCCAGCGCCGCGCGCACGTCGTCGCGGCTGCAGGCGGCGCGGCTGCCTTGGGCGGCGAGATCCTGGTCGACGAGCAGCATCAGCGCGTCTTCGGTGAGACGCGGCGCGTCACCGGCTTGGCCGGCGTACGAAGCCTGTGTCGCCCAGCCGGCGCGCAGGATGCTTTCGGCGACGATGCGCACGCGCTTGGCGCGGCCGTGACGGCGCTCCCATAGCAGATCGTCGAGGGCTTCGGCGGCGAAGCCGGGCGTGAAGAGCGGCTCGATTTCGAGCGCGCCGGCGGCGATGCGCAGCAACGTCTGCAAATCATCGATCGTCCACGCGCTCACGCCGTGATTGTGCAACTCCTTGACGACTTCGATCTCGCCGGAGAACGCGCGCCCCACGAGCGCGCAGTATCGCGCTCGGTAGGAATCGCGAAACTTCGAGGCTTCGAAGACGCCGGGGTCGTTGACGCCCTCGCCGGCGGATTTGCATTCGATGGTGATGCGGTAACCGCGCGGGCCGAGCAGCGCGTCGGCGTAGCCGTCGGGCGCCTTTTGGCCGCCGACGTGCACGGCGGCGAAGCCGAGCGCGTCGAACGCGTCGCAGACGGCGGCTTCGAAAGCGGCCGGGTCGCCGGCTTCGGCCGTCGAGGACAGGCGATCGATGAGAGCCTGCACCGCCTTCGAGGGCGGAGCGGGTGACGGCTCGTCGTCGAGGCCGGGCCAGTCGTCGGGCGGCTCGTTGAGGCGGAACGAATGGTCGGCGTTCTGCACGAATGCCGGCTTGCGGCCGTTGCCGTTGGCGCGCGCGATGTATTCGATCAGCGACGTGTAGACGTACTTTCGCGTGACGGACGCGTCGAGCAGGCGCCGTTCGAGCGCGAGTGCGAGGATCGTGCCGGCGTCGCGCGAGCGCCCGTCTTGCAGCACCTCGATCGCCGCGGAGACGATCGGTCCGTGCGACTTCACGGCCGCGAAAACGGCGTTGGCCGGCTTCGGGGAGACGGCCGGAAAGGTTTGCGCCCAAAACGCGGCGTCGCGGCGCGCGAACGCGTCGCCGTTGCCGGCGCCGTTCAACCACGACTCGAAGCTGTCGATGGTGACGCTGCGGTCGACGAACGGCGTCGCTGCGTCTCGCTGCGGCATGGGAATTGCGACCGGAAAACCGCGCGACGCGCGGGCGGAGAAGGGCAAGATGCTGAAGCGTCCGACAGCATTGCTCTGCACGTGCAGATGCAGCGGCGGACCGCCGTGGCTGTTGGGCTCGAGCGTGAACGTCGCGGGTGCTCGCTGCGCCAAGCGAAGGCAGAGGCCGTGCAAGAAGGTGCGAACGCACTCGTAGGCCGGTCCGTCGGCGAACGGAATCCAGATGGCGGCGCCGCTGCCGCCGTCGTAGACGCGCAGCGATTGCAGTCCGGTTTGCCGGAGCTCGGTTTCGATCTGCGCGCAACCGTCGAGCAGCAGGGCCGGATCGGCGCCGCCCCGCGCGGAGAGCAGAATCCGGCCGAAGCGCGCTCGCGACGGATCGCCGGGCACCGGCGTCCACGAGAGAACCTCGACGGCGCCGTGTTCCACCAGCCCGAGGATACGCTCGGCGGAGAGCTTGGGATAGCGGTGAACGCCGCTCGGCGTCGCAACGTCGACGACCGGCGCCTTCGGGCGCGTCCGGCCGGCGAGCGGTCCGTGATAGAGGACCGGACCGTCGACGCCGGCCGGCAAGGTCGACCACGTGAAGGGAATCCCCGCGAAGTGCCGCTCGATCAGCGGAGCGGCGACGGCGTAATAGCTGCGGAGGCGTTCGACCCGTGGAGGGTCGATCGCGACCGAATCGATCGTTTGCATTTGCCCACACCCTTTCAAACGACCGAGCGCTCGGCCCGGCCTGAGGGCGGCATGCGGCAACGCGCTGCGGCGGTCCTGCTTGCACCCGTCGGCGGTCGCCCGCGGTTCCGCCTCAGGCGGGCCCGTTGCCAAAAGGGGTGGTTGACGGACGCAGCTTGTGCTTGGTATACTTAGCACATCACGAAGCATACCGAGGAGAAGAGATCCATGGCCGTCAACGTCGCCGACTACATCACCCGCCTTCAGGACGAGACCCTGCGCACGATCAAAGAGTCGCAGGATGCCAACCTGAACGCCATCGCCGAGTTCCGCAAGATGGGCAAAGAGTTCGCCGAGAAGCCGAACGCGATGCCGTCGTTCGAGAACGTTCCGACCCCGACGCAGTTCGTCGAGATGTCGTTCAACTGGGCCAGCCGCATGCTCGAGCTGCGCAAGGGCTACACGCTGAAGATCGCCGAGATGCTCGTCGAGACCCAGAAGCAGGTCGAAGGCACCGTCCAGGCCGCGGCCAACGCCGCGACCCCCAACGGCGCGACCGCCAACGGAACCGTTCCGGGACCGGCCGTCAAGACCGTCGCCAAGTAACGTCCTAACCCGATAACCGGGTGACGCAGCCGGCCGCCGCGCGAGAGCGCGGGCGGCCGGTTTTATTTTTCCGGCGCAGGCGCCGTTCGTCACGCAGCGGTTCGCCGGGGCGCTACAATCTCGGCATGACCCCGCGTGAGCGCGACGACCTCGCGCTCGAACTCTTCCGCCCCATTTCGACGCTGGATGCCGTGTGGAGCCGCCTCGCGCGTCACGGCATGGCTGCGGCGCTGCCGGCGGCAGCCGGGCTGGCGTTCTACGCCGCCTACGCGATCGCCGGGTTGTACGCGCCGCGCGACGCTGCGGGCGCGCTGCACCTGCGTGCGATTTCCGCGCCGGTCGAAATCGTGCGCGACGCGCGCGACGTTCCGCACGTGCGCGCGGCGACGCTGCACGATCTGTACGTGGCTCAAGGATTCGTCGAAGGATCGGACCGGCTTTTCGAGATGGAGCTGGCGCGGCGCTACGCCTACGGCACGCTGGCCGAAATGCTGGGACCCAAAGCGCTGCCGATCGACCGGGAACGGCGTTACGACGACGTGCGCGACGCGGCGGCGTCGGAACTCGCGCGCGCTCCCCGCGACGAGCTGGCCGCGCTCCAAGCGTTCAGCGACGGCGTCAACGACGCGATTCGCGTACAGCCGCTGCCGGTGGAGTTTCGCTTGCTGCTGTTCCGGCCGCAGCCGTGGACGCCGCGCGATTCGATTGCCGTGTCGCTGGCAGTTTCCGGAGCGCTGGCCGATTCGTGGCGCGACGTGCTCGCGCGCGACGAGGTGTGGCGCCGCGTCGGTTCGCGCGCGTTCGACGCGTATTTTCCGCTGAGCGATCCGCGTTACGACGTGACGCTGGCCGGCGCGTTCGTGCCGAGCGGCCACCGGCTGCCGCGGGTGGCGTGGACGCCGCGCCACCCGATGCGTCTCGGGCCGCGGTTGGGCAGCAACGCGTGGGCTGCCGGCGCGCGGCGCGCGATCGACGGCCGCGCGCTTATCGCCAACGATCCGCACCTCGATCTCACGATTCCCGGCTTGTGGTACGTGGTCGATTTGCAAGCGCCGGGGATGCACGTTGCCGGGGCGGCGATTCCCGGGGTGCCGGGCGTGGTGCTGGGGCATAACGAGCGCGTGGCGTGGGCGGCGACCAACGGCGACGCCGCCGCCGCAAGCCTATTCGAACTGCCGCATCCCGATGCCAAAGGCTGGGTGCGCGAACGCTTCGCGGTGCGCTTCGGCGTCGACGCGATGCGGTCGTACTATCGCACGCCGTCGGGTTTCGGCGTGCCAGGAACGGAGGCGACCAACGCGCTGGTGCTGGTGCGGGACGCGCCGCGCACCGGCGATCGCTCGGGGATTGCGACCTTCCTGCGCCTGGATCGCGCGCGCAACGATCGCGACGCGCTGCGCGCGCTGTCGGGCTACGACGGCGCCGCCGAGAACTTCGTGGTGGCGGATCGGGGCGGCGAGGTTGCGTATCACTTGGCGGGCAGCGTGGTCGACGATCCGGCCTGGGGCCGCTACGTCCATCCCGCGCGCGATGCATCGCGACGCTACCCGGCGCTGGCGTTCGAACGCCTTCCGGCGACGCGTCCGCAGCTCGGCGCCACGATCGTGACCGCCAACAACAAGATGTACGGCCCCGGGTATCCGTACCGTTTGGCCGCGGCTTTCGATCCGCCGTATCGTGCCTACCGCATCGCGCAGTTGCTGGACGCACGGTCGCGCTACGACGCCGCATATTTCGCCAGCATGCAGCTCGACACGTTTTCACCGGCCGACGCGGAGCTCGCGCACGAGGTTGCGCGGAGCTTCCGCACGGAAGACGATCCGGCTGCGGCCGAAGCCGTGCGCGCGCTGGCGCGCTGGGACGGGCGGTTCGACCCGAACTCGCGCGCGGCGACGCTGGCATACCGGTTGCGCACCGCGCTCGAATCCGACGCGCCGTCGTTGCCCGCGCTGCTCGACGCCCTGCGCCGCGGCGACGCTTCCGAGAACGTCACCGCCGAAATCGACGGAACGCTCTACGACGCGGTACGTACTGCGCCGTGGCGGAGCGCGGGAGCCGTGCCGATCGACCATCCGCTGGCGCCGCTGCGTTTCGCATTCCTCAACGGAAAAACGCTGCCGGGTGCCGGCGACGACTATACGGTCCGGCTGCAGGAGCCGGGATTCGCGCAGAGCTTTCGCGCGGTCTGGGAGGTCGGCGCTTGGAACGCCGGCGGCATTGCAATCCCGAGCGGCGAGTCGGGAAACCCGGGATCGGCGCACTACACCGATTTGACGCGCGCCTGGATTGCCGGAACGCTGTCTCCGCTGCCGTTTGGCCGGCGCGCCGTCGATCGTGCGGCGGTCGAGCGGTTGACGCTGTTACCACAAAGACGATGAGGCAGGCAACATGAACGCTGCAGACATCGTCGAGCCGATCCCCGACGGGGCAGCAACGTGTCCGAAGGGAACGCCGGTTGAATATTGCCGAGGCAAGAGCTCGGCTCGCGCCCTCCGGCGCATAGGTCGGCCCGGCGACGAAAGAGTAAATGCTGCCAGAAGTGGCAAGCCAAGGGCAAAGCGTAGAGACGCCCGCGCATCGGGCAGGTGATACATCGCGTGGGCACGCCATCCGGCATCTGCCTCACGGGGTTCACGCGACGATGCAGCAGGCTGCGTCGGGAGCCGACAGCATAGGCGGCTCCTTTCTTTGGGTATGCGTGCTCGCTGCCGCCGTCTGGCTAATTGCGATCCTTGTCAGGAGTGCCACGAGACGATCAGAGCAGGTGCGTGCCGCGGCTCAAGCTCACTTTAGTGAGGTCGCAAGCGCGCCGTTGACACCGATTGCCGTTCCGGAGCTGGGACTCGAGAAGGGCGAAGTGGCGTACTACGCGTCGGAGGCCAAGATCTTCGGCAGTCATACGCGAACCCGACGGGTAGGCTACAGCGGAGGACCTTCGTTTAGACTAGCCCGAGGCGTCTATTGGCACGCCTCGAGCTATACCTCGGCGCCCGTTCGGGAAACCTATACCGCCGTAGACGACATCGGACGATTCGTGATCACGAACGAGCGCGTTATCTTCGTCGGCCGGCGGAACAGCTTCTCGTGGCCGCTTTCAAAGATCTTGAGCATCCAACGTTTTGCGGACGGCGTTCAGGTCAACCCAGTCAATCGTCGACCGGTCGTCTTTACGACCGGAAGTCAGGACGCCGGCATTATCATAGATCGGGCACGTGCGGGATCCCTAACGAAGTCTCTGCGCGCCAGGGCTTAACTCTCGCTACGTCTGGCACGAGGTTTGCCTTTCTCATCCGAGCCGGCGTAACTGGCTAAGAACGTCAGTCGCTTGTTTTGATCAGCGCAATTCGGCTCTTACCCACCCGAAAACGCGGGTCTTTTCGAAGGTCGCGCATGCACGTGTTGCGAGGCGTCTTTCGCTGGGCGCTCGGGGTGGTTAGTTCCGGGCAGCTGTGCTGCAAACCGCTCCAAAGTTCCGACGCCGAAACTTCTAGGAGCTCCATCTCTTGCATCCATTCGAATGCTGCGTCGCTGAATCTAGACACTAGACCTGAACTAGCTGCAGAGGAGCGGGTTCCACCTGATCGCCCCACTGATGCCATCCGCGACGGTAGTGCCGCGCGAACAACTCGAGTCGCGGCCCAGGGCTGCAGCGCTCTATAAGCGACCACGCTTCGTCGGGTTTGCGGGAATGCTCGCGCTTGCGAGTACCGATAATATTTGTTTGCGTGCGGCCCGCGGCTAGCGTGCGGTTGTTTCTTCCGCGAACTCCAAATAGGAGCAACTCCGTCACGTTCCTAAAATAGAATCCCACGCCGCGGCCGTCGGGCCCGCCATCCTTACGAACCTTGTACCAGACAACGTTGCTTTTATACGTGAAGCCCCACCGCCGCATCGTTTCAAGCCCTTCTGCCAATAGCGCATTCGGACACCACAAATAGAGGTGCGACCGGTCTGCCGCAACCGTAGCCACGGGCAATTCGTAGATTTCCTCGAGCGTCATTGTTGCATAGCGGGATAGTCGCTTATGCTCGGGCGCCATTTTGCCGGTTCGATTCTGAAAGCGCCATGGCGGGTCGGCATAAATCGTCCGATAACGCGTCTCACCCGCGTACAATAATAGCGATTCGGCCGGTGGTAACTCTACGAGTTCTGGTCGTATAGTGCAGGTCGAATTCCGAAGACTAGCACTGGGCATCCTCCGCCACCTCCACCGCGAAGCAAGGGTAATAGTTTACTCATGTGGGTAGTCGTTGAGCCGTATCGCTGCTTTGCATCTTTCTTGGGAATAAGGGACTCGAACAATTGCTGGAGGTCGTCGCACCGTGTGATGACGACTCCGACCCCGATCGCGCGTAGTTCAAAAAGCAAGCGGAAATTATTGAGGTCGCGATCGAAGAATGGGTTCTTGTTGTTCCATTCGACCTCAAGGGCTACGTGGTTCTTGTAGCAGTCCACGTTGTGAGTAGGCGCATCGTATGCGAGAGAATCGAAAGCTTCGGTTGACGGGCTGTTGCGCTTCTTTTTCCCTTTTAGCCGCCGCCGAGCCGTAACGGTCACGTTTGTGTCAAACGACGTCTCGGCCCAGCCCCTATTCGTGAATTTTTCGTCGAGTAATTTGGCAACTTTTGACTTGTTGCCGCCCCCAGCTGCCGCGGTTGCATCGCCCGGCGAGCCGGACGATGCGGTGTCTTTTACCAGGTGACTCTTCGCGAGTCGAAATTCCGATAGCACCGCGAGAATATCGCGCCACTCTTGCGGATATGAGCCCGATAGCACGGTAATAGCATTTCGCCACTCATGGACCTCGTAAAGCCGCTTGATTTCATCCGGCAGCGCGGGGTGGCTTGACCGTTCCATCAGGCTATACCGCCATCCGGCTCACGAAGCAAGCTTTTCTTGATCGAGCAACTGCAACTGTTGTGGTGCCGCCGCCGCGAGCACGGACAGCTTCTGGGATTGCCGTCGTGCAGAAATGCCGAGCCGGGCCAACTCAAGGCAGAGGGCTACATCCGCCTCGGTGTACGTTCGCCGGTCGCGATCGTCGCGGAGAGGTGTCAACAACCCTTGCTCCTCCCAGCGTTTCACGGTATCAACGCTCCGTCCGATGCGCCGAGCGAGTTCCGCTACAAGCACAGTCAGCGCTCGGGCGCTTGCCCGGCTTCGTTCCTGACGCTCAAAGAAATGCGTGTCATCCGAGTGCCCCCGTTGGAATATGAGGACGAGCCTTCGAGGACGGGAGCTTTGCCCCCTTTGCCCCAGGTAAACGTGCCCCGGAGCTACTGCGCACTCCCCCTGCCCAGGCCTTGGAGCGCTTTAGTTTGGCTTAGGTACAGTTTGGCGCAGTGCGCCCGTTTGACCGATTCGTCGCGATCGGTTGACGACGCACCAGGGGGCATTCGCGTGGACGACTTAATCGTCTATCGCGGGTTTGTCGCCTTTCGGAATAATTCGGGTACAGGCGACGCGGCGGCGCGATCGCTGCGGCGAGTCGCAGCACGACAGCCTCAAAGCGGCCGTCGTTGCCGAATTGCTCGGAACTGTACGCGCCGTCGATCCGCTGCTGCTTTCAACGATCATGATGAACCGCTGGTGGACTTAAGGTAGAACCCCCGGGGGTTGCCGATATCGGCCACAATCGAAAGCGGCGAAGACTGCACTGAGATCGGCCAGGGCGTTTGATAGCCGCTCGTCGACGAGCCAAATGCGGCGCTTCCAGAGCCGTGGGTATACCAGTGGCGGCCGTCACCTCCTAGGCTAGGGCGATGTCCGCAGGAAACGCCCCTAACTCTATGGTGAAGTGACGGTACCCGTTGTCGCGACGGTCACAATCCTGACCGACCCCACGGAAAAGGTCGCGGGAGCGAGCGCGCGTGCTCTAAAAGCGGGAGGACTCTCCACTAAGGAGATTTGCCAAGTACCAGCGCTTCATCGTCTCGACGAAAAGGAAATCGATGCGGCTCTTTAAAGCCGTTTGCAGGTCGAATGACGCACAGTAGGGCCGTGTAAACAAGCCATTGACTATTCGTCGTTCTCTATTTCGCCAACATTTTATGAGGCGCGCCAAACGCGGGTTTTTCGAAAGGTCGGTACCGGCAGCAAGTCGGTTTGTTCGTCAACCGCGTGTTTCGTTATTCACGAGATGCGGATCGAGCCACGCGGCAGCGCCTGAGCGCGAGGCGAAGCGCAACTGACTCTAGCATTAGCGCTTTAGTTGATAACTAAACACCGTGCCGAGATCATTCTGGCCACCATCCTTAGTCGTTCCGAGCAATAATCCGTGCCAGTAGACCACCGGGGCAAGCGGATAATAGCCATCCAGTCCATATCCAAAAAGGTGCAAGTCCAGCTCTTTTCCGTCGCTCGGACGGTTCGCAAAGAGGGTTCCCCGGTTGACGTTGCCATCCAATATCGCCTCCCCCACCGTGGTTCCATACAGGACGCTGCCCACCGCCGCCAAACTCGCGCTCGGGCCGCCCGGATTATTCTTGGTACCGGAAAAAGCATAAAGAACGCGATACCGGCCATTGGGTGACAAAGAGTAGATCGTGCCTCCGTTCCTAGCACCGCCGGCGAATGTCGTTCCATACAACGTGCCGTCAAGCGCGGTTAGGCCCGCAAGTGGATGCTCACCATCTTTACCGGCGGTGAAGACGTGTAGGATGCGATAGTGCGACCCGTCAGGCTGAACGCGAAAGATGACGCCGCCCTTGGTGTGACACGATCCCCCGGCAGAGGTTACTCCGTAGAGATACGTCGCCGACCCGGTACCCATTGACAATAAGTCGCCGTTGGGTGCTGCGCCGTCGGGGCACCCTGTAAACGAGTGAATGGTTGTCTTCGCACCCGACGGCAGCGCGATACGATACAGTTCGCCCGTGCCCCTCCCGCGATCCAGAATTGTCAGGCCGTAAAGCGTCTCCCCGACGGCGGTCAATCCCCCCGAAGGCTTTGGTTCCGACTTGGACCGCCGGTTGTACGGATAAGAGTAAAGAGTCGTCATGGTTCGATCAGTCGGATCGAAGCGAAAAACCTCAGACTCGTAACAGGGGCAAATTGAACCCACAGCGGTGACGCCGTACAGCTTGCCCCGCCAGTATAAGAGCCCCGATGCCGGCGACCCGCGTTCGGAAGGCATCTCGTAGACGATGCGTAGTCTTCCCGTCGATGGACTGATCGCTACGATTACTCCATTTTGGCGCCCGGTAGAAAAGGCACCGTATAACGTCGATCCACCAACGACGGTAAACCCAGCTTCGGGAGTTTGCGCATCCTTAGAGCGCTGCGAGCCAAAATCGTAGACGATCTGATAGGGATACTTGCTCGCCGTCCGGCCGTCTGCCAACGGGGTGACCTGCCAAGATGGCAGTGGCGGTGCAGCACAAGCCGCTAAAGATAACGCCGAGGCAATGGAGGCGACCAATCGGTGGGAAATCGTCGCGCCCTTATGTCTGTCTACGACATGTCGGTGCAAGGGATTGATGAGGGCAGCCCTACGCTGCGCAGCGTGCCGCCCAGGCTGACTGGAGGATCGGAGCGATAAGATCACTGGATACACAGTTCCTCCCGGACTCACAGACGGCGGATCGTTAATGCCCCCATTATAACGCAGCGAGCGCTAAACCATTCGATCCCGCGCGCTCAGATGGCGGCGCGCAGTATTGCGACTTCGCCGGGAGGGAGCGACCGCCGCTGAATCCTTCTTCGCATGGGCCGAGAGCAGATCGCCTTCTACATCGACCCTTGTTAGCATACACTTCGATAAACGGATAGTTGGGATGTAACGCCGGCACGCGCGCAACCTCCGGCCCCCGGGAGACCTTACGCTCTCTGTAAATGCGCGAGAATGCTGCCCAGCATATCGAGCGTGTGAACCTCAAACGGCATGCAAGAGCAGCGCGCCGACGAAGGTGTTTTCGTCACGACTAGCACCCTGGCGAAGGCCGCCTACGAATCGGCAAATAAGCTTCGCGCACGCATCGCGCCCATCGACGGCGAGCGCCTCGCCGAGATTAAGTACGAGTTCGGTGTCGGCGTGAAACGCAGCATGTACTCACCCTGAAGCGCATCGATTCGAATCGTTTGCCCTCCCAGCCGCGAGCGAGGCCGCGTCGGACCGTATCGACCGCTGACTTGCCAGGGCGGCTCGGACGTCTGCCTGAACTACCGCGGATGAATCCCGAGCGCCAGCGCATCGTCGACATCGGAACCAACCACGACGCCGCGTGGCGCCGCTGGGGGCCGTATCTCAGCGAGCGCCAGTGGGGTACCGTACGCGAAGACTACAGCCCGTACGGAACCGCGTGGGAGTACCTGCCGCACGATCACGCGCGCTCGCGCGCGTACCGCTGGGGTGAAGACGGCATCGCCGGCATCTCGGACATCCATCAACACCTCTGCTTTGCACTGGCGCTGTGGAACGGCAACGACCCGATTATCAAGGAACGGCTCTTCGGGCTGACCGGAAACGAAGGCAATCACGGCGAGGACGTCAAGGAGTACTACTTCTACCTCGACAACGTGCCGACGCACGCGTACATGAAGATGCTCTACAAGTATCCGCATCGTGCGTATCCGTACGCCGATCTGGTGGCCGAAAATCGCCGCCGGACGCGCATGGATCCCGAATACGAGCTGATCGACACCGGCATCTTCGACGACGACGCGTACTTCGACGTCTTCGTCGAATACGCCAAGTTCGACGCCGAAGACATCGCGATCAAGATCACGGCAGTCAACCGCGGAACGCAAGCGCATCCGCTGCATCTCTTGCCCACCCTGTGGTATCGCAACGACTGGTCGTGGAAGCCCGGCGTCGAGCGCGCGCAGATCAAGCTCGAGGAGCATTGCGACTGGGGCAGCGCGATCTCGGCCCATCACTTTCGCTACGGGCAATACTTCCTGCACGCTCGAGGTGAGGACGAGCTGCTCTTCACGGAAAACGAAACCAACGCCGAACGCCTCTTCGGCAGCGAAAACCCGACGCCGTGGGTGAAAGACGCGATCAACGATTACATGGTCGCGGGGAAGGCCGAAGCGGTCAATCGCGCCGATTTCGGAACCAAGGTCGCGGCGCGCTGGTCGTTCGTGCTGCAGCCCCGAGAGTCGCGTACGATCGACCTGCGGCTTTCGAAAAACCGGGCCGCCGCGCCGTTCGACGCTTCCTTCGACGCACTGTTCGCGACGCGAATCGGCGAAGCCGACGCCTTCTATCGCGAAGTCAACCCTTATCCGATTTCCGACGATCTGCGCGCGATTCAGCGCCAAGCGTTCGCCGGAATGCTGTGGACCAAGCAGTCATATCACTTCGTCGTCGCGGAGTGGCTCAACGGCGATCCGCTGCAGCCGCCGCCTCCGCCCGAGCGCAAGCACGGACGCGATCACGACTGGCAGCATCTCTACTCGATCGACGTCATCTCGATGCCCGACAAGTGGGAGTACCCGTGGTTTGCGGCCTGGGATTTGGCCTTTCACGTGGTAACGCTGGCGCTGATCGATCCGGAGTTCGCCAAGCATCAGCTGGTGCTGCTCACGCGCGAGTGGTACATGCACCCCAACGGTCAGCTGCCCGCCTACGAATGGAACTTCGGCGACGTCAATCCGCCGGTGCACGCCTGGGCCGCGCACCGCATCTTCCAGATGGAGCAGAAGATGTACGGGACGGGCGACCGGGTCTTCTTGGAGCGCGTCTTCCAGAAACTGCTGCTGAACTTCACCTGGTGGGTCAACCGCAAGGACGTAGAAGGCAACAACGTCTTTCAGGGCGGCTTCCTGGGGCTCGACAACATCGGCATCTTCGACCGCAGCGCGCGGCTGCCGACCGGCGGCCACATCAACCAGTCCGACGGCACCAGCTGGATGTGCGTCTACACGCTCAACCTGCTGGCGATCGCGCTGGAGCTGGCGATGGAGAATCACGTCTACGAAGACATCGCCTCGAAGTTCTTCGAGCATTTTCTCTACATCGCGCACGCCCTCAACGCGCTGATCGGGCCGGACGAGGGCCTGTGGGACGGAGAGGACGGATTTTACTTCGACGTCCTCAAGCTCGACGACGGAACCGTGATTCCGCTCAAGGTGCACTCGATGGTCGGGCTTTTGCCGATACTGGCGGTCGCCGTGGCCGAACGCGGGATGGGATTGCAGCTTCCGGAGTTCCGCAAGCGCGTTTTATGGTTCATGGAGAACTCGCGTCAGCTGACCTCCAACGTCGCCGCTCTGGACGAGCCGGGGTACGAGGGACGGCTCCTGCTGGCGGTGGTCGGGAAGGAGCGGCTGCGCGAGATTCTGGCGCGGGCGCTCGACGAGGCCCGCTTCCTGAGCCCGTACGGAATCCGTTCGATCTCAAAGCACCACGAACGCGAGCCGTACACGCTGCGGGTCGGCAACCAGATCTACGGCGTCGACTACGAGCCGGCCGAGTCGCGCACCGGAACGTTCGGCGGCAACTCGAACTGGCGCGGACCGATTTGGTTCCCGGTCAATTACCTGCTGATCGAGGCACTGCAGAAGTTTCACTATCACTGCGGCAACGACTTCACGGTCGAGTGCCCGGTCGGATCCGGCAAGATGCTCGACCTGTGGGACGTCTCGATGGAGATCTCGCACCGGCTGGTGCGGATCTTCGAGCGCGACCAAAACGGCCGGCGTGCCGTGTTCGGCGGCGTCGAAAAATTCCAGCAGGACCCGCACTGGCGCGACTACATCCCGTTTTACGAGTACTTCCACGGGGATAACGGCGCGGGACTGGGTGCCAGCCACCAGACCGGCTGGACCGGATTGGTCGCGAAGCTGATCCAGCAGCACGGCGAGTACTGCGTCACCGGCGATGACCCGCTGCAAGAAAAGCGCATCGTCGTCGCAACCTAGGGGGTGTGTGCCGTCAGCGACTGCAACGCGTCCGCCATGGCGTCCAGCTTCGCGCTCAGATTCCGCACCTCGCGTAAGACCAGCCCTTCGCTCTCGGCGTGGTCGAGCGCGTCGAGCGAGGTTCCGACCGCCTGCGCCAACTCGGCGATGGCCGACGATTCGTCCGGCGCGTATTCTTCGCCGCTGCGCTTGGGCCCAACGACGAGCGCGCCGAGCAAACGGCCGCGAGCGAACATGGGATACGCGCGTTCGCCACTCAACGCACTGCCGGCTTCAGCGAGATCGACGGGCGACCGCCAGGCCCGCAACTTGACGAACGCGGGGTCGTCGCCTCCGTCGAAGACGACCTGCGCGAAGCTTGCACCCGCCTTCGCCTCGACCGTTTGGCTTGCGCGTTCGAGCAGCGTGGCCCGGTCATCGATATAGGGCGCTTCGCGGGCAAAATCGCGAATCGCGCGCTCGGCCTCGTGACGCTTTCGAAAAAATACGTTGTCGACGAAAACGTCCACGCGCCGATGGACGGCGCCGATGGCGCAGATCACCGCCAGCGCTAGGCAGAACTGAACCGCCGTGCTTTCTAGGCTACTCAACCCCGTAACGTAGCGCTCGACTGCGAGCTCGATGGCAGCAATGACCACGAAGAGTATCGCCGTCGTTACGCTGTAGACGAGCGTCCGATTCACGACGAAACCGATGTCTATGACGCGGTGCCGCAATAAGGCGTACGCCATGCAGCACGGCAAGAACACGATTCCCACATCGCCGAAGACGAGGAGCGCGGGCGAAATGCCACCCGCAAAATCCAAGAGGGCGTCGAAGACGGAATAGAGCACGCCGCCGGCCATCGCGCCGATAACGACGATCGCCGTGCGCGCTCGCTCGTCGGGCTGCGCGAGGCGCAGTGCGGCGATCGACGATGCCAGTACGAGCAGTGCGGCAAACGCGTTGCGGTAGGCTTGTGTAAAGCTCGGCGCGGTCGAATAATAGGCAAAGAATTCGAACAGAAACGATGCGACGACGATTCCGTCGACGACGTGGGTCGCAAGGCGCCGCTCCCGGGTTGCCGCGGTCCCTGGGAAACGGATGACGAAGGATGCGAGCACGGCGCCCGCCCAAGCACCGGAAACTGCGCCGACGATCGCACCGACGACGCTAAACAGCGGCTCCGGCAAGAAGGCGAGCATCGAGAGCACCTGCGGCAAATAAATCCAGCTCGCTTCGTAGAGCAGCAGCGCCGCCACCATGACGCTCGGGCGGTGATACCCGAGAATGCCGATCAGCGTCAAGGAGAAAATGACGCCGACGTAATCGAACAGCAGCTGCGCCCAGCCGGGTTCGAACGCGCTTCGGAGGTCGGCGCGCACCCGAACCACCCTTACTCCTTCGCGTTCGTGGAGTGCGAGCAGCTCGGTCGAACCGCGGGCCACACCGCCCGTCAGCCGCGCTCGTTCCTGCTTCGAAAGGGCGTCGAGTGCGAGCTCCGCACCAGGTTGAACGCCGGCTCGCAGTGCACTCGGACCGGCCCGCGTGACGACGGCGCGCCCAGACTGCAGCGCGTACTCGACGGGAACGTATTCTCTCGAGCCGCTGTAGCTGGAAAGGATCAGCACCGCCATCGCGACGCTGCAGACCGGCAGTATCCAGCGCGTCAGGCCCGAGATTCCCATAGCATGTGCC
>DATJUC010000020.1:0-6374 GCA_035502675.1 Candidatus Acidiferrales bacterium | reverse complement strand
AGACGAAGCGCAGGCTTCGCAATGCACGCGCCTCGAGCCGCGCCGCGCTAGGGTTCGTCGCAGGGCGGATGCCCGCACGCGCACGCATCGGCGGGTTCTTCGCTCGCAACTCGGCACGAGTCGCTGCAGTACGCCTCGCCGGTCTCGACCGCTCCGGCAACGACGCAGTTGCACGGGTCGTTGTTGCACTCGATGCCTCGTTCGATCATACCGGTACCTCGCTACGGATTGTTGCCGATTTCGACGCTGACGATCTGCGCCGTGGGATCGAGCTGCGCGCCGCTGTACAGCGCGTAATAGACGTTGTCGAAGCTCGTGTTGACTTGGATCGGCGGGCTGCAGCACGAATACTGCGGATTGTTCGGTCCGCCTGCGCCCATCGAATCGACGAATACCGGAAGCCCCTGCAAGCCGCCCTGCGTGACGAAAGCGTTGAAGGTCCAGGTTTGTGCGAACGGAAGCGGCGTTCCGGACGGCGTGGGGCTCGGTCCGGTCGAGGGGCTGCCGCTCGGGCTGGGCGTTGGGCTCGGCGTGGGAGACGTTCCAGGCGACGGCGTCGCGTTGACGGGAATGAATACCGAGCGCGAAACCAGCACCGTAAATTCCGTGCCGGATCCGTTGCTGTTCGCGGTGTACTGCAGCTGCTGCGCGGTCGCGGGGAAGTGGAAAAGCGTCACCGGACACGTGTTGGGGCAAACCGTGCTCCGGAGCCACTGATAGCTCGACGCGTAGGTTCCGCCGCCCGCACCGCCGACCATGATCCCGGTCGAGTAGCCCAAGAAATTGTTGGTTTGCGGAATCGTACCCGGGGTGTATCCGTTTCCGGTAGTGTTGAAGACGATCCAGTACTGGTAGTTGGAAAAGTTGAAGGGCGCCGAGACGTCAAACTTGATCACCATGTATCCCGGAGGCGCACCGCCCGCTCCCAGACCCGGCGGATTGGGCGTCACTTGACGCCCGCAGGCCGCGGAGACGATGACCGCCGTTACTAGGACGAATCCGAAGAGAACCTTACGTATCATGCTTTCCTCGCAGCGGTGGCGCGACGTCGGCATCGCCGCGGGGGCGGCGGGGGCGCTGGCTGCGGCCTTTCCGAAGATCGGTGCCGCCTGGCTGGTGCCCTTCGCGACAGCGGCGCTGTTCTGGCTTTGGCAATGCAGCTCCTGGAGACGAGCGGTGATGCTCGGCTGGCTTGCCGGCATGGTATTCTTCGCCATCGATTACGCGTGGGTCGGACATACCATCGGCCGATACATCGGAGCATTCGGACCTGTGGTCCCGCTGGGACCGGCGCTGATCGAAGCCCCGTATTTTGCGCTGGCCGGCGGCCTCGCGTGGGCGGCTTACGCGCGCGTTCGCGCGCAATGGGCTCCGCTCGCAGCGGCGGCCGCGTTCGCGCTGTGCGAATGGCTGCGCTCGATCGGAATCATGGGCGCCCCTTTCGATCAGCTCGGATATACGCAAGCCGATTGGCCGCTCAAAGCCATCGCGGCTTACGCTGGAACGGTCGGCATTACGTTCGTGCTCTGCGTTCTGGGTGCGTACGCAGCCGACGCGATCGTTCGCCGGACGTGGCGCCCGCTCGCCGTTGCGTGTGCGGCCGTCGCGGCGGCGACGGTACTGGCGTGGCTTGGGTGGCCGGCGCGGCGCTTGCCGCCGCCGACAATTCGCGTTGCGGCCGTGCAAGGCGACATCGCCCAATCGCTCAAATGGAACAACTTGGCACTGGCCGTCTATCGTTACACGACGCTGACGCGGCGCGTCGCAGCGCAATACCATCCGCGCCTGATCGTCTGGCCCGAAACGGTGATCACGACAGAGCTGAATCTGGATCGGCCGCTCGAAGGCCGTCTGCTCGCGCTCGCGCACTCGGCCGGCTCCACCATCGTCGCCGGAAGCATCTACATCCAACACGACGCGGCCTACAACGCGCTCTACGTGTTACAGCCCGACGGGGACGAGAGCGTTTACGAGAAGCGCCAGCTCGTGCCGTTTGCCGAATGGTTTCCCGGAAAGGCTTTTCTCTCGTGGATACCGTACATCGGCGCGCTCAACGGCGGCATCACGCCCGGCGATTCGTCGATCGTCTACCGGACCACGGCCTTGCCGATCGGACCGCTCGTGTGCTGGGAATCCGCCTTCGCCGACCTGGCCTACGCGCAAGTGCGGGCCGGCGCGCAGTTGCTGGTCGTCAGCACCGACGACGCCTGGTTCGGAACGACGTCGGGACCGTACATGCACGCGCAGATCTCGCAGCTGCGCGCCATCGAAACCGGCACCTACGTCATCCGGGCGGCGGCGACGGGTATCAGCGGCATCGTCGCGCCGGACGGCACCTGGCAGCGCCGGGCCGGCATGGAGCGCATGACGGTGGTGACCGGAGCGGTCGGCAGACCCGTACCGACGGTGTTCGCAACGCTTGGACCGGCGACGATTGCCGGCGGCTTCGCCTCCCTTTACGCGGCGCTGCTCTTACTCGTGCCGCGCGTTCGCAAGGAGCGATCCGCGTGAAGAAACGCTGGAAACGGTTGGCCGTCGTCGCCGGCGTCTTGCTCGCCGTTTACGTCGGCGTCGAAATCTATCTCGCGGGCGGCGGAGCGCTGCCGCCTCCGCCGGCAACCATTCCGCTGGTGATGCACGGCGGTCACGTCGTCGGCAATCGCATCGCCACTAAATCCTGGGTGTTCGAATACGACCACGCGCAGCTCGATCAAGACGGAACGGCCGGCAGCGTCGACGGCGTTCGCAACGGCATCGTTTTCCGCAAGGGAAAACCGTACTTGCGAATTTCGGCCCAACACGTTCAAGTCGACTTAGAGAATCTCGACTTCACCGCGATCGGAAAGGTTCACGTCGAGCAGATCGGCGACCCGACGCATCGCTCGTTCGACACCGATCTGGTCACTTGGACGAATAACGCCAAGACGCTGCGCATGGAACATCCGACCTACGTGCATTCCGGGGATCAAACCCTGAGAATCGACGGCATCACCGTCGACTTCGACGAGAACACGATTCACTTCGGCAAGATCGAAGGCGGGGTCCAAGTTCGCAAGTAACCGGCCGATAATCCATCCATGCGACCATGGCCCTGGCTGCTGGTGGCCGCGGCGCTCGCGGGATGCGCCGCCTCTCGCCAGGTTCGAGCCGATCGGACCCCGCCGCCGCTTCTCGTCGAGGAACGCGGAACGACGATGCCGCTGGAGCAAGCGATCCAGCACGTCGCCTTCAGGCCGTACATTCCGACGTCGCAAGTCCTGGCCTTCGCGGTCTTGCCGCCGCTGGGAGGCAGCGACGTCGACGCCCATCGCGGACTGGGCGTCGAATATCTCGCCGGGCAAGACCCGATGCTGCTGTCGGAATGGCCCCAACAGCAGTTCGCGATCGCCTTCGGGCGCGGCCGGCTCGCACTCGAACCCTGTACCCTCGAGCACTACTCCGCGCAGGGCGTTGCGTGGACGACGCGGCATCGCGTCGTCCTGACGCTGCAGCCCGACGGAAACGTTCCGGTTTCAGCCGTGGACCGCGAGGCGGGCCGGCTCCTGCGCGCGGGAGGCTGCCGGTAGCGAGCCGCTAGCCGTTGTTCTCGGGCTCGATCTTCTTCTTGGCCTCGGCGATCAGTTTCTTGACCTTCTGGCCGCCCTTGTGCCCGATCTCCTCGTAAAAGTCCGAGCCGTACTTTTCCTTGACGACCTTGCCGCCTTTTTGACCAATCGACTCATAGAACTCAACGCCGTGACGATCGCGCGTCGCCTTGCCGCCCTTCCGGCCGATGTCCTCGTAGAACGTCGAACCGTAACGGTCGCGGACGGTATCGCCACCCTTTTTGCCGGCCTCGCGAACCGACATCTCGCGTTTCGCGGCGTCATCTTTATCTTTATCTGCAGCCATCGGTCCTTAAGCTAACTAGGGCATCGAAGGGTTGGCTCTACGAAGAAGCCGCCTTGCGCTTCGGCCGTTGGCCGCCCTTTTGGCCAATAACCTCGTAGAACGACGGACCGTACTTGGTCTTGGTCGCCTCGCCGCCTTTACGTCCGATCTCTTCGTAAAACTCCGAGCCGTACTTGGCCTTGACGCGCTCGCCCCCACGGCGACCGGCCTCACGAACGCTCATGCCTCCCGACTGACCGGGCTCTTGAACTGCCATTCTAAGTCCTCGCTCTCTTGGTTAATGGGTACAGGATACTGTGCCCCTTACGAGCGCTCGGTAAACTAAGGTAATTCTCAGGAACGGGGCTGACGCTTGTTCAGGCGGTCGTCGGTCCGGTCTCAAAGCAAGAACCTCATTCCCATGCAACTGTTCTTTCTCTCGGGAAGTGATCCCGAGGGACGAATTTCCCAAAGACCTCAGTCCAAAGGGGCCCGCAAACAGGACGCTCGGCCACCCTGCGGCAAAGGCGGCCGCGTGAGTCGCACGCGCACCGCGCTCGCCGCCTTTTTTATCTGCGTCACGTGCGCGGGGGCCGCGCAGCCGGCGCATCTCACGATCTCGCTGCAGATCGGCCGGACTAGCTTGGATTTGCTCGACTCCGTCTCGGTCGCCGTCGTCGCGCACAACCCCGGAGACGCGATCCTGACGACCAAGTTCGAGTCGCCGCAAGAGGACCTCATCGAGATTGCCGATCGTACCGGAAGCGTGATCTGGAGTTCGGCCGCTCCGCCGCCACCGCGCGGCGTCGCGTTCCCGCCGCATTTGCGCGTTTTCGTACCGGGAACCACGACCGTCATCGTGCGCGACTGGAACGAGCTGGCCTCGGCCGGGTGGAGTCCGGTTGCAGGCACGTACACCGTTCGCGCGCGGCTCCTCAGCGAGAAGGCGCAGCCGGCGGCGAGCGCCACCATCGTGCTGGCGGCTCCGCTCCCGCCGGCCGCATTGCCCGCGCTCCACGCCGCCCAGGTCGTGACGTTGGCCGGAACGCTCGACGCCGCGCGGCTGGTGCTGACCGGTCCCTCGGGCCACGCCCCGCTTTCACGCCGCTTGATCGCCGCCCCGGCGGGCGTGCCGATCGTCGTGCGCGGCTATCCGACCGACCAACGCGACGGCACGCGAACCTTTACCGTAACGCGCTGGGCGCCGCTCGGCGCACCGGCGCCGTGATTCGGCCCGAGCGTTCCGGCGCGCTCACGCGCGAGACGGTTTGAGGTCGCGGTAGACCTCGATCGTACGCGCGCGCAGCGCCGCCATGTCGCCGTTGTTTTCGATGACGTAATCGGCCCGTCGGCGAGCTTCGTCGGGCGGCATCTGCGCCGCCATGCGGGCGCGAACTTCGGTTTCGTCGATCCGGTCGCGCGCGACCACGCGCGCGAGGCGCTGCGCCGGCGGCGCCACGACCAGAACCGTTTTGTCGACCAGACGGTCGTAGCCCGTTTCGAACAGCAGCGGAACGACGTGAACGATGAGTTGCTCGGGCGCTGCGTGCGACTCGCGCTCCATCGCCAAGCGCCGCACGTGGGGATGAACGATCGCGTTGAGGCGCTCGCGCGCCGACGGATCGCCGAAGACGATTTGGGCCAGCGCGTTGCGATCGAGCGCGCCTCCCGAAACCACTTGCGGCCAGGTCCGCGCGATCTCGCGCAAACCGTCGCTGTTGGCGGCGACCGCCTCGCGCGCGAGCAGGTCGGTGTCGATCACGAACGCGCCCAGCTCGGCGAAAACCTCGGCAACCGCCGACTTTCCCGAGCCGATTCCGCCGGTCAGCCCTATCCGCACGGCCGGCGAGCAGCAAAACGAGCGCGGTTGCCCGCGCTCGTTGCTTTCGGCTTGTCGAACGTTAGGATTCGCCGGGAACCGGCGTGGGGAGCACGTCGATCTCCTCGACCGCGTACTGTTCGATCTCTTCGGGCGGAACGTCGGCGACGTGCTGGATCGACGCCGTGATGCGGCGCGTCGTATGATTGATCGTCAGCAGCGTAACCTCGACGTCTTGTCCCGGATTGTACTGAGCCGCGGCGTCGAACTCGCCCTTGGGAACCATCGCGAGGATTCCCGGGATGATCTCCACGAGCAGGTAGTTCGGCGTGACCTTGACGACTTGCGCCGTCAGTTTATTGGTTTCGTACAGCTTGTCGGCATGCTCGTCCCACGGATCCGGCAGCGCGTGCTTGAGCGACAGGCTCACCTTCTTCGCATCCGCGTCGAACTTCATTATTTCGACTTGCACGACGTCGCCGATCTTGACGACTTCGGACGGGTGCTTGATGCGCGCGTACGAAAGCTCGCTGTTGTGGATCAGGCCGTCGATGCCGCCGAGGTCGACGAACGCGCCGAAATCCGCCAGCCGAACGACGACGCCTTCCCGAATCTGTCCGACCTCCAGCGTGTCGAGCAGCTCTTGCTTCTTGGCTTGCAGCTCCTCTTCGAGAACCAAGCGCTG
>DATJUC010000019.1:0-7469 GCA_035502675.1 Candidatus Acidiferrales bacterium | reverse complement strand
CCGTCTGCCTGACGGTCTTGCCGCGTAACGGCAAGCCGATCGAAAGGAAGAAGACCGATCTCGTCAAGACCGCGCAGTCGGCTTTCGACGTCGTCGGCGCGGGGTCGATGCGCCTCGAGTCCCTTGCGGCCGTCCTGGTTGCACTCGGCAAAATGCGAAGCGCGACTTCCGCCGAGGCTCGCCTCGGCATAGGCATAGCCGTCACTCTCTGCCGCTTCATTGCGGACGTATATGCGCTCCCTCCGAGCAATCGCTGACCCAGCGTCTCACCGGACCTGAGGGGTCTAGCTATGCGGGGTGGTCGAAGCTGCCGGGACTTTGCGGTGTTGCCGTAAACTCGGGCGAGCGCTCTTTCGACGCACGCGCCAGCGCATCGCGCACGCCTTGCGCATCGAAGTCCTGCGCGTAGACTGGAGTGCCGGGCTGCTGCCGCCACGACTGGTCTAACGGCCCGGCATCGACCGGATCGAAGCCGAGTTGGTCGACCAAGTCCATCACGAGGGCTTTGGCACGTTGGTCGTCACCCGCAACCGGAAGCGCGATTCGACCGGGCGCGCCTTTGGGTTTGCCGTAATGCCCGAGATGCTCGGCATAAATGTCGTTGAAGGCCTTGATGACCGGCCTCTTGAGGTGCTTGGAAACCCAGACGCTATCGGGCACACCGTCTTCGATTTCCGCGATGCAGCCGTCGCGCTGGCGCGGATAGTAGTTGCCGGTGTCGACCACGACAACGCTATCGGGAACGCCCGAGAACAAGGCGCCGGGAAGATCCTCGATTCTGCGTTCGGGAATGCTTACGATGACGACGTCGCCGTTGTGCGCGGCCTGTTCGGCCGTAACGGCGGTTGCTCCCGTCTCCGCCGCCAGCTGACCGAGCGTTTCCGGTCCGCGCGAGTTCGCGACGAAGACTTCGTGGCCGAGTTCTCTGAAACGGCGCGTCAACGTTCCGCCGATGTTGCCCGCTCCGATGATGGCGATCTTCATATCGTCTCTCCGCGGCGATAACGATGCCCGCTATTGGGCGCCGCCGCTTGTCCAGCAGAATACCGCACGGAGCGCCGTAAGGTTGCAGTCACCTTACGGCGGCCAATTTAGGAACCGGGCGCCGGAGTGCTTAGGCGCTCATCGCCCGTTGACGGTGATGACGGGCACGTTGTCGCGCTTCAATAACGCGTTGAGCGCGCTAAGTTGCGAGCCGAAGATCGTGTCGTCGCCGGCGAGCAACGCTTTGAGCTGCCCATCGACTTCATCCGCGAGGGCCGTTTGTCCGGCCGTCGGAGGATAGTCGTTACCGACGACCTGGCCGCCGGCGTTTTGGATGCGCTCGTAGAGGCCCGGCCCGGTGCGTAGCGCGTCCTCCCAACTCTGCGCGTTCGCGATGTAGATCGTTCCGAGCGCCTTATCGGTCGCTGTCTGCAACGCCGCAAGCGCCGCTGCCGCGTCGGGGTGCGATCGCACGGCGGGCGCCGTCTTCGCAAGCGAAGCCGAGAACGACCGCAACGCGACGATTTCTTTGCCGGCGCGCTCGTAGTCCGACCGCATCCGCATCGACAGTGCGAATGCCGCTTGCATGTCGGCCTGCGTTCCCGGCGTCTTTGGATCCGCCAAAACCTTGATCGGCTGGTCGAGCGTCTTTCCGCCGGCAACCAGACGCACCGTGTAGGTGCCGGGCACGACCTGCGGCCCGACGAAACCCGTCTGCGTGGCGTGATAGTTCGGAACCGTGTCGATCGTCTGGTAGGTCAGATCCCACCACACCCGGTTGATTCCGGCCTTCGGCTTGTCGATTGGAATCGTACGCACCAACGTCGTGCCGTCGTAGATTTGTACCTTGGCCTTCGGCGACTTCTTGGCGGGCACGTCGTGCAGATAGACGTTGATGACGGCGTCGCCTTTGGGGTTATCGCCGGCACCCTCTCCGGTCACCCACGTTCCCCACGTGGCGTTCCAACGGTACGCGTCGCGCACTGGGAAAAGGTAGGCGCTCGAATTGCCGATGGCCGAGCTCCACTGCTGTAACGGCGAAACGTCATCGAGAATCCAGACCCCGCGGCCGTGTACGGCGACCACCAAGTCGTCGAACTTCGGCTGCACCACGAGATCGTAGATCGGAGCGTGCGCCAAGTTGTTCAAGAGGGACTGCCAGTGCGCGCCGTCGTCGTACGACAGCCACAACCCGTTTTCCGTGCCGACGTAGAGCATGTGGTCGCGTACGGGATCCTCGCGAATCATTCGCGCGTACGAGTCGCCGGGCAAGTCGCCGGTAATCGACGTCCAATGCGCGCCGAAGTCGCGCGTCATGTAGAGATAGGGCCGGCGATCGCCGAGCTTGTGATTCTCGGCCACGATATAGGCGCTGCCGTCGTCCTGCGGTGAAGGCTCGACGTTGTTGATGCGCGCCCAGGCCGGCAGGTTTGGAATCGACGCGCTGACGTTGGTCCAGTGCGCGCCGCCGTCGCGCGTCAGCCATACGTACCCGTCGTCGGTTCCGACCCAAATCTCGCCCTTAACTCGCGGCGACTCGGCGATCGACGCGATCGTATCGTAGACTTCGGTGCCGGCATTGTCTCGCGTCACCGGCTGTCCCGACGGCACCTGCTTGCTCTTGTCGTTGCGTGTGAGGTCGGGGCTCACTTGCGCCCAGGTTTGGCCGCCGTCCTCGGTTTTCATCAAATATTGGGTGCCGAAATAGAGCGCGTTGGGCTCGAGCGTGGAGACGGCGACGGGTGCGACCCACGCACCGCGATACTTATACGACTCGGCGCCGAGTCCCGAGTACGTGTCGGGCCACGGGCTGATCTCTCGCGCCTGCATCGCCGTTTTGTCGAAGCGAATGACGGCTTCCTGATAGCCGGTGCCGTAAATGACGTTCGGGTTCGCGGGCGAGAAAACGATCCAGCCGCTTTCGCCGGCCTGCGGCGAGAACCACTCGTCGGGCGTAATCGATCCCGTGAAGCTCAAGCTTGGGCCGCATACCGCGCCCGGGTCCTGAAACTCGCCGCAGACGGTGTAGGGTGTGCCGTTGTCGACGCTGATGTGATACGGCTGCGAAACGAGCAGTTGCGGATCGCGCCAGATTTTGCCGCCGTCGAGCGAGAGCCGCACGCCGGCGTCGGCACCGATGATCGCGAGCTTGTCGTGCACCGGATCGATCCACATTTGATGGTGATCGTATCCACCGGTGGTCATTCGCGCGATCGTCTTTCCGCCGTTGCGCGATTCCGACGGATAGATCGACATGAAGAAGAGGTGATTGGGGTCCTTCGGATCGATGAGGAACTGGGTAAAATAGTAGGGCCGCTGGGCGAGTACGTGCTGGCCGTTGACCATCTTCCAGCGATAGCCGCCGTCGTTACTGCTCCACAGTACGCCGGTTTTGGATTCGACGATAGCATAAACTCGTCGCGGATCGCTCGGGGCGAACGCCACGTGAATGCGGCCGGTCAGCCCTTCGGCGAAGCCATTCCCCTGCACGCGCGCCCAGTGCGCCCCACCGTCGGTGGAACGGAAGAGCCCGTCGCGTGGACCGCCGCTCGTGAGCATCCACGGGCGGCGCTGGACGGTCCAAAGCGCCGCGTAGAGCGTGTTCGGATCGCCCGGAGAGATCGCCACCGACGACGCGCCGGTCTCGTCGTCGGCGAAGAGAACGCGCTGCCAATGACCGCCGCCGTCAGTGGTTTTGTAGATGCCGCGCGCCGGTCCGGACGAGAACGGGTCGCCGACCGCTGCGACGTAGGCCACGTTGGCATTGCGCGGATCGACGGCGATCTGCGCGATCTGCGAGGTCGCGTCAAGGCCGACGTGCGACCAGGTCGAGCCGCCGTCGCGCGAGCGCCAAACGCCGTCGCCGAACGCGATGTCGTTTCGGATGTTCGGCTCGCCGGTTCCGACATAAAGGATCCGGTGATCCGAGGGCGCCACGACGACGTCGCCGATCGAGGTGACCGGCTTATCGTCGAAGACCGGCGTCCAGTTGACGCCGCCGTCGCGGGTCCGCCACAACCCGCCTAGGCCGCCGGCAAAGTACGTAGTGGGATCGCCCGGAATGCCGGTTACCGTGTCGATGCGGCCGGTCGTTGGCCCGATATTGCGGTACTCGAGGCCCTCGAACGGGGAGGCAACGGCCGCCATGGCTCGCACCGGCGCGAGAAACGGGGCCACAAGCAAAACCGCAATCGCGACGAAGCCGAACTTCACCGGAACAATGTGACGCATGCCAACTTCGTTAGCGACACTGTGAAAGCGTCCCTACCGGCTCGTCCATCTCGTCAAACCGGCTCTTTTCGCCGCCGCCGCCCGGCGCGTCGCGGCTCGCGCGGACCAGAACGCTTCGCGGCCCCGGGAGTTCCGCTTCGCAAAGCGTGACGATACGCTGGATCGACGCCGCCCGTGGAGCGAAGCCCTCTTCAAATAACGAAGGCGCTGCGTAACGTATGCGCCCTCGCCGACGCAGTACGCGTTCGCGTTGCATCGCGCTTCATGGCGCTACCATACCTGGGTTGCAGCCGCGCGTCTTGTACGCGATTAGCCGACGCATCGCGAAGACAGGAAATGCCTGCTTGCAAAGGAACACGCGCAACCATGGCAGTCACGATCGCAGCGGCGACCCTCGCAGTGGTGGTCGCCGTGTCGCCGGCGCCGACTGCCAAGCCGACGGATCCGCCGTACATGCGACCCCCTGCGGGGTGGACGAACGTAGGCCCTCCGCCGGCCAGCGCTCCCGTCGACGATAACTGGGTTTCGCAGCGCTTGCTCGATGGCGGCCCGCGCGAAGGCGACAGCATGGAAGTGTGGGTTCGCCCAATTCCCCCGAACTCGACGCTCGTCGAGCAAGTGAAAGAGGCGGCCGCCGAAGAAGCGCGTCGTGGACGAACGGTAGCGAGTTCTCGCAGTCATGCGACCTGCGACGGGACCCAGCCGGGGTGGACGATCGACTTCAGACTGCCGATCTCGCCGACGCTGACGGTTTCACGGATCGAGCATCTCGCCGTCTACGAGGGGTACGTCTACGTGCTTACGTTCGTGCATCGAGCGGACGTTCCGGTCGATGATGCGGTGCGAGCATCGATCGACTCACTCTGCCCGAAGAAGATGAAATGGGCGCGAGCGCCGTGAGGTTGACGAATCCTTGGATTAAGCGTACATAGTTCAACCCAGGTCAATCCACGGGCAACCACGCAAGCCGTGCATGTTCGAGGCTAATCCGAGACGAAAAGTTAGGTAGGGTCCGCCCGATTGGGCGCCTTTGGCTCGCACCACCCAACGAAGCCTTTGCCAAAGAGGTCTGGCTAGGCGTCCTCGCCGAGCGGAGGTGACACCAGTATACCGTGGCGGCACCACGTTTGCTGGCCAAGGCGACGCATTCACCAAACCGAGACGGTGCCGATAATAGTTGCGCCAAGGCCCGTTCCCCAGTCCTTCTTGGAGCGTTCCCGAGAGGTTCCTCGCCGGGTCGTATCATGCGAATCAGTAACCTCGATGGTAGGTCTTATGTAGCGAACGATGGTGAGCCGAGGCAGCCCTTACGCTGGAGGTCTGTTGATGCGATTGACTGACGATCAGTTTACGGCCGTCAATGCGGCGGCGCTGGACCCGAGACGTGTGCTAGCGTGCGTCATTCCCGGCGTTGCGTTGGCTGTCTGTCTGTCGATATGGCCGAAGACCTCTGCAAGTCTCGCCCTCGACCTGGGAATTTTTTTCTTAGTCACCCTCGCTCTCGGGTTCTCGTGGTGGAGCGCGCCTCGGCAAATCCGCAAAGCTTATCTCGTTGCGGAGCAGCGGTGGAGTTACATTCTTAAACGCTCAGATCCACAGGCGATTCTTGCTACCAGCCTGCAATTGCATCCCGGGGAGTTCGTTTACTATTCTGAACCGGGATCGCGAATTGAAGAACGGCAGACGGGCCAAGTTATCCAAACGCAGTCCCGCACAAAAAACGCGATATCGTCTGCGATCATCGGCAGCATTGTCGCTCAACCCATCGGTGCTGTCCTGGGTGTTCGCGGGGGCATTGCTGGCCCGGTTGGTGCGATAGTTGGCGGTAATATGGCTCGTCGAGAAACGACGGGCACGGCAACGACCGTGTATGAGAACGTTGTCGTTGACAATGGCGAGGTGGTCGTCACCTCGCGGCGATTTGTGTTCTTAGGGGCGCGCAACACTGTCGAGGTGCCGACCGAAGAACAGCTAAGAGCACTATGGCCGGACGAAAACGGTCGACTCGAAGTTCAATACCCTCACCGGCAGCCCGGCGAGGCGTACACAGTCGACGGGCTGCTTTTTCGCGCGTGCCTCGCGCGGCGCGCGCCCAACGGAAGCTATCCAATGCCGGAGGCTCCAGAGCCGCTCGCGCCCAGCCACGGGCTCGTTTATACCACGGTGCGAGCACTTCCGCCGCAGTCTAAATAAGAAGCGTCGCTGGTCCGCGAGGTCGCTCTTGGGGGAGGGATCCCGCTTCACTCGTCCGATGATAACCCGACACACAAAGCCTCTAGTGTCCGGAAGGTCACAGGTTGTCGTGGGCGTATTCTGACCCACCATCTGGACGGATATAGGCAGCCGAACTTCTGACCAGGCATGATGGTGAGCCCGTCAGCCCAAGATATAGAGCATTCCATATCGACTACTCAAACCGGATAAAGGGGGCAGACTACCTTCGTGGCGGCGTGCGACCTGGTTCTCGCCGCGATCATTCGGAGGCGTGTGGTTGTCGAGAAAGCTTGGTCGGAACGCAGCACTTAGTCACTTCGAAAGGTCGCGTTTGAAGCAGAACTGAAGAGTTAGCAGGTCGCGGGGAGGTCGTTGTGATTCGCTCGGATTCGATCGCCGTTCTGCCGCTCACTCCCGCCATCGGGGCAGTCGTAACCGGGCCCGATCTCGGTTCGCCGATTTCCGAGGAGCAGATCGCTGCGATTCGAGCCGCCCTCGACGACCGGCTCGTGCTGTTCTTCGAGGACCAAACACTGACTCCGCGACAACAGCGCGATTTCGCCGCGCGATTCGGCGAGCTTTACGTTCACCCGTTTTATTCCGGTCACGAGGAAGCCAACGAGATCATGGTCTTGGCGCATGATGAAAAGCATCGCGCGAACGCCGACCGCTGGCACAACGACGTGACCTATCTCGAGCGGCCGCCGCAGGCCGCCGTCCTCTACGCAGAGGTCATCCCCGACGTCGGCGGAGATACGCTTTGGGCGAACATGTATCTGGCCTACGAAAAGCTTTCGGAGCCGATCAAGCAGTTGGTATCGAATCTGCGGGCCGTTCATTCCTTTGCGAAGAATTTCACGCCCGATCGTTTTCGCGATCTCCGCATCGAACACCGCCGCGAGCAGCTGTATGCCGATCATCCCGCCGTGTCCCATCCGGTCGCACGAACGAACCCGCAAACCGGTCGCAAGGCGCTGTTCGTCAACCAAGATTTCACTTCGCACATCGAAGGGGTGTCGCCACGCGAAAGCGACACCCTG
>DATJUC010000018.1:0-6690 GCA_035502675.1 Candidatus Acidiferrales bacterium | reverse complement strand
GCCATCATCGCGGCGACCGTATCCTCGATCGCGCCGTCGACGTCGCCGGCGCGCATCTTCGGAATCAGCACGTCGTGAATGATGCGGAACGACGCTGCATCGGTGAGCCTGCTCTCGAGCCCGTATCCGACTTCGATCCGCGCCTGATGGTCTTGCATGAAGACGAACAGTACCGCGCCGTCGTCGTAGCCTTTCCGTCCGATCTTCCAGCGATCGGCGGTCTGCGTCGTCCACGTCTCCAGCGGCACGTCGCCGGTCGTTCGCCCGATCCACACGACGATCTGATGGCCGGTAGCGCGTTCGTAGCGCTGCAGCCGCGTCGTGACTTCCGAGATCGCCCCGGGCGTGAGCGCTCCGGCGACATCGGTGACGTACTGCGACGGAACGGGCGGCGGAGAGAATCCGGCTGCCGCCAGCGCAATCGCGGCGATCACGCCCGGTCCTCCGGGAGCGGAAAATGTGCGTTCAGTGCCTCGCCGATGCGCCGCACCGCGTGCACGATCGCATCGGTGACGGCGCCGCGTGCGAATTGCGGCCGCATCTCGCCGACCAGCTCCTCCCAGAAGCGGTCACCGACGCGGGCGTGCAGCTCCCGGTCGCCGACGGCCGCGAAACGCTTGGCCGCCGGAGCCACCAGCACCAGGGCCGCGTTCCGGCCGGCGTGCGCGTGCAGTCCGGCGCGAACGAACTCGCGCTTGGCGCGCTCGAACGCGTCGACGTTCCCGCCGGGCACGATGCGGACCGCAATGCGTCCGCTGGTTCCGGCTTCGGCCGACGCGATCGCGTTGGCGATGCGCCGGCGCTGCGCTGGGTTCACGGCGTTTGGAAGTTGACGGCCGGCGGTTTTTCGGCCCCGGGCTGAGCTTGAAAGTAGGGCTTCTCGTTGAAGCGCGAGCCGAACAGACCGACGAAGAGCACCGCCGGCAACGAATCGCGCCGCGTGTTGAAAGCGCGCGCCGCGTCGTTGTATTTCATGCGCTCGTAGGCGATGCGGTTCTCGCTGCCCTCGATCTGGGCTTGCAGCGTTTGGAAGTTCTCGGTGGCTTTGAGCTGCGGATAGTTTTCGGCGACCGCCAGCAAGCGGCTCAACGCGAGCCCGAGCTGGTCTTGCGCGGCGGCGTACTGCGCGAACGCTTTGGGATCGTTCACCGCGTTGGCGGCGGCTTCGGGCGGAATCTGCCCGACCGACGCGCGCGCTTTGGCGACGGCAACGTAGGTGCTGCTCTCGAAGTTCGCCGCACCTTTCACGGTGGCGACGAGGTTGGGAATCAAGTCGGCACGGCGCTGATAGACGTTCTGAACCTGTGCCCACTGCGCGTCGACCGCTTGTCCCAGCGAGACCAGCGAGTTGTACGTTCCGGCGACGAGCAGTACGGCGAGCAGCACGACGACGCCGGCGACGACCGGACCTGCGGCTGAGCGCTTTTGCATGCGAGCGCCCTTCGCGGCCCCGCCGTGGTTGACCTTAGCGGCGGCCGTTACAGCAGCTGGATGCCGCTTGCGTCGTCGCCCGGGATCGGCTGTTCCTGGGTCAGCTCCTCGACCGGCAGCCCGGCGTCGATCCAGCCTTGGATCCCGCCCTCGAGCCGCGCGGCGCCCGCATAGCCGGCGCGCTGCAGCTTCTCCAAAACGGCGTCCACCAACGTATCGGAATCGCCGTAGACGGCTAGGTCGGCGTCGTGCTTAAAGGGGAGCGCCAGACGCGGCGCTTCCAGCAAGTGCTTGGGATCGTAGTGCACCGAGCCGCGGATTTGGCGCGAACCGCGGTGTGCGCGGACGTCGAGCACCGGGGTGGTCGCCGTGTCGATCCGATCGGGGCGCAGGCTCTTGGTCGGCATGGAGAGGACGTACCCGGCGGACGGCGCGCTAATCCGCCCGGGCGCAAGGCTCCAGGGCCGCGATCAGTGGCGGTCGCGGCGTACGGCGGGCGGGCGCTCGCGCATCTCGTCGACGAGCTCGACGATGCCGTCGGCGGCGGCCTCGAGGAGCCGGCGGCCCTTTTCGGCGGTCGCTTTGGTGGGATCGCCCATGACGCCCGTCTGCGTCAGGGCGCTCCAGGGCTCCATCATGACGAGCGGCCCGTCGCCGGCGATGAGGTCGGTCCAGTAGTTTTTGGTCGGCCGGTGCGACAGCTCGGCGACGGCTTTGCTCATGTCGACGAGCTCGGGCGCAATCGCCAGGTAGAGCGAGGTCTCGAACTCGCAAGCATGGTTCATGCCGCCGACCGGCGATTCGCGCAGCGCTTCGGCGACGGCGCGGACGCCCGGGGCCGCCCAGTAGTTGACCGCGGCCGCCAAGATGCCGGTTTCGACGACCGCCAGGCGCGCGATGATGTCGACGAACGGCGTGTTGCTGCCGTGTCCGTTGACGATCAAGATTTTGTCGAAACCGTGATGCGCCAGGCTGCGGCAGACGTCGAGGCCGTAGTCGATGAGCGTGTGCGCGTCGATGGTGACGGCACCCGGAAAGTCGAGGTGGTGGGGCGTGTAGCCGTGGTTGATGGCCGGAACCAGGACGGCGCGATCCGCGGCGCGGGCGACGGCCGCTTCGGTAACGGCGTTGCAGAGCCGCAGATCGGTGTCGATCGGCAAGTGGGGTCCGTGATCCTCGATGGTCGCGATCGGGATGACGGCGACGAGTCCCGCGGCCGCCGCGTCGCGAACCTGAGGCCACGTCAGCTCTCCATACCGATAGCTGGTCACGCGCGGCGGCTTCGCCGTCCGAAGGGAATCACTTGCCGGAGCTTGCACGTTTAGCTCTGCTACTTCCCGATCTTTGAAGGAGAACGTCACTCATGCGTTGGCTCACTACGACCGCGATCGCGCTGCTGGCCGCCGTCAGCATCGCCGCCTGCTCGAACTCCTCGAACTCGGCGGCATCCGATAACGCCTCCGCCGACAACAGCGCCTCGATGGCTACGTCGGCTGCCGCTTCGACCGAGCCCGCCGCCAGCAGCGGCGGAATGGAGGCGGAGAACGGCGGCAGCGTGCCGTCGTACCCAGGCGCGACCACCCAAGCTGCCGGCAGCAGTTCGATGAACATGGGCGGCGGCATGGCTTCCGGAAAAGTCCTGACGACCGACGACTCGTTCGACAAAGTCTACGCCTGGTACCAGCAGAATATGCCGGCCGGTTCCGAAAAAGCGCACACCACGACGCCGGTTCAGTCGGCCGTCTTCACCGTCGGCGAAGCCGGTAAAGACCAGCAATCGGTGACCATCTCGGTGAGCGGCGGCAAGACGATGATCACGATCGCTCACGTGAAGCAGCAATAGCGTCGAATCCCGATACCGCGCCCGCGCGAATCGGCGTCGATCTCGGCGGAACCAAGATCGAGATCGTCGCGCTCGATTCCACGGGCGCGGAGCTGCTGCGCCGGCGGGTGCCCACACCCCAAGGTGACTACCGCGCGACGCTGGACGCCATCGCCGCGCTGGTCCGGGAAGCCGAGCGCGAGCTGCACGGCGTCTGCCCCGTCGGCGTCGGCATTCCCGGCGCGCCGTCACGTGCAACGTCGCTGATCAGAAACGCCAACAGCACCGCGCTGAACGGCCGGCCGCTGCAAGCGGATCTGGAAGCGTTACTCGGCCGCTCGATCCGGGTTGCCAACGATGCAAACTGTTTGGCGCTGTCCGAGGCCCGCGACGGCGCGGGCGCCGGATACGACGTCGTCTTCGCCGCCGTGATCGGTACCGGCGTCGGCGGCGGCATCGCGCTACGCGGCCGCCCGTGGACGGGGCTCAACGCCGTGGCCGGCGAGTGGGGCCACAACCCTCTGCCCTGGCCGCAGGACGACGAGCGGCCCGGCTCGCGCTGCTATTGCGGGAAAGACGGCTGTTTGGAGACGTTTCTCAGCGGTCCGGCGCTGTCGCAGACCTTCGCACGCGAGCGCGGTACGCCGGCGTCGCCGAGCGAGATCGAAGCGGCCGCGCGCACGGGCGACGCGCTGGCGGCATCCGTGTTACGCCGGTACGAAGATCGCCTCGCTCGCGGCTTGGCCACGGTCGTGAACCTGCTCGATCCCGACGTCATCGTGATCGGCGGCGGCGTCTCGAATCTCGCGGGGCTCTACGCGCGCGTTCCGGCCGCGATGGCGCGATACGTGTTTTCGGACCGCTGCGATACGCCGCTTCGTCCGGCCGCCCACGGCGACTCGAGCGGCGTTCGCGGGGCGGCGATGCTCTACTGACGATCGCTGCTCAAGATCGCGACGTCGTAACCGGTCCACGGCCCCATCGTTTCCAGCCGCATCTTGGCTTCGCCGAGCCGAATGCAGGTGATGACGCCCACCGGGCGGACGCCGAACGACGCAGCGCGCCGAAACGCGAGCGCGTCTTCGTCGCGGCGCAGTTCTCCCGTAAAGACGACCTTCGCGTCGATGCGCAGGGCGTGCTCTACCACGTCGGCCGCGGTGCCGGTTTCGGGACCGAAAATCTTGACGTTGCCGCGCATCAAGCGAGCCGCAGCGTTACCGAGGATCCACTCCCCTTCGCCCTGGCGTTTGGCATGCAACACGGTGATGCAGTGGCGTATGCTGGCGTCGCGCAGCCGCACGAGCAACTCGGCGAGGTTCGGAACCGAAAGACGCGTCGTCGGAAACGGATCGGGAATTTCGGGGTTTGCCAGCGGACTTCGCCTTAGCTCGGCCCGATGCAGGCGACCGTGTTGTGCTCGGCGGCTTTGACGTTGACGCCCTTCACGCTTCGGCTCTTGGCATCGATCTGCACGTTCCCGGAGGTGCCGTCCGCCGCGCGCAAGATCAGCGTTTGCGATTCCGGATTGGTGTCGTCGAGATCGCTGGCGACGCCGGGCTGCTCGGCGATTCGAACGTGTCCTAATGCAAACGACACCGACGCCAGCGAGTTCGGGCACGCGGCCATCGCTTGCTTGAAGCCGATGCTCGACGAGGTGACGGTCACGGTCGCTGGGGCGCCCGACGCGCCGATCAGTGCGAGCGAGGCAAAAACGGCAGCAAATCTCAAAGTGGGCGCTCCTCGGCGACAAAGCGATATAGCGCCCACTTTTGCGCCGGATTCGTCGCGGTCCTCCGGATTGGCCGGAGGCGGCCCCAAGCGCGGCAGCCGGTGCAGCAGCGCGAAGCTTCGCCGGGTTACGTTCCGGTCGCCGGAATCCCCTGACAGCGCCGTCACGAAGCCTCAATCGTCACGCCGGGCGGCGATCGAAGGTCGAAGATGGGCGGCGGACTGCCTCACAGAAAATCAAGCGGATGAATCACGACGCCGAGATCGCCGTCGTCGGTGCCGGTTTCGCCGGCACCGGCTTGGCGATGCAGCTGCTGCGCCGCGGTTACAAGGATTTTCTGCTGCTCGAGCGCGCGGCCGACGTCGGGGGTATTTGGCGAGATAATCTTTATCCGGGCTGCGCGTGCGACATTCCGTCGATGCTCTATTCGTTCTCGTTCGCGCCCTCTCGCGACTGGACGCGGCGCTTTCCGAGTCGCGACGAGATTTGGGAATATCTGCGCGCGCGCGCCCGCGAGCCCGAACTGCGCTCGCGGCTGCGCTTGCAGGCGGAACTGCGCGAAGCGCGTTTCGACGACGAAGACTGCTCGTGGCAACTGAAGCTCGCCGACGGGTCGACCCTGCGAACGCGCTTCTTGGTGTTGGCAACCGGCGCGCTCAACCGGCCGAAGTGGCCGGAAATAGCGGGTCTGGAATGCTTCACCGGCGCGCGCGTGCACTCGTCGGCGTGGACCGAGCGGCTGGAGGTTCGCGATCGCGACGTTGCGGTCGTCGGCACCGGTGCGAGCGCCGTGCAGATCGTCCCGGAGGTCGCGCGACTGGCTCGCCGGCTGACGGTCTATCAGCGCACGCCTGCGTGGGTGATGCCGCGCGGCGACCGCCCGGTGAGCGCGCTGCGCCGCGGCGCGCGCCGGTGGATTCCAGGCTTTGCCGCCTTCGAGCGCACGGCCGTCTATTGGTCGCTCGAGGCGCGCGCGTACGGCTTCGTGACGAATCCGGACGCGAACGCACTCGCCGAGCGTTTCGCGCTGGCACACCTGCGGCGTCAAGTCGCCGATCCCGAGCTGGTGCGGCGCCTGACGCCCGCATATCGCTTGGGATGCAAGCGAGTCTTGCTTTCGGACGATTTTTATCCGGCGCTTTGCCGCGAAAACGTCGAGCTGGTGACGGATCCGATCGACCGAGTGCGCGAGCGTTCGATCGTGAGCGCCGGCGTCGAGCGCCGGGCCGACGCGATCGTGTGCGCGACCGGCTTTACCGCCACCGAGCCGCTGGCGGGCGTGCGCGTCGCCGGCAGCCGCGGCCGAGAACTCGCCGAGGCGTGGAGCTCCGGCATGCACGCCTACCTCGGCAGCAGCGTCGCGGGCTTTCCGAACTTGTTTTTCATCGTCGGTCCCAACACCGGACTCGGTCACAACTCGATGGTGCTGATGATGGAAGCACAATACCGCTACGTGCTGTCGGCGCTCGACGCCGTGCACCGGCGGAGCGCGCGCGCCATCGACGTGGATGCCGGCGTGCAGTCGCGCTTCAACGCCGAGCTGCAGCGGCGCATGGACCGAACGGTTTGGAAGACCGGCTGCGGGAGCTGGTACCTCGACGCCTCAGGCAAGAACACGACGCTCTGGCCCGGGTTCAGCTTCGCATTCGCGGCCGCGACGCGGCACGTGCACGAGGACCGTTACCGGTTCGTGCGGTAAGGGACAGCC
>DATJUC010000017.1:0-10337 GCA_035502675.1 Candidatus Acidiferrales bacterium | reverse complement strand
TAATCGTGTATTTCGAGCCGACCGGGAGATATTGATCGGCGATCAGGCGCATGCCGGTGGGCGAGACGTCCGCAATCGCGCCGCGAAACAGCATCGCCGAAAGCGGATCCTCGACGACGACGTCGATGTATTTTCGCAAGCGCAGATTATAGCGCTTGTCGTTTTCCTGTCGCTCCGTTTTAACCTCGGATCTCGCGGCGCCGTCAGTCATGCACGGTTTCGGTTCCGGGGAAATATAACGCCAGAATATCGCGCGCCGTATGTCCGGCGAGCGCCATCCCGCGAGCACCCCATTGGCACATCCCTACCCCGTGCCCGAGTCCGCCACCTTCAAGAAAAAGCTCCGGCTGGTCGACGCGCGCGTCGCTGATGAGCAGACTGCGTACGACGCGGGCTCCCACGCCGAGACGAAAGGCCGTCCCTTTCACGTCGACGCTTCCGCGCTGTGCGACCAGCGTCACGTCCCTTGCTCGCCCGCTTGCATCGCGGCTGCCGATAACCACGTTTTGCAGCGCCCCGATCGGGTCGAGCTGCTCCGAAAAGCGCTGCGCGATATCGTCCATGGCCACACTCGCCTGCCATCGATAGTAGGGCGAATCCGTGCAGTAACGGCAGACCACGCCGCCCAGGTAGGGAGCGCCGGCGCCGCCCCACGCGTCGGCTGCCGATTCGGTATGGCCGCCGCAGCACGACGAGTATGCCACGGTTGCGAACATCCCGCCGAATCGCAGAACCTGACCCGCGGTGGCGTCGACCGCGGCCCGGCCGGCCGGCGTTTCGCCCGTCACGCCCGGGTACACCTGATCCATCTGCGAAGGAACGACGTCGTAGTCGCGGCGCGGGTTGCTGCGCTGCAGCACGTAGGTGCGCGCGCAGACGGCTTGCGCCGCCAGCGCCGGGGCCGGCCACGAAGACGTCATCTCGTGCGGAACGACCGAGTAGAGATACGCTTCCAATCCAACCACGTTGACGATCCGCCCGTCGGCGAGCCGTTCGAAGCTTCCGCGATACGGACGCCCGTCGAACAGAAATCCGTCGCTTCCCGCCACGGGCTGCGCGACGCCGGCGCCCAGCAGCACGCGCAACGACGCGACCGCCGCGCTCGTGGCCGGATCGACGTCGTCGTCCGGCTGCGCCGCCCCCGGCAAGTACGCCGCCGCCGCCGTCAACGCCAAAAACTCGCGGCGCCGCATTACAGCAGCCGTTCTTGCGCCGGCGCGGCCTTTGCGGGGATTCCCAACAACTCGTAGGCCAGCGGCGTCGCGCGCCGTCCGCTGGCCGTACGAACGACGAAGCCTTCCTTGAGGAGGTACGGTTCGACGACGTCTTCCAACGTCTCCGCGTCCTCGGTCAGCGACGCCGCGATCGCCGCGATGCCGGCCGGGCCGCCCCCGTACTGCTCCACCAGCGTGCGCAAAAAGGCCCGATCGAGCCGGTCCAAGCCCCGCGCGTCGACGCCCTCGCGCTGCAGCGCCTCGTCGGCGACCTCGGGAGTAATGCGCCCTTGCGCGCGCACTTCCGCATAGTCGCGCACGCGTCGCAGCAGCCGGTTGGCGATCCGCGGCGTTCCCCGGCTGCGGGCGGCGATCGACCGCGCGCCGTCGGCCTCGATCGGGACGCTCAGCACCGACGCCGAGCGCGTCACGATCTGCTGCAGATCCTCGACCGTGTAGTAGTCGAGATGATGGACGATGCCGAAGCGTTCGCGCAATGGCGCGGTCAGCATGCCGGCGCGCGTCGTCGCACCCACCAGCGTGAAACGTTTGAGCGGCAGCTTCAAGGTTTTCGCGAACGCGCCGCGATCGACCACGAAGTCGATTTGAAAATCTTCCATCGCAGGATACAAAAACTCTTCGACGACCCGTCCCAGACGGTGGATCTCGTCCACGAAAAAGACGTCGCCTTCTTCCAGCGAGGTGAGAATACCGACCAAATCCTTCGGTTTCTCGAGCGTGGGACCGCTGGTCGGACGGAAGTTCGCGTTCATCTCGCGCGCGATCAGACCAGCCAGCGTCGTTTTGCCCAGTCCGGGCGGTCCGTAGAACAACACGTGCTCCAGCGGCTCGCCGCGGGCAGCGGCTGCGTCGATGGCGATCCTCAGGTTTTCGACGACGCGATCCTGACCGACGTAATCGCCGAACGAGCGCGGACGCAGGCTCGCACCGTACACCTCGTCTTCGAGCGTGTCGCTCGGATCGACGACCCGAGCGTCGGCTTCGGGCGGCGCCGCAGCGACGTCGTGCGGTCCGATCAAACGTTTCCGCGCGCCGCCTTCGTGCATCACGGGCGCTCCTTCGACGCCCTTCGCCGGTACATCTGCGCGAGCAGCGCCTCGGCGTCGCGAATCCCCGGATCGTCCTCGAGCGTTTCGCGAATCATCGCTTCGGCTTCGGGGCGCCGGTATTCGAGCTGCAGCAGCACCGCGAGCGCTTCGTCCGCAAAGTCTGGGATCGCTGCCGCCGGCGGGGGCGGCGGATCCTGAATCAGCAAGAACTTTGCGACTTTGCCTTGCAGTTTGGCGACGATGTCGCGCGCCTTCTGTTGGCCGATCCCCGGAAGTCCTCGCAAGAACGCGTGATCGCCGCGATCGATCGCCCCGGCGATCGCCGACATCGGCAAGGAGAACGCCCGCGCGGCCGTGCGCGGTCCGACCGATGCGACCGTGAGCAAGGCTTCGAAGAACTCGCGCTCGACGGCGTTGGTAAAACCGTAGTAGGTAAAGCGTCCGCTGCTTCCCTCGAGGTTCACGACGGCATAAATCTCGAGCGTGACGCGCTCGCCGTCGGGCGGCAATTTCTCTGCCACGCACGGAGGCAGTACGACGTCGTACCCCAAGCCGCCGGCTTCCACGACGGCGCTCTCGCCGTTGCGCTCGACCAGCACCCCCGAGATTCGCGAAAACATCGCGTCAGCGCACGTCCGCGTCGACGAACGCCAGCGCCAGCGCGAGCGCGTCGGAAACGTCGGCCGGACGCGGGGCCGCGCGCAGACCCAGCAGCTGGCGCACCATCGCTCCCACCTGTTCCTTGCGCGCGCTTCCGGAGCCGACCAGCGCGCGCTTCACTCGGGCGTGCCCGAGCGTTCGCACCGCGATTCCCGCCTGGGCGCTCGCCAGACACAAGACCCCGCGCGCGTGCGCCATCAAGATCGCCGTCGACGGGTTTTTGTACGTCGTGTACAGCTCTTCGATGACGACCAGCTCGGGATTCGTCTGCGCGATAACGTCGCTGATGCCGGCGTGCAGCTCGCGCAAGCGCTCTTCGAGCGCCGCGCCGGCGCGCGGCGAAACGATTCCGGCTTCGATCAGCCGTACGCCGCGGGACGTGCGCTCGATCACGCCGTATCCGGTCGTGCGCAGCGCCGGATCGATCCCGAGGATACGCATTGCCGATGCAGTCTACTGTGGTCCGGTGCCGTTGACGATCAGCGTGACCGGCGAACCCGGCGGAAGCGGGGAGCCCGCTTCCGGATCCGTTCCCACCACGCGGCCGCCGGCCCCCACCTTGGTCGTGTACTGGATGCGCGGTGCGCTGTAGCCGTCGGCGAAGAGCGTGCCCCGCGCCGAGTCGACCGTCATCCCCTCGGTGTCCGGAACGGCGCCGTCGACCGCCAGCGTCACGGTGACGGTAGCTCCTTGCGCCACCTGACTGCCGGCCGGCGGATCCTGCGCCAGAATCGACCCGTCGGACGTGCTTTGAACCTGGTAGCGAACGCCGGCCGTCAGTCCGGCGGATCCCAGCGCGTTGATCGCCTGCTGGTACGGTTCGCCCACCAGCGACGGAACGCCGATCGCCGGCGCGCCCGGCGCCGCGTTGGAGGCATTGCTCGGCACCGAAACGACGCCGGTTCCGACGACGGCGTGTACCACGATGCCGCGCTGGATCTTCGTGTCGGGCGCCACGTCTTGCGACGCGATCGTATCCGCCGGAACGCCCGCGACGGCCGACTGCTGGGACGTGTCGAGCGCGATGCCGAGTTTTTGCGCGCGGGCGTCGGCGTTGGCGACCGACATGCCGACGAAGTTCGGAACCACCACCGGTTCGGGGCCGTCCGATACGGTCAACGTGATCCGGCTGCCTTGCGGCACCTGCGTGCCCGCTTTGGGCTTCTGGTCGATCACGTTGTCTTTCGGCGTGGTGTCGAAACGATGCTGGATCGTCACGGCAAAACCGAGCTGCTGTAAGGTGCGTTGCGCGTCGTTTGCGCTATAGCCGCGAACGTCGGCCAGTCCGATCAACGGTTTCCCGTTGCTCACCACCAGCTCGACCAGCGAATCCTTGTCGACTTTCTCGCCGGCCGGCGGGTTTTGGCGGATGACGTGATTGGCCGCAACGGTGTCGCTCGGACTCTTGATCACGCGTACGCGAAGTCCGGCGTTGACGATTGCCGCTTGCGCTTCGGTATCGACCATGTTGCTGTAATCGGCGACGGGAATCGTGGCTCCAAGGTCGGGTAACGGCCGCCCGAACAGCAGGTAACCGATCCCGGTAGCCGCCACCAGCAAAATCACCAGCGCCGCCAGCAGCCACCCGCGAGCATCCCGCGACCGCGGTTCTTCGTGAACCGTCTCGATCGCAAAGGTCCGATCCGGCATCGGCGAACGCCGGGGCGGAGGCGTGCGGCTGACGCGGGTTGCGGCCGGCACCGCGTCGTCGGAGATACGATAGGTCGCCACGCTGGGGCGCTCGCGCGCCTCGCGCAGCGCCGTCGCGAGCTCGCTTGCCGAGACGAAGCGATTCTCCGGCTTCTTCTGCAGCAGCCGGTTCACGATCGCGGCCAGTGCCGGACTCACGCCGGCTTGGCGCGGATCGATTGCGGGCACCGGATCGTGAACGTGCTTGAGCGCCACCGTCACCGGCGACTCGCCGGTATACGGCAGCGTAGCGGTGAGCATCTGGTAGAGCACGATTCCGAGGCTGTAGAGATCCGAGGCCTCGTGCAGATCGCCCGCGAGCGCTTGCTCCGGCGGCATGTAGTAGACGCTGCCCATGACCAATCCCGGCTTGGTGAGGGTCATGGTCTGCTGCGACACCGCGCGCGCGATTCCGAAATCCGAAAGTTTGACGACGTCGTCCTTCGTCACGAGGATGTTGGCCGGCTTGATGTCGCGGTGCAGCAACCCGACTCGATGCGCGTAGGCGAGACCGCTGGCGATCTGCGCCGCGTAATCGATGGCGACCGGCTCGGGAAGCTTGCCGTCGGCGGCGATGATCTCGGCCAGCGACGGACCGTCGACCAGCTCCATCACGATAAAGTAGGTGTCGCCTTCCCGTCCGACGTCGTAGGTATTGACGATGTTGGGATGCGACAGACGCGCCGCCGACTCGGCCTCCTGATAGAAGCGGCGCACGAACTCTGCGTCGGCGGCGTATTGCTCGCGCAGCACCTTGATCGCGACGCGCCGTCGCAGCACGATGTCCGTACCGCAGTAGACGACCGCCATACCGCCTTCGCCGAGTTTACGATCCAAGCGGTAGCGGTTGTTGAAAACCCGTTCCTCGATCACGTTCCCAACGTTCCCAGCGCCGTCTGGATCACGTCGCGAGCGATCGGTGCGGCGTAGGTCGCACCGTAGCCGACGTTTTCGACGACCACCGCCACGGCGACGCGCGGATTGGCCGCCGGTGCGAACGCGACGAACCAGGCGTGCGAGCGACCGAGTGGATTGGTTGCGGTCCCCGTCTTTCCAGCCACCGTCACGCCGGGCAGAGCGGCCGGCGTTCCGGTTCCGCGCTGCACCACCGCGATCATCATTTTCGTCACGTTCGCTGCGGCGTCCGCGGATACCGGGTTTGCGAGCGTCCCTCCGCCGAACACGCTTGCAACGGACCCGTCGCGCAGGACCTGACGGACGACGAAGGGGCGCGGCTCCGTCCCCCCGTCGGCGATCGTCGCGCCGATCAGGCTCATCTGCAGGGGGCTCATCAAGAGCGCGCCTTGGCCGAATCCCATTTGCGCGAGCTCGCCGGGCACGATGCCGGCCTTCGGCGGAACGCCGGCCGGTTGCGCCGGCAGCTGAAATTCCAGGGACTGGCCGATGCCCCAACGCGACAGATAGTCGTAAAACGTATCGACGCCCATCTTGAGCGCGATCTGTGCGAAATCGACGTTGCTGGAAAGCGCGAACGCGGTGGTGAGGTCGGCATAGCCGGTCGCCTCGCTCTCGTTGTCGTGGAGAACGAAGTTGCCGATCTGCAGGTAGCCGGGATCCTCGAAATAAGATTGCAGCGTGACCGTGCCGGAGTCCAGCGCCGCGGCCGCCGTGAAGATCTTGAACGTCGAACCGGGCGGATAGAGGCCGTCCAGCACGCGATCCAGCAGGGGGCTTTCGGGATCGGCGCGCAACGCCGCAAACTCGGCGTCGATCTGGTTCGGGTCGTAACTCGGGACGCTGGCCATCGCGAGCACGGCACCCGTGCGCGGGTCCAGGGCGATGCCTGCAGCTCGCGGATACCGCGCCAAATCGCCGTAGAGCCGCTGCTGAATCGCCGGAACGATCGTCGTCACGACGTCGGCGCCGTGCGGCGCGACCGTCTTTCCTTCGAGGGCGTCGACGATTTCGTGAAACTGAGCGACGGGATCGCCGCTCGTATCGGCCGGCGTGAGCGCCGCGTCGAACGCATCCTCGATCCCGCTGGTCCCGTAACGAATCGACGCGTATCCGACGGCCTGCGCCGCCGCCGGACCCATGGGATAGACGCGACGGCCGCCGACGCTTTCTGCCAGCACGGTTCCGTCGGTGGCTAGGATGCGGCCGCGCGCGCCTTGCAGCGCGCTATGCCGCGGATTGCCCGGCCGGGCCGCGATCGACGGCGCCGCCACGATTTGCACGTACGCCTGCCGAGCCGCCAGGACGCCGAAGAGCAGGACGAACGCGATCCAGAGCCGGCGGATCGCGCGGTTCGTCACTCCGGCGGCTCGCGCAGGACGGCAAAACCTCCTTCGGTCCGCACCGCCATGTGCGGCCGCTCCGGATCGGCCCGCTGCACGACCTCGATTGCCGCCCGAGCGGTCGCTTCGTCCACCGCGTTGAGCACCATGACGACGTCGACCGCGAGTTCTACCAGCAGCGGCGGCGCGACGTACGCGCATTGCGGAAGCGTCTCGAAATGCCGTTCCTCGTACGCACCGTTGCGCCAGGGGCCGCGCCGGCCGAAGACTTGGCCGTGAAAATCCCACGCGCAGAGCTGCTTTTCTTTCCAAACGAATTCGTCCCGAACGCACAATCGCCGGCACGCCGCGCACTGCACGACCGGTACCGGCGGATGCGCGAGACCGTCGGCGATCTCTTCCGGAACGTCCTCGATGTTCAGTACGCTGCTCTCGTCGATCGCTTCCGGAAGCGGCGCGTTCCATCCGATCCGCGAGAGCAGCTCGATGTCGCGCATCGGCGCGACGAACGCGCGCTCGTCTTCCGGCGGAAACGTCCGGTCGACCCAATCGACAAGTCCGGCCACCGCGATGCCCGCGTTCTGCCACGCATCGCCGACGGCCACGCCGACCGGCGTCCACGCCAACGGCACCAGGCGCGCCGTGATCGCCCCGCCTTGCGGAACGAAGCTATTGGCGGCAGCCAGCGTACTGCCGTTTCCGCCCAACACGAAGACGCGCGGCTCTTCGCGCTCGGGCGTCAACGCATCGCTGCCGGTGCCATGCTGCGGTACTCTTGTAAGCTCCGCGGCGGCCCCGCCGTGCTTTCGAGCGCCTCCGCGAGCGCCCGCGCCGTATCCAAACTGGTCAAACACGCAATACTCGCTTCGACCGCCGACCGGCGAATCTTGTAGTTATCCGAGATTTCCCGCGGGCCTTTGGCATCGTTGACGACCAGATCGACGCCGCGCGACGCGATCAGGTCGAGCACGTGCGGCGAACCTTGGGCGATCTTGTTGATCGGTTCGGTCGCAATGCCGGCCGCTTCCAATACCGCCCGCGTCCCCGGCGTCGCGACCAGCGTGTGTCCGAGCGCGACGTACCGGCGCAGCACCCCGACCGCCTCGCGCTTCTCCTCGTCGGCAATGGACACCAGAATTCGGCCGCCGGTTCCGGGAAGGCGCACGCCGGCTGCGAGGAAGCCCTTGCGCAGCGCGCCCGCGAAGGTCGCGTCGATGCCCAGGACCTCCCCGGTCGATTTCATCTCGGGGCCGAGGATCGTTTCGACGCCGCGCATCTTCGAGAACGAGAAGACCGGAACTTTCACCACGACGTAAGGAACGCGGGGCGCCAAGCCGACGCCGTACTCCATGTCGCGCAAACGTTCGCCCAAAGCGATGCGGGTCGCGGCCGCCACCATGTTGATACCCGTCGCCTTTTGAATGATCGGCACGGTGCGGCTGGCGCGCGGATTGGCTTCGATGATGTACAAATCTTCGTCGCGAACGACGAACTGAATGTTGATCAAACCGCGAATGCGCAGCTCGCGAGCGATCGCGAGCGTCACGCCGGCGATCCGGTGCTCCATCGCTTCGGAGATCGTCGGTGCCGGATAGACGCTGATCGAGTCGCCCGAATGAATTCCGGCGCGCTCGACGTGCTCGAAGATTCCGGGAATCATCACGTCGTCGCCGTCGCACACGGCATCGACCTCGACTTCCAATCCCCGCACGTACTTGTCGACCAGCAGCGGAGCGTCGGGCAGAATCGGCGGCGCCGACTCGGCGTACGACGCCAATTGACCTTCGTTGTAGACGATTTCCATCGCACGGCCGCCCAGAACGAACGACGGCCGGACCAGCACCGGAAAGCCGAGTTCGCGCGCGATCGCGCGCGCTTCGCGGAAGCTGCGCGCAGCGCGCCCTTCGGGCCGCGCGACCCCTAACCGCGCGAGCGCCGCATCGAACTGCTCGCGGTCCTCCGCCATATCGACCGACGCGCGGTCGCTGCCGACGATCGGCACGCCGCGCACGCTCAACTCGGCCGCGAGATTGATCGCGGTTTGACCGCCGAACGCCAGCATTACGCCGCGCGCGTTGGTCGCTCGCCAGGCGGCTTCGACCTCGTCGGCGCCCGGCGGCTCGAAGACCAGTACGTCGGAGACGTCGAAATCCGTCGACACGGTCTCCGGATTGTTGTTGACCACCACCGGCGAGCGTCCCGCGGCCCGCAGCGCCCACGCCGCATGCACGCAGCTGTAGTCGAACTCGATCCCTTGACCGATTCGAATCGGACCGCTTCCGACCACGACCACCGCTTCGTTCGGCGTCGGCCGCATTTCGTCGGACTCGCCGCGCGAGAGATAGTAGTACGGCGATTTGGCCGGAAACTCGGCGGCCGCCGTGTCGACCATGCGGAACGCCGGCGACGGGCCGTCGGCTCGCGGCAGCGACGCCGTCGCGTAGCCCGACTCCAGAGCTTCGGCGACGTCGTGCGCGGTCGCGCCCTCGGCGAGCCGCATTTCCAGTGCGACCAGATCGGCGAACTCGTTGAGCCAAAACGGGTCGATCGCGGACAGTTCCGCAATGCGCGCGATCGTCGTCTCGCGCTCGCCTTGTGCCGTTCCGCGCCGCAACAGTTCGCAGACCGCGAACAGCCGCTCGTGCGTCGGCCGTTCGACGATCGCCTCGAGCTCCGCCAGGCTCCACTCCTCGAAGCCGTCCGACAGGGTCTGACGGCGCAGATCCAAGCCGCGCACCGCCTTGAGCAGCGCCGCACGAAAGGTTCGTCCGATGCCCATGGCTTCGCCGGTCGACTTCATCTGGGTTCCGAGCGTCGTGTCGGCGATCGGAAACTTGTCGAACGGCCAGCGCGGGATCTTCACGACGACGTAGTCGAGCGTCGGCTCGTACGCAGCCTTGGTCACGCCGGTCACCGGGTTGGGAATGCGATCGAGCGTCTGACCCAGCGCGATGCGCGTAGAGATCTTGGCGATCGGGTACCCGGTCGCTTTCGACGCCAGCGCCGAGCTGCGCGAGACGCGCGGGTTGACTTCGATGATCGCGTATTCGCTGCGTTGCGGGTGCAGCGCGAACTGGATGTTACATCCGCCTTGAACGCGCAGCGCTCGAATCACGTTCAAGCTGGCCGTCCGCAGCATCTGATACTCGAGGTCGGAGAGCGTCTGCGACGGCGCCACGACGATCGAATCGCCGGTGTGAACGCCGACCGGATCGACGTTCTCCATGTTGCAAACGACGATGCAGTTGTCGGCACCGTCGCGCAGAACTTCGTACTCGATTTCCTTCCAGCCGAGCAGCGACGTCTCCAGCAGCACTTGACCGATGAGACTGGCGCGCAAACCGGACTCCAGCGTCTCGCACAGTTGCGCTCGGTCGTATACCACGCCGCCGCCGGTGCCGCCCAGCGTGTACGCCGGGCGAACGACCAGCGGATAGCCGGTGCGC
>DATJUC010000016.1:0-11761 GCA_035502675.1 Candidatus Acidiferrales bacterium | reverse complement strand
CGCCGAACTCGCGCGCGATCGGAAGAGTCCTCGGATGGACTGGAAAGACGATCGGGAAACCGGCCCGGCGCAATCCTTCCACGATCCGTCCGAAGCGCGCGGGATCGTCGGTGTTTCCGGCGCGGTGGACGGTAGCGACGCCGTACTCACCCGGTCGAAGGCCGAAGCGCTCCAGCACGGGGGGGAGTTCGGGAAGCGTCCGGCCGACGCGCGCGCACAGATCGACCATCAGATCTCCCACCACGCGCACCTCCCCGGCAATACCCTCGGATCGCAGTTGCGCCGCGGCGCGCTCGTTGGGGACCAGCAAAAGCGTCGCTACGTGATCGGCCACGATGCGATTGATCTCTTCGGGCATGCTGCGGTTGAACGACCGCAGCCCGGCTTCCACGTGCGCGACCCCGATGCCCAGCTTGGCCGCCACCAGTGCGCCTGCGAGCGTGCTGTTGGTATCGCCGTAGACGATCGTCCAATCCGGCGCTTCGGCCGCAACGATCGGTTCCAAGCGGCGCATCATCTCGCCGGTTTGCTCGCCGTGTCCGGCCGAACCCACGCCCAGCTCGTATTTCGGCTTGGGTATCGAGAGCTCGTCGAAGAACACGTCCGACATCGAGAAGTCGTAGTGCTGGCCCGTGTGGACCAGCACTTCTTCGATTCCGCGGCGTTCGAGCTCGGCGCTCAGCACCGCCGCTTTGACGAACTGCGGCCGCGCCCCGACGCAGCTCAGTACACGCACTGCGTCTCTTCGAGCGCCGAAACCACCGCGTCGATCTCCGTGTCCCGCAGCTCCGGGAAGATCGGCAGCGACAGGACCTCCAGGGCGGCCCGTTCCGAGTGCGGGAACGAACCTTCGGGCAAGCCCATGTCGGCGTGCACCCGCTGCAGATGCAGGGGCACCGGATAATAGATCATCGTTTGAATCCCTCGCTCGCGCAGGCGCTTGGCGACCGCATCGCGCTCGCGCGCGACGCGCACCGTGAACTGGTGATAGACGTGACGAACGTTTCGCGGAACCGAACCGACGCCGATCTCGGGCAAGCGCGCCAACTCGACCGTATACCAGTTGGCGATGGTGCGCCGGCGCTCGATCCAGTGATCCAAGTAGCCGAGCTTGATGCGCAGGATGGCCGCTTGAATCTCGTCGAGACGGCTGTTGACGCCCAGCTCGTCGTGATAGTATTTCACCGCAGCGCCGTGCGCACGCAGGCGTTTCACGCGATCGGCCAGTGCCTTATCGCGCGTCACGATCATGCCGCCGTCGCCGCAAGCCCCGAGATTCTTGGACGGGAAGAAGCTAAACGCGCCGATCGTTCCCAAACTGCCGGTCTGCCGTCCGTCGATCGTCGCACCGATCGACTGGGCGCAGTCTTCCACGACCGCCAGATGGTGGCGCTCCGCGATCGCCGAAATCGCCTCCATGTCGGCCGGTCTTCCGTACAGATGGACCGGAAGGATTGCCCGCGTGCGGGGCGTGATCGCGGCCGCGATCGCGGCCGGATCGATCGTGAACGTCGCCGGATCGATGTCGACGAAAACCGGCGTCGCGCCGACCATTCCGATCGCTTCGGTGGTTGCGATGAACGTGAACGGCGTCGTGATGACTTCGTCGCCGGGGCCGATCTCGAGGGCGCGCAAGGCGAGGTGGAGTGCGTCGGTGCCCGAGTTCAAGCCGACGGCGTGCGGCACGCCGACGTAGGCAGCCAGCTCTTCTTCGAAGGCCTTTACGTTCGGCCCGTTGATGAAGGCGCCTTCGCGCATGACGTCGGCGATGGCCCGATCGATCTGCGGCTTGAGCTGCTGATGCTGGCGCGTGAGGTCGAGAATCGGAATCATGGCGTCACCCGTTCGACGCCGGAGCCGTTGCGCCGGTACGAGCGCCCGCACGACGAACACAGCGCGCTTCCGTCGCGAAACTCCAGCCGGACGCCGCATTCGCACGCATATCCCTGCACGCGGGCAGGGTTTCCGTATACCAGCGCGTAGGCCGGCACGTCCTTCGTCACCACCGCGCCCGCGCCGACGAAGGCAAACTCGCCGATCGTATTTCCGCACACGATCGTCGAGTTCGCGCCCAAGGTCGCACCGCGCTTGACGAGCGTTCGAGCGTAGTCTTCCGGCCGGTTGCGAGGCGTTCCGCTGCGCGGCGTCGTGACGTTGGTGAAGACCATGCTCGGCCCGCAAAAGACCTCGTCTTCGAGCTCGACGCCTTCGTAGACCGAGACGTTGTTTTGGATTTTGACGCGGTCCCCGATCCGGACCCGGGGCGCGATCTGCACGTTTTGTCCGATCGTACAGTCTCGGCCGATCGTGCAGCCCGCCATCACGTGGGAGAAATGCCAGATCTTCGTCCCGTCGCCGACGTCGGCGGGTTCGTCGACGTAAGCGGATTCGTGCGCGAAATAACGCCGCTCGGCGGCCACGGTACTCAAGAAATTGCCTCCAGTCGTGGGGTGCTGGGATACTCGTGAACGCGCGCCAGAGTGCGCACGACCGCCAAACCTTCCTCGCCGGGCGTCGGAAGCGCCGGTCCCCCTCCGATCGCGCTGCAGAACGCTTCGATCTCCGTCAGCAGCGGCTCCGCGGCCGGGGCGTCGAGCGCCATCGTTTCCTCTCGCCAGAGCTCCGGCTCGCCGCGCGTTCCAAGGCGATCGCCGCACGGCGTCAGCGTGAGTCGCGGCTGCGCTCCGTCGGTAAACGACAACACGCCGCGCGAACCGAACACGTCGAAGCGCGACGTCTTGTCCGGATCGATCCACGTGACTTCCACGTGCGCGGTACGACCCAACGAGAAACCGAAGTCGGCGTACGTGAGATCGGCGATGTGCGGACGCACGTAGGCGCCTGCGCCGGCCGTAACGGTTGCCGGCTCCTCGCCGAATACTTCCAGCATCACCGCGACGTCGTGCGGCGCGAAGCTCCACCAGACGTCCTCGTGCGCGCGCAGCCGTCCCCAGCTGGCGCGCCGCGAACGAAAGTGTCGAACGTCGCCAATCCGTCCTTCGCGAATCGTCTGCAGCATCAGGCGTACCAGCGGGTGGTAGAGCAGCACGTGGCCGACGGCCAGCGGCACCCCGGCCGCGCGCGCGGTGTCGACCACGCGCTGCGCGTCGCCGACGTTGAGCGCCAACGGCTTTTCGACCAGCACCGGAATGCCCGCCGCAATCGCCTGCAACGCCATCTCGGCGTGGGCCGGCACGGGCGCCGCCACGATGACCGCATCGGGCCGCGCCAATCGAAGCATCGTCTCGTAGTCGCAGAAGACGCGCACGCCCTCGTAACGCCCGCGCACTTCTTCGAGCGGGTGCAGATCCGCGTCGCAGACCGCCGCCAGCACGCCGAGCTTGGCGCAGCTGCGAACGACGTTCATTCCCCACTTGCCGGCGCCCGCCACCCCGATGCGAAGCGCAGCGCTCACAGCAGCACCACGTTGTTCCGGCCGTTGCGGACGTCTCTGGTCGCGTTACGCGTGTCGACCACCAGTCGCGCCCATTGCACGACCTTCTCGTAGTCGACGGCGCTGTGATCGGTGAGGATCAGCACGCAGTCCGAGCGCTCCAGCATCTCCTTCGAAACCGGAAGCGAGTGCCACGACGCGCCGCGATGATCCGTGAAGCTGGGCACGTGCGGATCGTGATAGTCGATCCTCGCCCCGTCGCGGCGCAGCAGCTCCATGACCTTGAGCGCCGGCGACTCGCGGAAGTCGTCGATGTTGCGCTTGTAGGCGACGCCGAAAACGAAGATCTCGGCGCCGTTGATCGCGCGCCCGCGCTCGTTGAGCGCGCGAACGACCTTTTCCCGGACGAAATACGGCATCCCGACGTTGATCTCGCCGGCCAGCTCGATGAAGCGCACCCGAAAGTCGTATTCGCGGGCCTTCCACGCCAAATAGAACGGATCCAGCGGGATGCAGTGCCCGCCTACCCCCGGACCCGGATCGAAGCGCATGATCCCGAACGGCTTGGTTGCCGCCGCATCGATCACTTCCCAGATGTCGATGTCCAAACGCTCGCACAGCATCGCCATTTCGTTGACGAGCGCGATGTTGACCGCGCGGAAGGTGTTCTCGAAGACCTTCGTCATCTCGGCGACCTTCGGCGACGAGACCGGAAGCACGTCGAGGATCGTTTGCTGGTAGAAGCACGTTCCGGCGTCGAGACACGCGGCGGTGACGCCGCCGACCACCTTGTTGGTGTTCTTGGTCGTATAGCGCGCGTTGCCGGGGTCGACGCGCTCGGGCGAAAAGCAGAGAAAGAAGTCCTCGCCGACGCGCAGGCCGCCGCGCGAAAGGATCGGCAACAGCACCTCGGTGGTCGTCCCCGGATACGTCGTGCTTTCGAGGCAGACCAGCTGTCCGGGGTGCAGCTGCGTGGCGACCAGCTCGCCGACCGCCTTGATGTACGAGATGTCCGGATCCAGGTTGGGCGTCAATGGCGTCGGCACGCAAATGATGATGACGTCGCAGCGGTTCAGCGAGGCAAAGTCGGCGGTGGCGCTCAAACGGCCGGCGTCGACCATCTCGGCCAGCTCGCGATCGTTCACGTCGCGAATGTAGTTCAGCCCCTGGTTGATCTGATCGACTCGAATCGGATTGCGATCGTAGCCGATCACCGTGAAGCCGACCTTTGCCTTTTCGACCGCAAGCGGCAGCCCGACGTAGCCGATGCCGGCAACGCCGACCACAGCCGAATGATCGGCAATCTTCTTCTTCAGTCCGCTCAAACGCAGCGGCAGTGCCTCAACGAGTTGCACGGGTTATCCTATCGTCAGCGGAGTTGGTGCGGATTGGATGACGTCGCGCTCCACGATCGCCGTGGCCGGGCGTAGCGGCGGCGCAGACGGACGCTGCGGGTCTTCGAGTTGCAGGTGCGCTCCCGGAACGAACTCCGGAACGAACTCGTGCATGACGGAGATGGCCGAGCGCCAATCCGAGGTGCGCACGGCCCGCTGCAGCTTCGCGATCGCTTTCCCGAGCTCGCTGTAGTCGAGCCGGTCCTGCTTGGCGATGAAGAGCCGCTGGTGGCTGGTGCGCGAGAAATCCTCGCGGTTGGTCAGAATCTCTTCGAACAGCTTCTCGCCCGGACGGATCGCCGTTTCGACGATGTCGATTTCCTTGTACGGAATGAATCCGCTGAGCCTGATGACTTGCTCGGCCAAGTCGAGAATCCTGATCGGATCCCCCATGTCGAGCACGAACACCTCGCCGTCGCGGCCCATCGACATCGCCTGCAGTACCAGCGAAACCGCTTCCGGGATCGTCATGAAATACCGTTTCATGTCGCGGTGCGTGATCGTCACCGGGCCGCCCGAGGCGACTTGCTGCTTGAATACCGGCACGACGCTTCCGCGACTTCCCAGGACGTTGCCGAAGCGAACGGTCACGAACTCGGTCGCGCTTCCCCCGGCGAACGATTGACAGATGAGCTCCGTTATACGCTTGGTCAAGCCCATCACGCTGGTCGGATTGACGGCCTTGTCGGTCGACAGCAAGACGAACTTCGCGACGCCGGTTGCGGCCGCCGCGAGCGCCACCGCGCGCGTTCCGAAGATATTGTTGCGGACCGCCTCGCAGATGTTGGTTTCGAGGATCGGGACGTGTTTGTGGGCGGCGGCGTGAAAGACGATGCGCGGATAGCAGCGCCCGAAAGCCGAACGAATCGCGCTGGCATCGGCGACGTCGGCCAAGACCACTTTGGTGCGCGTGAAGTTATATTGCGAGCGCAGCTCCTGCTCGATCGCGAACAGGCTGTTCTCGCCGTGTCCCAAGAGCACGAGTTGCTTCGGATCGAAGGTGACGATCTGCCGGCACAGCTCGCTGCCGATCGATCCGCCCGCACCGGTAACCAGCACCACTTGATTCTCGAGGTGCGGGTGCAGCGCGGCGGTGTCGACGACGACCGGCTCGCGGCGAAGGACGTCCTCGAGCCGAATGTCGCGGATCCGCGAAATCGTCACGCGATCGCTCAGCAGCTCGGCCGCGTCGGGAACGACCTTGACCGTCGCCGTGGCGCCCGGCGTGCTGCACAGCGACCGGATGTGATTGATCAGCTGCAGAGGGGCGGCCGGGATCGCGACGATCACCGAGTCGACGTGCAGCTTCTCGATCAAGTGCGGCAGGTCGTCGATCTTCCCCAAAATCGGCACGCCGTCGACGTGTTTGACCGCGATGCCGTCGTCCACGCAGCCGACGACGGACATCGGCATCTCCTTATCTTCTTGAATCGCCCGGATCAGCGAGAATGCCGGCAAGCCGACGCCGGCCACGATGACCCGCTGGGCGCCGGGCCGATGGCTGAGCACCCGGGTGCGGCCCAAGATCAGCCCGATCCGCACGAACATTCGCAGTACGAACGCCAGCATCGCCGCGACGGCGACCAAGCGACCGGACGCATGGCTGAGCGGGCTCGGCACCAGCCAGATGCAGATCATCGCCAGCACGGCCCCCGCGCAGGCTCCCAGCAGCAGCCTCAGGACGTCGTGAAAATCGAACGTCCGGGCGCTTTCGTAGCGGAACTGGGCGTAGGATCCGGTCACGAACAGCACGCCGGCAACGATGCTCAGCTGGGCGAGCGTCGCCGAGTGCACGTCGGCCACCGGAATGGCCAGCGCGACCGCGGCGACCGCCATCAGGCCGTCCGCAACGAGCAAGCCGTAGCGAAGCTCCGGCCGAATTCCCCGCTGCGAGGGAGAGTCGATCGATATCTTCATCTTCACCTGGCCGCATTGTATCGAGGCTAAGCCGCGCGTCGTAGGACGGAAACGGGCCGAGACCGGGGTGCCATAGCACCCCCGGTCCTTAGGCCTTCCGGGTCTTCGCCCGCACTCGGGCGGTCGTTTGGTTAGTACTCGGTGTAGAAGGTGACGGGCGGAAGCTGGTTCGCCTTGAGGTATTTCGCCCCGACTTCGATCCAGATCACCGTGTGAGAGTGCAGCGGCACCTCGGCGACGCCCTTGGTGAACGGGGTGTACGCGTTGACCGTCGTCTGGCCGAGTTGGGCGACGTTCCCCACGTAGACGTGGACCGGTCCCTTGAACTGGGCGAAGTTATTGGCCGAGGCCGTGACGCCCCAGACGCTCAGCGCCGCGCCGAACTTGAAGAGCACGTCGCTGGGAGGCAGGCTCCGCGGATCCTCGATGTGCATCATCCCGGACGCGTCGTGGGTGTGAATCCAGTACCAGCACCCGGTGGGCTGGGTCTTGGAAATATAGCCGTTCCGAGCCGGCTCCGGATGCATGATGCCGATCGCCATGGGGATCGCGATTTGCTTTCCGTTGACGAGCAGTCCCACGTAGTAATGTACGTGATAGTTGGCGATGTGCTCGACCTTGTCGCACGTGATCGCTCCGACTTTTTGCCCCTGGCCGCCGCTCGGCGAGTCGCCGGTGTGCGGGTTGAACTTGTTCGGTTCGCCGACGACCTCGCCCGGATAGATGTTGATCGGGCCGATCTTTCGGGCGCCGACGCCCGTCGTACCCGTATAGCCGTTCTGCGGCATCAAATTCTGGGTGGCGCCCCCGCCACCGACGCCTGCGCCACCACAGGCCGCCAATGCCGAGGCAACGACCGCCGCAAAGACGATCGACAGCCGACGGCGAGTCGACAGACGCATAACTTTCTGGTTCTCCCTCGTTATAGCAAGCTCGCCGCCATCGTACGTCCGCTGGGAAAATCCTGCGAGATTCGAACACGTCCTCGGCTTTGGGCCCAAGGCCTTGCCGGGGTTGGTACGCTCGGCCTAACCTCCGTGCCGTTTTGCAGTGCATCATCGTAAAGCATGCATCCAGGCCGGCGCTTTGCCGCCGCGATCCGCGCGCTGGCGACCGCGTGGTCGACGGCGATCGACGACGAGATACAGCGCAGTTTTCTACCGGGCGTACGGTTCGGCAGCGGCGTTTTGTTGCGCGGCGCCGACCGTATCAGCGCCGGAACCGGCGTTTTTCTAGACCATCGCGCCTACTTGAGTTGTGGCACGATCAACGAACGGCGCGGTTACATCCGGCTCGGAAACCGCGTCGAAATCGGCCCGTACAGCGTGCTGTGGGGCGGCGGCGGAATCGAAATCGGCGACGACGTGCACCTCGGCGCGCACGTGCACGTCACCTCGCAGCAGGGACGTCCCTACGGCCGCGGGCAGAGCGACGGCGATCCGCTCGCGGTGGATTGCGCTCCGGTGCGCATCGGCGATCACACCTTGATTTACTCGGGTGCCATCGTCGTACCGGGCGTCACGATCGGACATCACGCCGTCGTCGCCGCCGGCGCGGTCGTCGCCGAGGACGTTCCGCCCTATGCGTTGGTGGCGGGCGTTCCGGCCCGCGTCGTCAGGACCGGCGCGCCCGCGTAGCGGCGCGCTCCAGCAACATCTCGCGAACCGCCGCTTCGATCCGCTCGACCGCCGTACGCCGCGACGCCGCTCCCGGGTCGGGATCGGGCGGCGGCACGATCATCGTGGCGTTGGCTTCGAAAACGATCGGCCGCCCCTGGGCGTCCAGCGCGAAGTCGATACCGCCGTAATCCAAACCCAGCACGGACCGGATCGCGTCGAGCGCGCGCATCGCGGTTTCGCCGAGCGCCGTGTCCGGGGCTTCGAGGTAGGTTCTTTCCTCGTTTTGCAGCCGCGCGTCGCTTTGCGTGGCCGCCGAAAAGTAATGCACCTTCCAATGGCGGGATACCGCCAGATGCAGCGGGTAGAAACGATCGCCCACGAAGATCGCGCGATACTTACGGTAGTAGCCGTCCCGACCGCGCGTGTCGACGAACTGCGACGCAAACAGCCGTTCGCCGGGAAGTTTCGCAATCGCCGCGGCGACGTCCGCGCCGCCGTCCACGCGCTCGAGGTTCGCACCGGCGTGGTAACCCGGCGACCGGAGGAGCAGCGGAAACGCCAAGCCGTGGCGCTCGAATTCAGCTTCGGCGTTGCGCACCAGCGCGTTCCGGCTCGCGGCGAACGCTTCGGGCACCACCACGCCGTACAGCGTTCGAAACCGCCGCGCGTTGTCGATGCGGCCGGTTTCGCGAACCCGCGACGGCGGGTTGATCGCCGGCGCGCCGGAACGTTCGACGACCGCTTCGGCGGCATTCAGGGCGTCTCCGCAGATGTCTGCGTCGCCGACCGCGTTGAAGATCAGTCCATGGTCGGGCAGGATCGCATCCGGCCGATAATATTCGGCCACCAGCTTCGAGGTCGCGAACACGCGATCGTCCAAAAAGCGGTCGGTCGGAACGTTACCGGGAGATGCCGAAACGATCAGCAGCACGCGCACCGGCGGTCGGCTTCCGCGATACGGGAGCGTCACGATCGGCTGAGCGCCGAATCCCGCCTCGCGGTGCGCTTTCGCTCGCTCCGTTTCCCCGAGCGCGTCGAGCGCCAACGCGAGCCCGCGCCGCGCTTCGGCATTCGACGGATCCAGCTCGACGGCGGCTTCGTACTGTTCGCGAGCTCGCACGGCGTCGCCGCCGCGCAGCAGGACGAGCGCGAGGTTCGCGCGTCCGACCGGGTTGGCCGGATGCTTCGCGACGGCCGCGTTGAAGCACGTCAACGCGTCCGCGCGATGGCCCGCGCGAAAGAGCAGCATGCCGAGGTCGTTGAGCGCGCCGAAGTGGTTCGCGTCGCGCTGCAAGATCTCGACGTACGCCTTTCGCGCTTCTTCGCTGCGGCCGAGCCGATCGAGCAGTCGCGCGCGTTCGAACTTCAGATCGAGCGACGCCGGACGTCCTCGCAACCGCGAATCGACGTCCTTAAGCGCCTTTTCGAGCGCGCGTCGAGCGTCGGTCAATCGCGAACGCGCGTCACCGTCGCGTTTTGCGAGGCGAGGACGAACTCGTCGGGGATCAGCGTCGCCGGGTCGTACCAGACGGTCAGCTGATACGGGCCGGCAACGTCGAGTGCGACGTCGGCCGCCGGAACGCCGGCAGGACGCGGCGCCGACGGATTGGCCGCAAACGCCAGCGACTCCTCACGGCCGAAAACCGGCACGATCGCCGTTACCGCGGCATTATTCCACGCTTGGGTTTGCGCGGGAAGCGCGAAGAGCCCGGCCAGCAGACCCGGCTCGATCACGACGAAATGCTTGGCATTGGCATCCAGCGCAAACGTCTGCGGTCGCGGATTGGCCGCGCCGGTGACGGTGGCCGTAGTCGGCGTGAGCGACACGTCGACCTTGGCTTGCTGTCCGCCCATCTTGTAACTGCCGGCATATTGGGTGGGAACCAGATCCGCGCCGAGCACCAGCGATGCGTTCCCCGTGAAATCGATGCCGCTCGTCGAAGCGGTCGCGTTTTCGTCGATCTTGGTGTTCCCGCCGGAGTCCTGCACCGTCAGGGTCGTGGAGCCGGCCGTCTTTCCGTTGAGCGTGGCGGTGTAACGATACGAGCCCGCCGGAAGCGACGGGTTGGCGCCGAGCGCGGCAACCATGGTTAAAAGCTGAATCATTGCGCTAGACGTTCGCCGCGACCGGCACCGCACACTGCGGCACCAACTCCAGCAAGCGGTCGATCTCCTCGGCGGTATTGTAGCCGTGCGGCGAAACGCGTATTCCGTTGGCACGGAAGGTCGTAACCACTCCGTGCTCGCCGAGCGCTCGTCCCAAGGCGACCGAGTCGACGCCGGGCAGCGAAAACGTCACGATGCCCGAGGAGACACCGTCGCCGCGCGGCGCGGCGATCCGAGCGCCGAGCCGGCGCAAGCCTTCGTGGAGACGATCGGTCAACGCCAGCACGTGCGCGGCGATACGCGAGGGCACGGCCCGGTCGAGCAGCGCGATCGAGCGATCCAACGAAATCGCACCAACGATGTTCGGCGTTCCGCCTTCGAAGCGCATTGCTTCGGGCGCGTAGGCTTGCTCGTAGTTGTGAAAATCCCACATGTCGGCGACGGAGCGCCAGCCGGGCGTAGCCAGTTCGAGCCGCTCCATCAGAGCCGGCCCGAGGTACAGAAAGCCGATGCCGTGCAGGCCGAGCATCCACTTGCCCGCCCCGCCGTACGCGGCGTCGATTCCGGCGGCTCGCACGTCGAGCGGAAACGCTCCCAAACCTTGGATGACGTCGACGCAAAGCCACGCGCCGGCGGCGTGCGCGACCTCTGCCAGCCCTGCCAGATCGTGCCGGTACCCGTCGGCATACGACACCCAGGACACCGCGACGACCCGCGTCTTGCGGTCGATCGCGCGCGCCAGCACGTCGGGCGTCAACCGCTGGGATTGCGCCGGCAGCAGCGCGACCTCGACCCCGCGCCGGCGCAGCGCCACCCACGGGATCGCGTTGGACGGGAACTCGTTGTCGCAAAGCAAGACGCGATCGCCTGCGCGCCAGTCGATCCCGATCGCGACGAGATTGGCCGCGTCGCTCGTGTTCGTCGTCGTCGCGATTTCGGCGCCCGAGGCCCCGATGAAACGGCCGATCGCCTCGCGGTACTCGATCATGCGTTCGTCGTACGGCCACGTACCGAGCACGCCGGCCTGCGCGTGAGCGGCGAGGAACGCTTCGATGGCGGCAACCGAGGATCGCGGGAGACATCCGACCGCCGCGTGGTTCAAATACACGTACCGTTGCGTGACGGCGAACTCGTCGCGCGGAAGCGGCGTGGTCACTCGGCGCCGATCATGTCCTTCGTATGCCAGGCGATGTTGCCGGCGCGGTCGCCCACGCGTTCGAGCGAGGCGAGGACGAACAAATAGCGCGTCCCGGGCCGGATGATGTCCGGATCCGCCCGCATCTCTTCCTGCAGCAGCTTGATACTGCGCTTGTAGAGCTTGTCGACCTCGT
>DATJUC010000015.1:0-2872 GCA_035502675.1 Candidatus Acidiferrales bacterium | reverse complement strand
GTTTCACGTAAACGCGTAAGAAGCCGTGCGCGGATTGCCGGGGCATTCGGTTAGAGCTCGAGCGCTTCGTCGACCGCCCGATCTTCCGACCACGCCGCACCTTCGGCCGCGAGGTATCGATCTCCGGTTCGCCCAGCTGCGCGTGCAACGCGGCCATGAGTTTCTCATAGTCCCACTGCTCGGTGAACTCACGTTCTTGCCCGAGTCGGTTGTATTGCACGTTGACGTAGCCGATGAGTCGCGCCGCATCGGTCACGTCGCCACGCAGCGCGAAAAGTGGCGCGATATGCTGCAAGGCCACCGCAATGACTCCTGCATGCTGCGCTTGCCGCGCCCAGCGCGACCCCTCGCGCGCAGCCTCTCTCGGGCAGCATCCACATCTCCCAGCGCCAAGCAGATCGAAACGCGACTCACACGTTCGTAGTTAAATGCTCCGCGTAAGGACGAGCGTGACCCGCCGCGCCGGAAGCGTGTAGGCGTCGGTTGGCACGGGACCCAGTCCATCGGCGGGGGAGCCGGGAAGTCCGCCGTAGAGAATCCCACCGCCGGTAATCGTCACGGGATACGGGAAGCCGCTATTCGCGAAAGCGAAGGCGTTGGTGAGGTTCTCGCCATAGAGGCCGACGTCGAACCCCTTGACGTGCAGCGTTGCGCCGGCGCGCAGCGTCGCGAACGGTCCAAGGTTGAGCTCGTTGTAGAGGCCTTCGTAGAGCACCCCTGCGTAGTAGGACCACCTGGGAGCGTCATGCTGCAACGTCAACCCGACTTTGTGGAGCGGCACGCCCAGGTCTTGCTCGTAGGGAACGGCGTTGTCAGCCGCGGTACCCGGATAGGTCGCGATATAGGCGCTGTTAATGTCGTAAAAGCCGCGCAGCGTCGTGTGCAGCGATAGACTCAGGTCGCCGGTGAGCTCGACGCCTTCGTAGACTTCGTGCGTAACATTTTCGGGATATGTCAGGCATGCAGGCACGACGCCTTCTTTGATTTGCTGAAGCGTGACGGTCTGCTGGCTGCACGTTACCGGCGCGACGTAGTTTGCGACACCGTTGTGAAGGTTCGTGCGATAGACATCGAGCGCGAGATGCAAGGGGTGACCGGTGAGGTGAAACAGATGTTCGTAGCCGATATCGTATTCGGTCGAGCGCTCGGCGGTAGCGTTGGGGTTGCCGATGCTGGCGTAGCCGCCGACGACCGGAATCGGCGTGGTCGGACTCGGAACCAGGAACGTGGGAAGCTGGGGTGATTGAAATGTGTTGCCGGCCGAGGCGCGCAGCGCCGAGTCCGCGGTCGGCGTCCAGACGAATCCGACGCGCGGATCGAAGCTGTGCCCAAAGCTGCTGAAATTGCTGTAATACGTCGTCACCGAATAGTGGAGGTGGGGCGTCGTGTCGAGCGTGTATCGCAGGCCCGCCCAACGCTGCGTTTGAGCGAGATGCTGCACCGTCTCGCTTGCGCCGGCGCTCGCAGTGCCGTCGAATGGCTCAAGGTCGTTATCGTCTTGCGGTGGCGGAGCCGGAATAGCATCGGCGTAGATAACGCCGGGAATGTTGTCGGTGACGAGGCTCTCGTCGGTGATTGCGAGCTTGAGCGAAAGCGTCCCCTTGGGCAACTGATGCTGGAACTCCAGCGTATCGTCCGCGATGAGGTCGCGATCGTTGTATAAGTACGGCGACGAGCCCGCCGCGGGGCCCGCAACGCTTTGGAGCAGCAGCGCCGTCTGATGGCGGAGAATCGCCGTCGTTAGGGGCGAGCCGTCGGCGGCGCGAGACCCCAGCGGCAGCGAAAGGTCAAAATCGTAATCGCTGTTCGTCGAACTGAGTGACGATCCAGAGAGATTCGAGTAAAGCGGAACCGGATTGGGGCTGCCATTCTCGAGCTGGCAGTTGCCGATCGGGCAGATCGACGAAAGCGTCGCGGAGAGGTCGCGATACGTCGACTGCCCATTAAAGGCAATGCCGACGAAGCCGCCGTTACCGAATGAGTACCGGAGCTTGGCTAGGGTCGAAGTGGCCGCGAGCTCTTGACCGATCGGCGCCGGCGAAGCAGTGATGACGGTAGGCGTCTTGGAGTCCGCGTAGTTATTTGGGAACAGGTCGTCGTTGAGCTGACCACCCGAGGTCAGACGGTGCAGGGAGAACGCGTAGCCAAAGCGCTCGTCCGTCCCCGTGGCATCGATCGTTCCGCCAAACGTGTTGTAGGAGCCGGCCGCAAGGCGTACCAGCGCATGCGGCTGCGTCGTGGGCTCCAGCGTGACGACGTTCATAGCGCCTCCCAGTGTGTTGGGACCAAAAAGTGACGAGGGCGCGATTCCGTAGACCACCTGCACGTTTTGGAGGACGGACGGATCGAGCAGCGAGAGATCGAAGTCGCCGGTGTTCCCGTTGTTGATCTGGTGGCCGTCGACGTCGACGAGCGTTTCGCTGGGATCGGGTCCGCGCAGCGCTACGACCGCAGGGGCGTTCATACCGCCGCCCAAGATCGGAATGACGGTCGTCGACGGCGCATCGGCGAGGATGTCACTGACACGTGTGACGGCTTGCGCCGCGTACGCCTGCGCGTTGATATTCACGCTCGGTGCTGAGGCGGTCGAAAGCGTCGATGCCCCATTGGAGTCGACGCTTCCGATAACCACGAGCGAGGAAGCCTGTTCTCGCGAGAGCGTCAGTTGGAGATGCGTGATTTGACCGTTGCGAACGGCAATGGTTTGCCCGCTCAATACCGTATAGTGCGGCGCCGCCGCGGAAAGCGTGTACGTACCCGGTGATGCACCTTGGAAGCGAAACATGCCCCGCGCATCACTATGTGCGACCATCGTTGTCTTGCTGCCGCGCAACGCAATCGTGGCTCCCGCCACGGGTGCGCCGTCAGTACT
>DATJUC010000014.1:0-4150 GCA_035502675.1 Candidatus Acidiferrales bacterium | reverse complement strand
AAGTACGCGCGCGCGATTTCGGCGGTCGTCAGGCCCCCCAGGAGCTTCAGCGTGAGCGCCACGCGCGCTTCGGGCGAGAGCACCGGATGGCAGGCGACGAACATGAGCCGCAGCATATCGTCGTCGATTTCCTCGTACCGGGACGCGAAATCCGGTTCGGAACCGGTCTGTGCGCGATGCAGCTGCTCGGTTTTGACGCCGAGGGCTTTGTCGCGCCGAAGACGGTCGATGGCGCGGCGCTTCGCCGCGGTCATCAGCCACGCGCCGGGATTGCGCGGGATACCTTCGCCGGGCCATTGCGTTACGGCGGAGACGAAGGCATCCTGTGCGAGATCCTCGGCAGCGCCGACGTCGCGCGTCATGCGCGCGAGGGTCGCGATCAGCTTGGGAGACTCGATGCGCCAGATCGCCGCGATCGTGTCGTGCAGGCCGGTCGTCACCCGAACGTCACGAGTTGGGGCATCACCTCTGGTCTCCGAGCAAACGTTCTCTGCGCTCGCGCATCTCGGGCGTCACGGTGTCGCCGAAGTCCTCGGACTCAAAAACCTGCCGGATCTCGATGACGGCGGGGTGCTGAAACGGCGCGTGCATGAAGCGTTCGACCACTTCTTGATGCGACTTGCCTTGGACGATCCAGAAGCCCGCGACGAGCTCTTTGGTTTCGGCGAACGGGCCGTCGGTCACGGTCGTGCGACCGTGATCGAAGCGTAGACGCGTACCTTTGGAGGTGGGGCGCAAGCCGTCGGCTGCCAGCAGGACCCCGTCTTTGGCGAGTTGCTCGTTGAACTCGCCCATCAATTCAAGCTCCTCGCGCGTGGGCATTCGGCCGCTCTCGATGTCGGCATTGCTCTTGACTAAAACCGCGAATCTCATGTTCGTCGATCTCCTCGGCGTGGGGGTGTTTGCCTAGGCGTCGAACGGCGGGGCCGGATTTCGACACGGCGCCGGGCGTTCACCCTGGCGTGAGCGCAGGGGGCAGCGTCGGGGCGCGCAAAGTCCCGAGCTATGAGGCATGCGAAACCTACGCTTGCTGCGATACTCTGTTCCGCGGCGGTGTTGGCTGCGGCCGGCTGCTCCGCCGGGACGCCGACCGTCCCCGCGTTCGCGACCGGCGGGTACCGCGCGGTTCCCGCTTCCAGCGGCGGTGCAGCGATCAAACACGTCGTCATCATCATTCAAGAAAATCGCACGCTCGATAACATGTTCCAAGGTTATCCCGGCGCGGACACCGTTTCGAGCGGAAAGACGTCCACCGGTAAGATCGTCCCGCTCCGACCCGCCAGCCTTTCGATCTCGCCGCCTTACGTGCTGGACCATTCGGCCGCCGGCATGTTCGCAGCGTGCGACGGCACCGGAGCCCTGCCGGGAACCGATTGCCGCAACGACGGCTTCGATCGCGTCGAGCAGTACTGCTACTCCCCCGGTTGCCCGGCCCCCCCGTATAATTACGTGTACGTGCCGCACACCGAGTCGCAGCCGTACTTCGAAATGGCGCACGAAGGCGTACTCGCCGACCACAACTTCCAATCGCATCTGGACGAAAGCTTCGTCGGCCATCAGTATTTGATTGCCGCGCAGGCCGACTCGGCGGTCGATTTGCCGAGCCTGGCCTTGGAATGGGGCTGCCCGGGTCCGGGCGGAAGAAAGCCGGCGTCGAGCGCGCCGGTCAGCCTCGTTTCGACGATCACCGTCAAGCGCCAGTACGGAAAAGAAGAGTCGGCCTGTTTCGACTACAAAACGCTGGCCGACGAGCTGACGGCCGCGGGCCTGACCTGGAAGTTCTATGCCGGCGCCTACGAAGAGCCGAGCGGCTCGTCGGGCGAATGGTCGGCGTATCAGGCGGTCCGCCACATCTTCTACAGCAAGGCCTGGACGGACGACGTCATCACGCCGCAAACGCGGTTCATTACCGACGTCGCTGCCGGCAAGCTGGCCAACGTGACGTGGATCACGCCGATCTGCAATAATTCCGACCACGCGAATTGCGGCGGCGGGTTCGGCCCGTCGTGGGTGGCCGCCCTCGTCAATGCAGTCGGGAAAAGCGACTTCTGGAAGTCGACGGCGATCTTCGTCGTCTGGGACGACTGGGGCGGTCTCTACGACCACGTTCCTCCGCCCCACGTCGACTACGACGGACTCGGTTTTCGCGTGCCGATGGTGATCGTCTCGCCGTACGCGCGACGCGGGCACGTTTCCCACGTGCAGTACGAATCGTCCAGCGTGTTGACGTTCACCGAAGACGTCTTTGGACTCGGGCGTCTGGCGGCGGCCGACGCGCGCGCGACGTCGCCGGCGGCCGACTGCTTCGACTTCGGTCAAAAGCCGTTGCACTTCATTCCGATCAAGGCGCCCAAAGATACGGGTTTCTTCATGACGCAGCAGCCGGATCTGCGTATCCCCGACGCCGACGACGAATAACCGCCGCCGCTATACGCTCGCCGTCGGGCTGGCGACCGGTGTTGGTGACGGCGTCGCGGTCGGAGCGAACGACGGCGTTGGGGTCGGCGTCGGGGTTTGCACCGGGGTGGGACTCGGTGAAGGCGTCGAGCGCGTGGGAATTGGGACGAACGGCCGCGGAGACTGCTGGAAATCGAACGCGTCCAGAATATTGCGCGCGCGGACGTCGGTGGTACCGAGCCGTCCGAGCGACCAGTTGTCCTCGACGAAACGAATGATGCTGCCGAACTCGTACTGCGTGTGGACGACTACCCCGTCCAGCGCGTACGGCGCGACCATCAGCATCGGCACGCGAAATCCAAGCCCTTGGTAGTCGAGCTGGGGGGGCTTGACGTGGTCGTACCAGCCGCCCCAATCGTCCCATACGATGATGACGGCGGTGTCGTTCCAGTATTGGCTCTCTCCGATTGCATTGACGATGCTTGCGACCCACTGCGGCCCTAAATCGGGACAGCCCGTGCAGCCGGGATGGTCCGAATAATTGAAGTCGGGAATCACCCACGAGACGTCCGGGAGGTTGCCGGAGCGGACGTCTTTGAAGAAATTCGTCGACGGCATCGAGACGTTGGTCCTCCATTCCGGACCGTACCGCACGACCTTGATGCCGTCGAAGGCATTCCAGATCTCGCTCGCCCAGTCCGATTCGAAGACCGGAGCGTAGTATTTCCAGGAAACGCCCTTGGCATCGAGCAGATCGCGCAGCGTCGAGTAACTCATGCACGGAAACGGCCCGCGATCCGCCAAGTAACCCTCGTGCAGTGCGATCAGCGACGTGACCGTTCCCTGCGGCGCGTCGCAGCCCCACGGTAAGTTCGTCGGAAAATCGATGAGGCTGCGCGTGGGGCTGATCTCGGTGCCGCCGCGGATGAGGTCCTGGTGCGCGGTAAAGCTTCCGCTGCCTTGCGTCTGAAACATGTGATCGGCCAGAACGTAATGGCTCGCGATGAACCAGTACGCCTTGATGTCGCTCGGCTTGACGTACTGATAGACGTAGGTCTTCGGCCATCCGCAGCAGACGCCGACGACGTCGAAGCCGTCCATCTTGCCGCGATCGTAATCTTCCACCCACTGCCGATGCGGATTGTCCGGCGCGACCGTGCTGTGCAGGCTGTGCGGCACGAGCGGAATCCACGCCCCCGTATGCGTCAATCCCTTCAGCGTGCCGTCGGCTCCCGGAAACGTTGCGAACAGGTTGTCGAAGGTGCGGTTCTCCTGAACGACGATCACCACGTGCCCGAAACGGCCGCCGACCAGGGCCGGTTCCAGTTCCGCGTTCGGCGCCGGCGGCTGCAGGTCCACGGGTGCCCCGAAGGAGTTGGTCGAGCCCGAGCACGCAACCGCGCCGGCAGCAATCGCCAGCACGAGACCCAGGACTCTCACCCGCATCACGGCGCGTCGATTACGGCGCGCAGCCCTGCGTTTGCCAGCGCTTGAAACGCGCGCACATCTCGGGCGTCCAAGGCGTTTCGCCGGAGCTTGGCGGCGGCATGCTGCCGTTGGAAACGGTCGTGTAGATCGAGTCCGCATGCTGCGCAACGCTGGCGAGATCGGAGAGATCGAGACCGGCCTCTTTCATGTGCGCCACGTCCATCTCGGTGAACATCGGACGGATATCTTTGGCGAAGCTCAAACCTGGTTCGTCGCTCATCCCCGGATATTCCCGATGTGGGCGCTCGCCTCCCACTCGAATCGA
>DATJUC010000013.1:0-4888 GCA_035502675.1 Candidatus Acidiferrales bacterium | reverse complement strand
GGGGTCCCACCCGTTCCCATACCGAACACGGCAGTTAAGCCCGCAAGCGCCAATGATAGTCGGACCGCAGGGTCCCTCGAAAGTAGGTCGGCGCCAGATTTATAGAAGCGATGAGCCCGCGGCAGCAATGCCGCGGGCTCTCGTCGTTTACGTAGAATTGCTTTTCGCTCGTAACGCTGCAGCTTTAGGCAATCGACCGGTTTGCCGAAGGTTCATGAAAGAATCCTTTTTGCTTCGGCTCTTTGTGCGTAGGCGGGTGTTATGCTGCGTCATCTTTTCCCGGCGTTGTTTCTGGCGGCGATCGTCATCGCCGGTTGTGGAGGCGGCGGCGCAGGCAGCACCCCGTTCGTAAGTCCCAGCGCCACGCCGACGCCGCACGCGGGGCCAACGACGATCCCGGTGCAGCCATCCTCCTCGCCGCAGATCATCTCGCTGACGGGCGGCGGCTATACGCTGACCTTCACGTTGCCGGCGGTGATCGTAGGAACGACGTCGACGATGTCGGTCTCGCTTGCCAGTTCGCCGCCGCCGGACGTGCCGGCGCCGCAATCGAAGCGGCGCACCGGATCCGGCCGCGTCGCCGTGCCGAGCCTCCGCGAGGAGCTCGGCGCAAATGCAACCGGACTCGCGTACGTAAGCATCACCTCGAGTGCAGACGTGGGATTTTCGAATCAGCCCGGCTTCGTATTCACGCTTCCGAGCGGGACATCGATTCCAACCGGCGCGAGCACCTACGTGGCGTTCTTCGATCCGACCGCCGCGACGTGGATCGCTGCGCCCTTGAAGGGCACGGCCTCGGGACAAACGGTTTCGTTCCCGTCATCGACCGGCGGGGTCTATTTCCAAGCCAACACGCAGTACGTCTATGCGCTCGTCTATACGAGCGGCCCGATTCCCACGGCCTCGCCTGCGCCGGCCCCCACGGCCTCGCCGACGCCCGTTCCGACGGCGTCCCCGAGCGCCTCACCGTCGCCCGGAGCGACGCCCGGACTCTGCGCGGCCGGACCGGCCGGAACGTTCCCAATGTCGATTAAAAACAACACCTCGCTCTCGGGTTCGATCACGGTTACGGCGTGGGGCATCGAGCCGTCGACGACGGGCAACACGTATCCAACGTGGGAGTATATCACCGCATCGTCGGGGAGCGTAGCGACGCTGCCAGCGGCCGGCAGCAGCGTTCCCAGTTGGGCGCTTCCAAATAACGGTTGCATCGATTTGCCGCCGCTCGTCTCGGCACACGTCGTGCTGATGCTCGGCGGTCAATCGTTCGCGATTACCTCGCACGGTGCGACCGGCTCGACCGGCGGCGTCGCGCAACCGAATCCGTGGGTCGTCTCGACGGCGAATAGCGGCGAGATCAACACCGTGTGGGACTTCCTCGAATACACTTGGACGGGTACGACCGCAGCGTTCAATCTCGACGTAACGCAAGTGGATCAACTCGGCATACCGATCTCGTTCAACACCGTGAACTCGAGCGGTACGCCTGCGGCGACGGCGCTCTTCGGAATGAAGCCGTATGCGCTCACGAATTTGGAGCAAGATCTCGATACGCTGGGCAGCCCGTGGAGCGGCCTGATCCAGCAGACCGGTGCTTCCGGTGTACCGCGTATCTTTAGCCCGCAGCACGCGGCGAACATTCCGGTTGACGGCGCGCCGACACCGGCGCCGGGCAGTATTCCGGCAAACTCGCCGGTGTTCGACAACACGACGTTCTGGGATCCGGTGCTGAACCAGATTTGGAACACGTACACTGCCGCGAACGCAAGCTTCTTGCATCTGGCTTACGCGCAGTTCGGTGATGCGTACGGCCAGGTCGACGCAAACGGCAATCTCGTCTTTTACTCGTCGGCGAGTACGAGCGGCACGGTGATGGCGAAGATTGCCTTCCCGACGACGTGGGCGGTATTCAACAACGCCGGCGCTTTCACGCCGAGTAGCTATACGCCGAATTCAACGTACATCGGCCGCGCGCTCGTCGTCGCGATCGAGCGCGGCACGTTGCCGGTGCCATCTCCGCTTCCCACCGCTTGGCCCACGGCGGGGCAGCCGTTCTGCGGCACCAGTGACGCGCAGTTCTTCTACGGCGCTTCGGCAACGGACGGTGGAATGAACCCGACGCGGGGAACGCTGATCAACTGGTACGCGGCCTTGATGCACAAGTACGGCGAGGCGCCGACCGGACCCGGATTGCCGGGCGTCGGACTCGCCTACGCCTTCCCCGATGACGACGAGTGTCAGGGGCCGATTAACGGCTTGTACGATCCGGACTCATCGGCGACGTTCTCCACGGGAGAACAGTGGAACGTGACGTTGAATCCGTTCTAACGAATGTCCCTAGCGCGGACGGATGCGGTAGATGTCGCCGGTTTGATCGTCGGCGAGAAAGAGAGAGCCGTCGGGGCCCACCGCAAGCCCCGTCGGCCGTCCGACGCGCTCCGCGGTTGCGCCGATTTGATAACCGCTGACGAACTCACGCCACTGCGCCGTCGGATCGTTCCAGTTGACGCTACGATCCGGCGTGTCGCCGTGCATGGCCACGAAGACGACGCGCGGCGGAACGAAGCCGGATAATCCTTCGGCGGGACCGTGCCACGAGCCGTGCAACGCAACGAACGCGCCGCCGCGATACGCAACCGGAAACGCATGCGCACCACGTTCGTCCGCCGGATAAAACACGGCGCCGATCGGGGTTTCGTAGGCTGGAAAGACGACACGCGAAATGGGTGTGTCCGCGCACGCTCCGGGCCACTTGGCGTCATGTCTGCGGTTCTCGTAGCACGCCGGCCAGCCGTAATCGACCGGAGCATCGTGCAGCGTGACGGCGTCAAAGATTTCGTACGGATGATAGGCCGGTAAATCGTCGACGCCCGCGACACCCGCCCACAGCGTATGCGTTTGCGGATCGACCGCGAGCGCAATGGCATTGCGAATATTGCGTGCTTCGACCGTCATCTTTCCGCTGCGCAGATCGATGCGCTGAATCGTCGCACGCGTATCGTCGAGCTCCGGGCGGCAGGCGTTGCACGACGAACCCACGCTGGCGTACAGCACGTCGCCGGCGACGGCCACGCTCGTCGTGCGGTGATCGCGCGCGACACCCGACGTTCGAACCGAAGCGATCTTTACGGGTTCACCGCGTGCTTTTTCGTCGCCGGTTCGATAATCGAGACGATAGACCGCGAACTGCGTGCCGACGAACAGTGCGCCGTCTCCCAGTGCGACGCCGGCAGCCGGCGAATTATCGAATGTCGCAAACGTGTGCGCCGCACCCGGATGGTCGCTCTCGGCGCGAGGTATGACGTCGACATCGTTGCCGAGCGTGCCGACGAAGAGATCGCCGTTCGGCGCAACCGCGAGTTCGCGCGCGCCTTCGACCGTTCCGATGCGGTCGATGCTAAAGCCGCGTGCGATCGTGGCGGCGAGCAGCAGCGCGTGCAGCATCTACGGTCGAATGCGGTAAATGACGCCGGCTTGGTCGTCGCCGACGAAGACGCTGCCTTGCGAGCCGACGGCGACACCGGTCGCGCGTCCGATGCGGCTGGTACAGCCGGGCTGAAAGCCGCTCACGAGCGAGTGATATTGCGCGGTTGGCGAATTCGTTCCCCACGCCGTCATCGCGGTCTGCGGCTCGTCACCGTTCATCGGTACGTAATCGACCTCGGGTGCCAGCGTGCAGCCGCCGCTCGGCGTGTGCCACGAACCGTGGCTGGCAACGATCAGTGCACCCCGATAGGCGCTGGGCAGTGCGTACGAGCCGCTCGGATTCGCCGGATAGAACGCCGCGCCGATGTGCGTGATGTACGCCGGAAACTCGACGAGTGGAACCGCCTGCGCGTTACAATTCGCCGGCGCGCCCGTTCCCGTGTTGACGAGATCGTGGTTTTCTTCGCAGTAGGGCCAGCCGTAATTGGCGACGCCGCCTGCGGTCGTAGCCGCCGCCGTCACGTCGTCCATGAATTCATAGGGATGGTAGGTCGGCAGATCATCTTGGCCGGCACCGCCGCCCCACAGATGCCCGCTTGCCGGATCGACCGCAAGCGCGATCGCGTTGCGAATGTGCTGAGCGTATTGCGTCATGCCGCTGCCGTCGAGATTCATTTTCCAAATCGCCGCGCGCTGCGGATCGGTTTCGCCCGTGCAGCCGTTGCATGACGAACCCATGCTCGCGTACAGCGTCGATCCGGAGACGGCGACGGACGTCGACGTGTGGTAATCGCCGTCGCCGGGATTGGCGGTCGGACCCGTGCGGACGGTTGCAATCGCGCGCAAGTTTTCTGCCGCGAGATCGCCATCTTTGTACGGCGTCGACCAGACGTGATATTCGGTCGAGATGAAAACGGTGCAGCTCGATTGCGAAAACGCTACGCCTTCGGGATTGTTGATGCCGGTGGTGGGCTCGCCGGCGGGAACGCTCTCGTTCGAAATCGTCGCGAAGACTTTCGGTGCGCCCGCGGCTCCGCTGGCTTCGGCGTTCGGGATGATATAGACGTTGCCGCCGCCGGTACCGACGAGTAAATCGCCGTTGGGGAGCGCGGCGAGTTCGCGCGCGCCCGCAACGCTTGCAATCGTTTGAATCGTCAAGCCGGAGGCAACGGTGAGCGCCGGTGTCGCTGGGGTCATGCCGGCCGTGAACGCCGAGGCTTTCGAGCCGCTACACGACGATTGCGGATTCGCACTTGCGGGCCCCGAAGGTTGCGCCGTGGGCGTCGACGTGCCGGGCGCTCCCGAGCCCGTTCCGCCGCCGCCGCAAGCGGCCAGCAACGCAATCGCAAGCAGCGAAGGGACGCACCACCGTCTAGTCATGATGGCGGCATTGTACCCCGGCCAAATTGCGCGGCAAACGCGCCTTCGTCGAGATTGGTCTGCGCGGCCAATTGCGCCAGTG
>DATJUC010000012.1:0-2924 GCA_035502675.1 Candidatus Acidiferrales bacterium | reverse complement strand
AGCGAATCGCCCAGGCGGCCGAGGTCGCGAAGCGCGCCGATCGCGAGAAGCGCTAGCGCGACGAACAGAATGCCGCGCGACGCCTTCATCGTCGAACAGTAGTTGTAGCATCGCGCAGACTCCTGCAGGATATTGCGCTTTGAACCCGCGTGGTATATAACGATTGGCGGAGGGTTGGGTGTGGCTCTTCGTTTGGAAGCAACGTCGTTGCGCGGCGTCGTCGCGCGCGAACGGCTGGTTGCGGAATACTTCTATCTCTGCCGTCGAGCAGCTCGCCGCTTCATGCGTCGCGGCCTCGACCGCTCGGATCTCGAGCAAGTCGGAGCAATCGGATTGATCAAAGCTGCCGACCGTTACGATTCGGCGCAACGGGCTCCGTTTGAGGCCTATGCCTGGATTCTCATCGTCGGCGAGCTGATGCACTATGTTCGGGACAGCGAACGAACGTTGCGGGCGCCGCGCGGCATACGCGACCTCGATCGCAAATGGAGCATGGCGGAGCGTGCGTTGTGGGAGCGCCTAGGGCGCGAACCCACCGAAAGCGACGTGGCGCAGTTGATGGGTGCGACGCCCGGAGACGTTCGAGAGCTGCGCGCGTATCGCGCCAGCAGTCGCGTCGTGCCGATCGACTTATTGCGCAGCCGCGAGCATAGCCGGCGGCTCGACGACTTCGACGGCGTCATCGACCGCCTAACGGTCGAGACGATTCTCGAGCGTCTCACGCCGCTGCAGCGGAAGATTGTCGTCTCGATACACTTCTACGGCGTAACGGTCGTTGAGCTGGCATCGCGGCTAGGATACTCGCGCCGCCACGTGACGCGGTTGCATCGCACGGCGCTCGAGCGCTTAAAAGTAGCCGCCGTCGCCGCCGCCGAACGGTAGTCGCGATGTTCCGCTATCTCACCGCAGGCGAATCGCACGGCCCGGGCCTCGTCGGAGTTCTGGATGGCTTTCCCGCACATCTGCAGTTGGACGTGGAGGCGATCAACGATACGCTGGCGCGACGGCAGGGCGGTTACGGACGCGGCGCGCGAATGCAGATCGAGCGCGATGAGGTCGAGTTCTTGGCCGGCGTTCGCGGTGGCGAGACGCTTGGCTCGCCGATTGCGGTCTTGGTACGAAATCGCGACTACCTTACCCCAAAGGTCCGCGCGCTGATGGATCCCATTTCGGGCCAAGGCGAACCATTGACCAATCCGCGACCCGGGCACGCCGACTATGCCGGCGCGCTCAAGTACCGCCAGCGCGACTTGCGCAACGTGTTAGAACGGGCCAGCGCGCGCGAAACGGCTATGCGCGTCTGCCTTGGCGCCATGTGCGCGCAGCTGTTGGAGGCTCTTGGCATCGGTACGCGCAGCTACGTCGCGCAAATCGGGGAGGTGGAGGCGCCGGATCTCGACGACTGGGATCAGGCAGACGTCGAAGCGAGCGACGTGCGCTGCCCCCTCTCGGAAACCGGACAGCGCATGATTGCCGCAATTGACGCTGCAAAGTCGGCCGGCGATACGCTTGGCGGCCGCTTCATCATTCGCATCGACGGCATGCCGATCGGCATCGGCAGCAACCGTCAGCCGGACCAACGCCTCGACGGCGTGCTCGCGGGAGCAATCATGGGAATGCAGACGGTTCGCGCAGTAGAAATCGGATTGGGGAGCGAAGTCGCGGCGACCCCCGGCTCCAAAGCGCACGACGTGTTCGCTCTCGACGGCGAGAGCGTCGTTCGGCGCAGCAATCGGGCCGGCGGTATTGAGGGCGGGATGAGCAACGGCGAGCCGATCGTCCTACGCGTTTCGGTGAAACCGATTCCAACCTTGATGAAAGCGCTGCCGTCGGTGAATCTCCACAAAGGAACCGATGCGCCCGCAACAATCGTGCGTAGCGACGTTTGCGTGGTACCGGCGGCTGCGATCGTGGGCGAGGCGATGGCACGCCTGGCGTTGGTGGGCCCCGTCTTAGAGAAATATGGCGGCGATTCTATGGAAGAAACGCTCGACAACTTGCAGCGCAGCCGCGAACATGCTGCCCGGCTCTTTGCACGCGAAGGCCGCACGGCACCAGAATGAAGCGCCATGTGGCGCTCGTCGGATTCATGGCCTCGGGGAAATCGACGATCGGACGAAAGCTCGCGCGCCGGCTCGGCGCACCGTTCTTCGACACAGACGCGTTAATAGTGCGCGAGCACGGCCCGATCGCTGCGATCTTTGCCGATGAAGGCGAAGCGGCGTTTCGGCGTTACGAACGGGCCGCGATTGGCGAGGCGCTCGAAAGCGCGCAGGCCGGCATCGTCGCGCTGGGCGGCGGCGCGATGACCGAGCCGGAGAATCGAAATCTGCTAAAGGACCGCGCCTACCGAGTCTTCATTAAAGTGCCTCCCGAGCAGATTCTGGCGCGGGTGCGCCGTAGCCGCGAGGTGCGGCCGATGCTCGGCGCCTCGCCGACGCTGGCCCGCATCAAGGAACTCTACGCAAAGCGATTGCCCGACTATGCGAGCTCGGACCGCGTGATCGAAGCCGAGCGCCGTAGCGATCGCGACGTGATTGACGAAATCGTCGAATGGCTCGCCCAAGAGAGGGCGTTGTAGTGCCCGATGCCATGATCAACGAGGATCTCGGCTATCCGATCGTCGTGGGCGATAATTTGCGGGCGTCCCTTTCGGAGTTCGTGCGTAAGGAGCAACGACCCAAAGTGCTGCTTTGCGACGCAAACAAACGCGTCCAGGCGATCGCAGACGAAATCGCTCGCCTCGCCGGAAACCCGCCGGTGCTGCCTTTTACGCTGGGTGAGAAGCGAAAACGCCTTGCAACCGTCGAGAGCGTGCTGGACGCGATGGTTCGGGCCGGCGTCGAGCGCGGCGATCTCGTGATGGGCGTCGGCGGAGGCGTCGCCAGCGACCTGTTCGGATTCGCCGCTGCTATCTACATGCG
>DATJUC010000011.1:0-16852 GCA_035502675.1 Candidatus Acidiferrales bacterium | reverse complement strand
TCACCTTCGGCTTCATGTTCAAGAAGAAACCCACGATCCAGTATCCTTCGGTGAAGAAGCAGCACATGCCGCGCTTCCACGGGTTGCACGAGCTGCGCCGCTATGACGACGGTAAGGAGCGCTGCATCGGCTGCGAGCTTTGTTCGAGCACCTGCCCGGCCAACGCGATTACGGTCATCGGCGCGGAAAACGCGCCCGACGACCGCCGTTCTCCGGGCGAACGGTTTGCGGCGCGCTACGAGATCGACGAGTTGCGCTGCATCTTTTGCGGAATGTGTGAAGAGGCGTGCCGACCGACGCGATCGTGCTGACGCCGCGCTTCGAGATGGCGGACTATCGACGCGGTTCGTTCGTGTACGCCAAGGATCGCCTGCTGGTCCCTCCGGATGCCGGTGCCGGCACGCCGCCCGACGAGCGTCCCGGCGGCATTCCCGGCGACCTCGGCAGCGTCGCGGAGATCAAGTCGACGACCGACGTTTCGCGCGGGTATTCGGCGACGTGGCGCGGGGAGATCCTCAAGACGCAGCGCAAAGGATTGGCGGGATGACGCTCTTTTGGGTGCTGGCCGCGATCTTGATTGCGAGCGCGATCTGGACGATCACGGCCAACAAGGCCGTGTACAGCGTCGTCGCGCTGCTGCTGAACTTCGCGGCGCTGGCGGTGACGTATCTGACGCTGTCGGCCGAGTTCATGGCGGTAATTCAGATCATCGTCTATTCCGGCGCGATCCTGATGCTGTTCGTCTTCGTGATCGCGCTGCTCTCCAGCGGCGTAGCGCCGTTGTCGGTCGGACCCAACCGGCTGCCCAAGGCGGTCGCGCCGGCAATCTTCATCGTGCTGGTGGCGTTCGGGTTCTTGGCGTACGCCGTTTTGGGCGCGACGGCGGTGGTCGCGCCGGCGGCGGGTGCGAATCTCGGCACCGTCGGGACGGCCGGCGTTTTCGGCAGCGTCGCCGATTTCGGCAAGGCGCTCTTCACCGTGCACTTGCTGCCGTTCGAGATCACGGCGCTCATCTTGATGGTCGCGGTTATCGGCGTCGTGCTGCTGGCGGGAGACCAGGCTCCGTACGTCGCGACCCGGCGCCACGCCGAACGCGTCGAGCGCGAGATGCGCGAGGCGATCTTGCGCGAGGGACGCTAGCGGTGGCGGTCGCGATCTCCAACTACGTCGGCCTGTCGGCGGTGATGTTCTTCATCGGGGTGGCCGGCGTGCTGCTGCGCCGCAATCCGCTGGTGATGCTGATGAGCATCGAGCTGATGTTCAATTCCGCGAATCTGCTCTTCATCGCGTTTGCGCGCGCCTGGGTCGCCAACGCGGGGCAGATCTTCGCCTTTTTGATCATCACCGTCGCCGCGGCCGAAGCCGCGATCGGGCTGGCGATCGTCGTCGCAACCTTCCGCGACGAAAAGAACGTCGACGTCGACCAAGTGAGGCTGTTGAAAGGATGATGGCGACGCATCACGTGATGGGTGTGACCGGAGCGTATCCGATGCTGGTGACGCTGTGGCTGCTTCCGCTCGCGGGCGCGGTCCTGTGTTGGGCGTTCGGCCCGCAGCTGCGCGGGCTCGCCGGCTGGCTCGCGTCGGGTGCGATCGCGGCGTCGTTCGTACTCACGGTCGCCTCGTGGGCGTCGGGAACGCAGAGCGCAGGCGGTGCGCTGGGCGCTCATCAGTACCTATTTTCGTGGATGCCCGGATTCGATTTCGGTCTCTTGCTCGATCCGCTTTCGCTGCTCTGGACGCTGATCATCACCGGCGTCGGCTTCCTGATCCACTTCTATTCGATCGGATACATGCACGGCGATCGTGCTTTCGCGCGGTTTTTCGCCTACATGAACTTCTTCGTCTTCGCCATGCTCACGCTGGTGCTCTCCGACAACTTCGCCGGACTGCTGGTCGGGTGGGGATTGGTCGGCTTGGCTTCCTATTTCCTCATCGGCTTTTGGTTCGAACGCCGGACGGCCGTCGCGGCCGCGCGCAAGGCCTTCGTCATCAACGTGGCCGGCGACGTCGGCATCATGTTCGCCATCTTCCTGATCGTCGCCAACGTGCATTCGACCGCATTCGGCGACGCATTTGCGGCTTCGGGTACGCTCAGCTCGGGTCTGCTGTTTGCGATCTGCGTGGCGCTCTTCATCGGCGCCGCCGCCAAGTCGGCGCAGATTCCGCTGCACACCTGGCTGCCCGACGCCATGGAAGGCCCGACGCCGGTCTCCGCACTGATTCACGCCGCAACGATGGTGACCGCCGGCGTCTACCTGATCGCGCGGTGCGCGCCGCTCTGGAGTGCCAACAGCGACGCCCAGCTCCTGGTCGGCACGATCGGCGGCCTGACGGCGCTGGTCGGCGCGATCCTCGGCTGCGTGCAGTGGGATATCAAGCGAATTCTCGCCTATTCGACGATGTCCCAGATCGGCTACATGATCATGGGGGTCGGAGTCGGCGCGTACGAAGGCGGCGTCGCGCACTTCTTTACGCACGCGTTCTTCAAAGCCCAGTTGTTCCTCGGGGCCGGCATCATCATCCATAACCTCGCCAACGAGCAGGACGTTCGCCGCATGGGCGGCTTGATCAAGCGTATGCCGTTTGCGTTCGTCGCAATCCTCACCGGCGTTCTTTCGATCTGCGGCACCCCCGGCTTTAGCGGATTCTTTTCCAAAGACCGGGTGATCTACGGCGCACTGCAGCACGGCCATCCGTGGCTCTACGCGGTCGGCATCCTGACCGCCGGAATCACCGCGTACTACATGTTCCGGCTGCTCTTCATCACGTTCTGGGGCGAATACCGCGGGAGCGTCGACCCCTCGGATCTAGGGATCCGGCATCCCGAGTTGTCCGGGGTCGTCGATCCGGACGCCGGCGCCGGACACGCCAAAGAGCCGGCCGATCGGGCGCATCACGCCGAACACGCGCCGGCCTGGATCATGTCGGTGCCGGTCGGTATTCTGATCGTCCCGACCGTCTTGATCGGATGGCTGATGTTCGGCGGCGACACGTCGCCGTGGAACGGCTTCTTCGCAAGTTCGTTTCCCAGCGCGGCGCTCGCGACGCCGGCGATCTCCGAGCTGGCCACTTCCGGCGTCGTCCTGCTGCTCGTCATCGGGGGTTTCGGCATTGCGTGGTGGCGTTACGGCACGCGAGAGGCTGCCGCGAACGCGGTCGAGCGGCTGCGGAACGAGTCGGTACGCATGCCGGCGATTTTGACCCATCTGTTCTATATCGACGCGGCGATCGACCTGATCTGCGTGCGTACGTCGCAGTTACTGGGGCAGTTCTTCGGGCGTCTCGTCGACCCGCTGGTCGTCGACGGCACCGTGCGCGAAGCGGCGTTCGGCGCGCGCTGGCTCGGCGTGCTCGTGCAGTCGCTCGAAACGGGCTTGGTGCGGGCATACGCGCTGGTGCTGGCGCTCGGCGCGGCCTGCTTCATCGCATACTACGCCCTGGCGGTGGCGCGCTGATGTTGGTCGTGGCCATCATTCTCTTGCCGATCGTCGCCGGGGCGCTGCTCTTTCTGCTGCCGCGCGACGATCGCGCGGTATCGCGAGCGGCCGGCACGATCGTCGCAGCCGCCACGTTCGTGGGACTCCTGTTCCAACCGGCGGAGTTCAGCTTCCGCTGGCTGTCGCGGCCGTTCGTGGCGGCGTTTCACTTCGGGGCGACGCCGGTTTCGTTCTGGATCGCGCTCCTGCTGGCGCTCTGTACGGCTTGCGCGATCGCGGCTTCGAACGTGCCGCGACTGCGCGATTTCACGGCGCTCATGCTCTTCCTCGAAGGGACCATGCTCGGGCTCTTCCTGTCCCGCGATCTGCTGGCGTTCGCGCTCTTCTGGGATCTCATGCTGATCCCGGTCTTTTTCGGGCTGATCGGCTGGGGCGCGCATCCCGCGACGGCATGGCGGTACTTTATCTACAACTTCGCCGGCGGCCTCACGCTGCTGCTCGCGACCGCCGCCTTCGGCGTCTTGCAGGGCAGCACCGACGTCATCGGCACCACGACGGCGCCGCTGGCCGGCGCCTGGGCTCCATGGATCTTCGCCGGCTTTGCGTTTGCGTTTCTCGTCAAGACCCCGGTCTGGCCGCTGCATACGTGGATGCCGCTGACCTATAGCGACACGCCGTCGCCGATGGTCTCGGTCGTGGCCGCCGTGCAGTCGAAGGCCGGCCTCTACGGTTTCATCGCGATCGCGCTGGCGTTCGTGCCGGAATACGTGCACGAGTACGCCGCGCTGCTCGTGCTGCTCGGCGCGATATCGCTGATCTACGGCGCGGTCGTCGCGCTCGTGCAGAACGACGCCAAACGCATCGTCGCCTATTCGTCGCTCTCGCACCTCGGGCTGATCGTCATCGCGATCGCGTCGCAGAACTCGCTGGCTTTGCAAGGTGCCGTCGTCTACATCGTCGCGCACGGACTCTTTAGCGCCGCGCTTTTCCTGACGCTCGGATTCGTCGAGCAGCGTGAAGATACGCGCTCGCTCGTGCGTCTGGGAGGCTTGGGCGCCGCCAATCCGCGGCTGGCCGGGGCGCTGTGCATCGGCGCGCTCGCAGCGCTGGGACTTCCCGGCTTGGCGGGTTTCGTCGGCGAGCTGATCATCTTGGCGGGCGTCTACCAAGCGGGCTATACTTGGGCCGTGATCGTCGCGTTGATCGCGATCGTGCTGGCGGCAGCGTACGCGTTGCGCCTCTATCAAGGCATCATGAACGGACCGCCGGTCGAGGATCTTCCGGTACGCCGCGACCTGACGTGGCGCGAAGGCCTGGCGCTCGCGCCGCTGCTGGCCGCATTGGTCGTCCTCGGCGTGCAGCCTCACCCCGTGCTCGAAGCATCGACGGCGAGCGCGCCCCCAACGAGCACGGTGAGCCGGTGAGCGCGGGATTGACGATTCCGTTCACCAACGCCGACTGGGCGGCGCTCGTCCCGATCGGGATCGTGGCGGTCACCGCGCTGGTCGTGCTGCTGGTGGATCTCGCCGCGCGGACGTACGCGCCCCGCTACCTTTCGATCGCGATCGGAGCCGCCGGCGCGGTCGCCGCCGGAGTCGTAGCGGCGCCGCAATTCGGACACGACTACAGCGCGTTTTTCGGCGGCTTCGTCACCGGCGGATTCACGGTCGTCTTCGAAGAGGTCGTGCTGATCGCTCTCATCGGGTCGCTGATCCTGTACGGCTCGATCGGGAAAGCCGAGCGCATGGCCGGGACGACCGCCTTGATGCTCTGGAGCACGTGCGGCGCGATGCTCATGGCCGGCTCCGCCAACCTGATGACGATCTTCCTAGGGTTGGAGCTGCTCTCGCTGGGACTGTACTGCCTCTGCGGACTTGACGAACGCAAGACCGCGCGAGAATCGGCGCTGAAGTACCTGATCCTGAGCTCGACCGCGTCGGGGTTTCTGCTCTACGGAATGGGACTGCTATTCGGAGCGAGCGGCAGCGTCATGCTCGCGGCGCTCACGAATCCGGCATTGGCCAACAATCCGCTGTTCTGGACCGGCGCGGGCATGTTTTTGATCGGCATCGCGTTCAAGCTCGCTCTGGTCCCATTCCACATGTGGGCGCCCGACGTGTACGAAGGCGCCCCATTGCCGGTGACGGCGTACATGAGCGTTGCCACGAAGGCGGCCACCCTGGCCGTGTTCGCGCGCTTCATGTATGCCGCGCTGCCGGCCGGATCGTCGGACCGTCTGCTCCTGCCGGTCTGGATCGTGGCCGGTCTGTCGATGATCTTCGGCAACGTCGGCATGCTGGCTCAGCGCGACCTGAAGCGGTTGCTGGCGTACTCCGGCACGGCGCAAGTAGGCTACATCCTGACCGCGCTGGCGGGCGGTACGTCGCAGGGACTGCGGTACGCCATCTACTATCTGACGGCGTATACGTTCATGAACCTTGGTGCTTTTGCGGTTGCTGCAGCGATGTCGGGGCCCGGTGAAGAGGGCTCTCGCATCGCGAACTACCAACGGCTGGGCCGTCGCCGGCCGTTGCTGGCCGCCGCCATGACGTTCTTCATGCTGGCGATGGCGGGCTTGCCGCCGACGGCCGGTTTCCTTGGGAAGATCCTCATCCTTTCGGCCAGCGTCGGCGCAGGATACGTCTGGCTCGGCGCGCTGTTGATCGTCGGCACGGCCATTTCGCTCTATGCCTACGCCAAAGTCGTGCGAGCGATGTACGAGCGCGAGGACCGTCACGCCACCCACGATCTGCAGCCGTTCGTGCCGCTCGCGTGGGCCAGCGTCGTCCTTTGTTTCGTCGTCGTGATCGCGATGACGTTCTATCCCTTGACGCCGAGTAACGTGCTGCCGCTCGTGAAGTGAGCGCGGAGTTTCTTCCAACATTCGGCCAAACGGTGCGCGCCCTGCGCGCGCATATCGATAGGATGCTGTCGGCCCACGGGCTGAGGTTGGGTCAGTATCAGCTGCTGCGGGTTCTCTGGGAGCGCGACGGGCAAACGCCCCGCCAGCTTGCCGAGCAAGTCGGCGTCGAAATGCCGACGGTCACGCGGACGGTCCAGCGTATGGTGCGCGACGGGCTGGTTCGGCGGGAGGCCAACCCCAAAGACGCCAGGTCCGTGCACATTTATCTCTCGAAGCGCGGCTGGGACGTCCAAAGCCTGGCATCGCAAATTCTCGACCAAGGCACCGAGAAGGCGTTGGCCGGTTTCTCGGCGGCCGACCGCGCCCACCTGGTCGGCGAGCTCCGGCGAATCCTCGAAAACCTGGCATAGTCACGCCCGGACCGGCCCTTGCGTTATAGTCGTATCATGGGTAAGCGACTGGCTGCCGCGATCGCCGCCGCGTTCCTCCTCGCCGGCCTGATCTGCGGGCCGGCCGGAGCGCAATCGACGTTTCGCCTTATCGACGATCAGGACCAGTTCCACGATCGCGGATTCCCCTCCGATCCGGCCGGCGCGATCCAACGGGCGCGCGAGAAGATCGCGGCGGGCGACTTGCAGGGGGCCATCAAGGAGCTCTCGATTTACGTCGCGGCGCACCCGCGGGAAGTCGCTCCCGCTCGTTTCCTCGGCGACCTCTACTATCGAGACGGCGAATTCTCTCACGCCGAAGACGTCTATCAAACGCTGCTCTTGCAGAACCCGCGAGACAAGGAGACCCACAACCGGTTGGGCGTCGTGTACGCGACCGAAAACCGCGTCGACGACGCGATCGAACAGTTCAATCTCGCGCTTCCCGGAACGGACTCGGTCGGCGACCTGGTCGCCCTGCACCAGCGTAAAGGCGACTTGCCGCAGTACCTCACCGAGATGCAGCGGCTTTCGGTAGATCAGCCCTCCGACGCGGTGATTCAAGCCGAGGTCGGTCAGGTCTACACCGCGCTGCACCAGCCGACCGAAGCGATGATGTACTACATGCGCGCGCTCGATAGCGACAAGCAGTCGCTCACGGGCTTGAACGGCCTCGGGTTGAGCTATTTGGACCTCCACAACCCGTCCGAGGCGATCAAGAACTTCCAGGCGTGTTTGCGAATCGATCCCACGAATTACACGTGCCAGAACAACTTGGGTGCCGCCTACCTGCAGAGCGGTCAAGACGCCAACGCCAACGCGTCGCTCAAAATCGCTTACCACGAAGCACCCGAGCGTCCCGAAGCCCTGGTGAACTTCGGCTACCTCGCCGATCTTCACGGCGACTGGAAAAAGGCCGTCGACTATTACGTCAGAGCGACCGCGGTCGGGCCCTATCTTCCCGAAGCGTACGTCGATCTCGGCATCGACTACGAGCACAACAATCTCTACGCACTCGCCGAATCGGCGCTCCTGAAGGGCGCGGCCGCGGCGCCGCACGACGGCCGCATCCACTATCTGCTCGCGGTCGCCTACGTCTCCGAAGGAAAGACGACGCTCGCGCTCAGCCAGCTCGACCTGGCGAAACACTCGCTGGATCCCGACGTCGCGCGCATCGCGGAACAAGAATCGGCCCGCCTCTCGGCGGCGCCCATGACCTCGCCGCAATAACTCCGCCACCCTGCGGCGCTCGTCGCGAGCTCTCGGCGCGTGCGGCGCTGCGGCGCTCGTCGCGAGCCCTCGGCGCGTGCCGCGCTGCAGCTTCCATCGCTCGGACGCTCGTCGCTCGCCTCCTGCTCGTGCGTTTTTTCGCAACGGCCAATGGAATTCGCCCTCCTGGCTTTTGCGAAAAAATCGCACGCCTCGCTCACGGAAGCCGCAGCGCCGCCTGCGCCTAAGCTGCCTCAATCCCCGCGTGCCCGTAGCCGCGCACACACGCATACACACACACCACAAGAAAGCTGCTCGAAACGACCCGCGTCGGGCGGGCGACTGCAGCGGACCTCAGCAGCGGCGGCGCCGAGTTCTGAGGAATTATAGAATTTTCATAGGGTGAGCCGCGCCGTCGATCACGGCGACGGACGGCCGCTTTTCTTCGCGGCACTCTCCCATTCATGATGTTGTACCGCTTGTGCGGCTCGGGAGTTCCGTGGGCTTTCCGCGGCGAGGCGTGCGATTTTTTCGCAAAAGCCAGCAGGGCGAGTTCCATTGGCCGTTGCGAAAAAACGCACGAGCAGGAGCGAGCAGGAGGCGAGCGACGAGCGTCCGAGCGCGGGAAGCTCCGGAACCTCACGAGCGCGAGAAACCCGGAACGTCACGAGCCCGGGAAAGCCGAGAGACGAGGGTGCGAGGCCGAGAGCTCGCGAGACCGCGAGGAAGCCTGCGAATCTCCAGGCGCGGTCTAACTCAGACGGGCGATGCAGTCGATCTCGACGCGGGCGTTCTTGGGCAGCGCCGCGACCCCGACGGTTGAGCGGGCCGGTTTTGCCTCGCCGAAATAGCGCGCGTAGACCGCGTTGACGGCGGTGAAGTCGTTGACGTCGACGAGAAAGATCGTCGTCTTGACGACGTCGGCGAGCGAGCAACCCGCGGCGGTCAAGACTGCCGACAGGTTCTCCAAGACGCGCGCGGCCTGAGCCGAAACGTCGCCTTCGATCAGATCTCCGGTTTGCGGGTCGATCGGGATCTGTCCGCTGCAGAACAGTTCGTTGCCCGAGCGCACGGCTTGGCTGTAGGGGCCGATGGGAGCGGGTGCGTTTGCCGTGAACACGGCCGTCGACGGCTCTTTCATAGGCTGGGCAGGTTCGATGCGCGGGGCTCCGGACTCTGCCCGGCCAACATCAGGGGTCATGACCGAGACGGGGGCATTCTCCGAGCAGTTCGCGCGGGTGGCGCGTTGGATCGACGAGTATTTCGCGCGTCCGCAGGATTATCGCGTCATGCCCGACGTACGCCCCGGCGACGTGGCGGCCGCGTTGCCGGCCGAGGCGCCGCTTCACGGCGAGCCGTTCGAACGCATCATGGACGACTTCGAAAACCTGGTCGTCCCCGCGACGACGCACTGGAACCATCCACGGTTCTTCGCGTACTTCGCTACCAGTGCGGCCCCGGTCGCCGTCGCCGCCGAAGCGCTCTCCGCCACGCTCGACGTCAAGGCGATGCTGTGGCGCACGTCGCCGGCGGCAACCGAGCTCGAGCAGGTGACGATGCGCTGGCTCGGACGGCTGCTAGGCTTGCCGGACTCCTGGACCGGCATCATCTACGACACCGCGTCGATCGCCGGATTCACCGCTCTGGCCGCCGCCCGCGAATCGCTCGATTTGGCCATTCGGGAGCGCGGCATGACGGGGCGGGACCTTCCCCGCTTGCGGGTCTACATCACCGATCACACGCACTCGCACGTCGAGAAGGCCGCGATCGCGCTGGGAATCGGTCAAGAGAACGTGGTGCGCGTCGAGTGCGACGAGAGCTTTCGCATGCGGCCCGACGCGCTGGAGACGGCCGTCGAGGGCGACCTCGCCCGCGGCTTGCGCCCGTGTGCGATCGTCGCGACGGTGGGGACGACCTCGACGACGTCGATCGATCCGGTAGCTCAGATCGCGGCCGTCGCGCGACGCCACCGCACCTGGCTGCACGTCGATGCGGCTTACGCCGGAACCGCCGCGATCGTGCCCGAGTACGCCTACCTTCTCGACGGGGTCGATCGAGCCGACTCGCTGGTCGTCAATCCGCATAAGTGGCTGTTCGTTCCGATGGATCTCTCGGTGCTGTTCGTCAAGGACGAGGCGACGGTGCGGCGCGCGTTTGCGCTGCTGCCCGAGTTTCTCACCGCTCCCGAGCGCGAGACCGTCAGCTACATGGACTACGGCTTGCAGCTCGGCCGGAGATTTCGCGCCCTCAAACTGTGGTTCGTGCTGCGCTACTTCGGCGCCGAAGGCATTCGAGAACGCCTGCGCGGGCACGTCGAACTCGCGCAAAGCTTTGCGGCGTGGGTTCGTGACGAACCCGACTGGGAAGTCCTCGCGCCGCATCCGCTCTCGGTCGTCTGTTTCCGCTGGAATCCGGGCGGTCTCGACGAAGCCGCGCTCGAGGCGCGCAACGCTGCCTTGATGCATGCGGTCAACGCGACCGGAGAAATCTTCGTCTCGCACACCAAGATCGACGGCCGCTACGCGATCCGCATGGCGATCGGAAACCTGCGAACCACGCGCGCCGACGTGGAACGCGCGTGGGACGTGCTGCGCCGGCAGGCGGCGGTGGTGGCGGCGTGAGCCCATCGCGCGAAGACGGACGTCTGGCGGAGCGGTTGGCGGCGAGCATCGAGGAGCTCGAGCGGCAGCGCGCCAGCGTGCTGCAGCTCAATGCGCTCAAGAACGATTTGATCGCCGTCCTCGCACACGACATCAAAGGTCCGCTCACGTCGATTGCCGGCTTCGCGGAGCTGCTGGAAGAAGGCTATCTCGAAGGCGCCGCTGCGACCGATGCCGCGCACACGATTCGCATGAACGCGCAGCGCTTGGCGACGCTGGCCGACGACGTGCTCGCGCTTTCGCGCGTCGAGCACGGCGAATTGGAGATTGCCGACGATCGCGTCGACCTCGTCGATCTGGTCGCACAAGTCGTGGCCTCGCACGTTGCGGAACGCAACGTCGCGGTTTCGACGGCCCTCAAGCACGCCTACGTCCGCGGCGACGCCGAGCGCCTGCGGCAAGTCTTCGACAACCTGTTGAGCAACGCGATCAAATACTCGGCCGCCGACAAGCCGATCGAGGTCGGGATCGAGGCGCAGGGTGAAGAGTTTCGCGTACGCGTCAGCGATCGCGGAATCGGCATTTCGCCGGAAGACCTGCAGCGGCTGTTCGGGCGATTCGTTCGCGGCACCAACGCGCGTAAGGCGAAGATTGCGGGAACCGGCATCGGGTTGTTCATCGTCAAGACCATCGTCGAACGCCACCGGGGGCGCATCGAGGTGGAAAGCCGGCTCGACCGCGGCAGCACCTTTACCGTAACGCTGCCGTCGGCGGACGCCACGAACGTGCAGCGGCCGATGCGCGTCTCGATCGTCACGAGCGACGCCGCGTTGCGGCGGTTCGCCGCATACGAGCTGCGCACGCGCGGCTACCGCGTCCGCGAATGTACCGCGCTCGACGACCTGGCTCACCTCGGGGACTTGCGGGGCGGCGACGTCGTTTTACTCGATCCGGCCGTTGCCGGCGCCGAGGAGGTGCGGCGGTTCGCGCCGTCCGGACCGATTCGCGTCGTCGGATTGGGAGCGGTTTCGGGCCCGGATTGGGACGAAACGCTGCAGCTGCCGTTTTTGGTTGCCGATTTGCTGCGCGCCGTCGAGCCGGCCGCCGCTCAGTAGAGCCGCAGGTACGCGTCGACCTCCCACGGATGCACCGCTCGCCGGTAGCGTTCGTATTCGGCCAGCTTGGCGTCGCGGAAGGCGTGGTAGAGATGGTCGCCCAGCGCCGCGCGCACGACCGGATCTCCGTCGAGCTCGGAGATCGCTTGGCGGAGCGATTTCGGCAAAGTTCGGATGTCGCGCTCGCGGCGATCGTGCTCGGTGAGATCGTAGGTCGAGCCCACGAGCGCCGGCCCCGGCAGTATTGCGCGTGCGACGCCGTCGGCCGCGGCGCCGAGCAGAACCGCCAGCGCCAGATAGGGGTTGCACGCCGGGTCGGGACTGCGCATCTCGACGCGCGCGACGGGCTGTCCCGGCGGCACGCGGACCAACGCGTTGGCGCTGCGATGCGACCAAACGGCGTAAATCGGTGCGTCCCACGCCGCCACCAGCCGCTTGTACGAATTCACCGTCGGATTGCACACCGCGGTCAGCGCCGGAGCGTGTGCGAGCAAGCCGCCGGCTACGTAGAGCGCCGTCTCTTCGTCGGATCCGGCGTCGAGTTGAAAGTCGACGTGCAGTCCGCTGCCGGCCCGGTCTTCGCACGGCTTGGGCATGAAGGTCGCCTCCAACCCGTATGCCGCCGCGACGTGCTTGGCAATCGTGCGCAGCGTCAGTGCGCGATCCGCCGCGGCGAGCGGATCGTCGTGCGCGAGGTCGATCTCGTGCTGACCGGCTCCGTGCTCGTGATGCGCCGAGGCGACGCGAACGCCCATCGCTGAAAGGGCGGCGACCATCGCGTTGCGGGCCTCCTCGCCACGATCGTTCGCCGAGAAGTCGAAATACGATCCGACGTCCTGCGTTCGCGTCGAGGTCTCGCCGGTCGACGATTGGTCGAACAGGTAGAACTCGATTTCGAGCCCGACCTTCACCCCGCGCAGAGCGCCGGCGCTTTCCAGCGCGCGCCGGAGCGTCGTGCGGGGACAGCCTTCGAACGGCGAACCGTCCGGCATCGCGACGTCGCAGATCAGCCGCGCTTCGCGCGCGTCGCCGGCCGACTGCCACGGATAGATCGCGAACGTCGATGGGTCGGGAACCAGCAGCATGTCGAGCTCTTCGCCGCGCACGAACCCGTCGATCGAGCCGCCGTCGAACGTCACGCGCCCTTCCAAGGCGTGTTCGAGCTCCTCGACCGGAATCGAGACGTTCTTGCTGACGCCGAAGATGTCGGCAAAGACGAGCCGCACGAAGCGCACGCCCGCGTCGCGGGCCAGCTTGAGGACGTCGCGCTTGCCGGATGCGCGCCGGCCGCCTTCAGGAGGAGTGGAGTGCATCGATCGCTACCGCCAAACGAAGAGTGAGCTGGTCGTGGGGGCTTTCCAGCGATCGCGAGCAGAGCTCGGCGATCTGCCTGAGCCGGTAGAACACGGTGTGCCGGTGGACGTTGAGTTCCGCGGCAGCCGTCTTGACGTTCTGCCCGGTCGCGAAGTAAATGCGGAGCGTTCGCTCCAGCTCGGTTTGATGCTTCTCGTCGTAGGCGCGCAGCGGGGCCAGCTCCCGTCGCGCGAACTGCTCGAGGTCGGCGACGCCGGCGCCTTCGTAGAGCATCGGATAGGCGCCCAGGTCGGCGTACGCGACGACGCGTCCGGGTCCGAACACGCGCCGCCCGATCGCCAGCGCGGCTTCGGCGTGGTGCGCGCTGGCCGCCAATGTCAACAGCGGCTGGACGGTTCCGACGCCGCCCGAGATCCGCGCCGGCGCCGTGCGCTTCGCGGCGTTTTTCGGCAACAGGGTTGCGGCGGTGCGGGCGTTGCTGGCGTCGATCTCGCGGGCCGCCGGAACGAACACCAGTAAGGTCGCGCCGCGTTCGTAGGTACCGAGATCGGCGTCGCCGGTGCGAAACGTCTCGGCGGCGATGGTTCGCAGCTCGGTGAGATCGCCTGCGGGAGCGTCGCCGGCTTCGCGCTCGAGCGCGATCGCCACGTATCCCGCTGCGGTCGCGATGCCGCAAGCCGCGGCGTCCTCGCGGGCTGCGGCCGCATCGTGATACGCGCCCGAAAGCGTTCGCTCCCAAAACGATCGCCGGCGCCCGCGGTTCCCACCCGTCTCGCGCGCGAGTTCCACCGCAATCGCGGCAGCTGCCAGCCGTGCCGGAAGTTCGGAAGCGGCGCCGTTTGCCGGCGCGCCGTCGAAGAGCGACAACCAGCCGACGTGCGCGGCCCCGGCCATCAGGCGAATGGCGGTTCCGGGGGCGCCGGTCTCGACGATCTCTCGCCCCGAGGACGGACCGTTGCCGCCGCCGGCCCCCGCAAGACGGCGCCAGGCCGCGTCTTCGACCAGGACGCGGCACCCGGTCTGCTCGGAGAGGTAGGCAGCCAGCGCCGTAGCGCCGCCGCCGGTCGCGGCAATCCCGGCCAGACCTTCGGCGAACTCGACGATCCGTTCGGGAGTCATCCTGCGTGGTTCGGCGAAGAAAGCGGGGCTTCTTGGCAGCGCTTGCCCGGCTGCCGAAGACGAAGATATGCAGCTTCGCGAGATCCTGACCTCGCTCTACGAAGAGACTCCCGATGCGGTGGTGCTCTACGACCTGCATGGATGCGTCGTGGCCGCCAACGAGGCCGCCGGCGTCCTCGTCGGTGCCGCCAGGGACGACCTGGCCAGCTCGCACTACCGCGAGTTCGTTCCCGAGGCGGACTCCGAACGGATCGAGCTGGCGATGCGTACCGCCACCGCCGGCGGAACCGATCACTTCGAATCCTGCGCGCGCCACCGGGACGGAGCCGCCGTGCCGATCGAGTGTTACGTCTTTCCCGCGCGGCTCGAGGGCGCCGTTGCCGGAGTCTTTCTTCAGGCGCACGACATCGCCGCGCTCAAGGCGGCCGAAGAATCGTTAGGCGCGAATCAACAGCGCTTTCGTTCGCTCTTCGAATACCATCCGGACGGCATCATCGAACTCAAGGGCAACGGCACGATCTCGCGCGTCAACGTGGCCTTCGAGGGCGAGACCGGGTTCTATACCGAGAAGCTGGTCGGGCGCAGCTGGGAGGATCTGATCGCGCCCGAATGCCGTCGCGACGCCGAGGCCGCCTTCTATGCGGCGATGCGCGGCGAAGCCGCCGAACACGACTCGCTGCTGCTCGACCGGCTCGGCAATCGCATCGACGTGCAGCTCAAATTGGTGCCGCTGCACACGCGCGATGCGATCTCCGGCGTTTACGCCATCTTCAAGAACGTCACGGCTCAGCGCCGGGCCGAGCGCGCCATCGCCACGCAGAGCGGGCGGATTAGCCGGCTGTATCTCGTCGCCGCGGCGCGCGGCGGCGCGATCGACGACCAGATCGATGCGGCGCTCATGCTCGGCCTCGAGCTCTTCGGATTCGACGCCGGCTACGTCGCGCGGTTCGAAGGCGAGCGGATCGTCATTCGCAACTCGGTCGGCGAAGGCTCGCCCATCACCAAAGGGACCGGCTATCCGATGGCGGCGTCGTTCTCGCGTCACGTCTTCGCTCGCAGCGAGATGCTCGTCGTGCCGGACACCGGCGTCGAACCGTGGCGCAGCGATCCGGCGCGAAGCATGGCGCCGTGGGGAAGTCTCATCGCGCTGCGACTGAGCGCCGGGGCGCGCATCTTCGGAGCCTTGGTGTTTGCGTCGTGGAAGCCGCGCGAGCCCATCGAACAGCGCGACGCCGATCTGATCAACCTGATGGGACTCTTCGTCTCGTCGGCGCTCGAGCGCTCCGAGCACAGCCAGCACATCGAGCAACTGGCATTCACCGATTCGCTGACCGGCTTGCCCAATCGCGTTCTCTTCGAGGATCGGATCGGGAATACGATTGCGACGGCGCGCCGCTACAATCGCGGCTTCGCGGTGATGTATCTCGACTTGGACCGCTTCAAGGCAATCAACGACGGATTCGGCCATCACGTCGGCGACGAAGTGCTCAAGGCCGTCGCGCGCCGTCTCCGCTCGACGCTTCGGGAGAGCGACACGGTCGCGCGGTTCGGCGGCGACGAGTTCGTCATTCTCGAGCCGGTCGTCGACGGGCCCTCCGATTCCGCCGACCTGGCGCGCAAGATCAGCAACGCGCTGCAGGAGCCGGTGCTCATCAACGGCGTCCCCCACGACGTGCGCGCCAGCATCGGCATTGCGATGTTTCCGTCGGACGCGGCCGACGTCGAGGGTCTGATGGAAGCCGCCGACGCGGCCCTATACCGCGCCAAGCGGGAGGGACGCAACCGCTGGCATTTCGCCGATCAGGAAAACGCCCGCGCCGGGTTCAAGCGCTAGCGGCGCCGCTAGCCGCCGAGCAGCGGCGGATAGAAGGTGCCCGCAACGTAGACGATCGAGAGCACGCCGACCACGACGACGGTCGTCCAGCCGATGGCGTTGCCGACCGGCGAGTTGACGTGCTCTCCCATGATGCTCTTCCGGTTGACGATGACCAGCATCAGCACGAGTTCGAACGGCAAAATAATCCCTTCGAGCACTTGGGCGAAGAGGATCATTTGCAGGAGCGGCAGGTGCGGAATCAACACGACCGCCGCGCCCACGATCAAGCCGGCCGCAAACAGGATGAAGAAGACCGGCGCTTCGGAAAATTTGCGATCGATTGCGGCTTCGAAACCGAACGCCTCGCAGACGATATACGAGGTCGAGAGCGGCAGTACCGTGGCCGTAAAGATGCCGGCGTTGAGAATCCCGAGCGCGAAGATGACCGACGCGAGCTCGCCGGCGAGGGGCTTGAGCGCGACCGCGAAGTCGGCCGCTTCCTGCGGAGCCAGGTGCGCGCCGTGGCGGTTGGCCATGTAGATCGTCGCGGCGTTGGCGATCATCATGAAGCCGGCCAGCGCGATCGCCAGAATCGAGCCGTTGACGACGTCGATCCGCGCCATCGGGAGATCCTCCGTGCGCGAGCCCTTTTCGACGACCGCCGACTGCAGAAAGAACTGCATGTACGGCGAGATCGTCGTGCCGATGACCCCGACCACCGCCGCCAGCCAGCCGGCCCGCTTGAAATCGAAGGTTGGAATCAGGGTGCCGCGCGCGACGTCGCCCCAGTTGGGATGCGCCAGCACCGCCGACGCGATGTACGTCAGATAGATCAGCGAGAGCACGACGAAGACGCGCTCGACGACCTTGTTCGGAAAACGCAGGACGAACAGAAAAACGACGACCAGCGCGATCGGCACCGAGAGATACCGCGAAAAATGGAAGATCT
>DATJUC010000010.1:0-14190 GCA_035502675.1 Candidatus Acidiferrales bacterium | reverse complement strand
CATCGCGCTCTCGGGCGCCTACGACCAGATCCTCAACTACGTCACCAGCGTCGACTACGTCTTCTTCGGGCTGTCGGCGATCGCGCTGATCGTTTTCCGGCAGCGCGACGAGCGCGACGGCGCGCCGCGCCCGTTTTACGTGCTGCCCGGCCATCCGTGGACGACGCTGCTATTTCTGATCGTGGCTTGGGGCATCGTCGGCGACGTGCTGATAAAGTCGCCGGTCGCGACCTGCATCGGGATCGGGATTCTGCTTTCCGGCTTGCCGGTCTACGCACTGTTCGCGCGCCGCCGGCCCTCGCCTCCGACGGTCGAGGAGTCCGCGACGTGAAGCGCTGGCTGCGGATCGTCGCCGTCGCGCTGCTCGCGGCTTTCGAGATCGCGTGCTTCGTCGTCGCGGCCGTTACCTGGAACCAGCCCCAGGGGTTCTTCGGCTGGAACACGGCAACCGACGGCGTGACCGTCGCCAACGTCGAGCCGAACCTTCCGGCCGCGCGCGCGGGAATTCGAGCCGGAGACCGCCTCGTCTACTCGACGTTGCCCGTCTTGGGCCGGATCAATACCGTGCTGACCGAAAATACCTACGCCGGCGCGACGCTCGCGTTCCAGGTGGAACGTCGCGGCACGGTTCGACGGGTCACGATGACGACCCAGTCGCTGCCGCCGACGTACGGTGCCGCACAAATACTCTACACCTTCGGCGGCCTGACGCTCGGCTTGGTCTCACTGGCGCTTCTGCTCCTCCGGCCCAATGCCCTGACCTGGGGCTTCGCGTTCCTCGCGCCGCCGCTGGTCCTGCCGGAAGCGCTGTTTCTTTGGGCGCAACGCCAGGAGAGCGCGGTCGCGTATTACGTCATCGGCGTCCTCTACGGCCTGCAAGCCGCCGGCATCATGCTCTTTGCCGCACGCTTTCCCGCGAATCGTCCGCGCGGGGTTTCGCGGATCGTCGATCGGCTGGCGCTGCCCGTCGGGGCGGCAACCGGAGCGGTGTACGCGTACGTGACGTTTGCCATCTACTCGCTTCCTGCACCGCCGCCGCGTTGGATTCTGGACGCTCAGGACTGGGCGCTGGTGGGTTTTGCGACGCTGTGCGCGCTAGCCGCGCTTTCGTACACGTATGCGACGGCCGCACGCGCCGAACGCAGCCGGCTGGCACCCGTGATCGCGACGTTCGTGACCTTCGTCGTCACCTCGGCGCTGCTCGATTTTGCCGACGTGATCAGCAGCAACGTTTCGGTCTACATCTTTTGGAACGTCGCGTTCGCGATCTCCGCGACGCTGGTGGCCGCCGCGGTAGCCTACGGCGTGGTCAAGCATCGCATCATCGACATCAATTTCATCGTCAGCCGGACGCTGGTCTTCACGATATTGACCGCCGGCGTGGTTGCAGTCTTCACGCTGATCGAGTATCTGGTCGGAAAACTGCTCGAAGAGGGGCGGCTCGCGCAGATCATCGAGGTTGGGGCGGCGGTCTGCATCGGCGTCTCGCTGAACTTCGTCCACGCGCGCCTCGACCGCGCGCTCGACGTCGTCTTCTTTCGAAGACGGCACCTGGCCGAAGAACGCCTGGCCGTCGCCGCCCGAACGCTGCCCCACGCTACGTCGGTGCAGCTGGTCGACGCGATGCTCGTCGACGAGCCGGCCGATGCATTCGACCTCGCCTCGGCGGCGCTGTTCCGCCGCAAAGGCGAGCGATACGTGCGCGCGGCCGGCAAAGGCTGGAGCGACGATTGCGCGACCGCGCTCGATCGCGACGACCTCCTGGTGGTGCGCTTACGGGCCGAACTCGCGCCGCTCGGAATCGGTCATCTGCGATGGGGCCGGTCCGACGTCCCCCACGGTGAGGCGCAACCGGTCTTCGCCGTGCCGGTGGCTTCGGGTCACGAACTCGAAGCGGTCGCGATCTACGGCGCGCACGCCAGCGGCGAGGATCTCGATCCGGACGAGCGGCGCAGCATTTCCGCCCTTGCGGCCGGCGCAGCCCTTGCCTACGACAGCATCGCGCGACGCAGCTTACGGCACGACGTGGAACTGCTGGAGGCCGAGAACCGCACGCTGCGCGAGATCGAGAGCCGGCTGACCGGGCTGATCGACCGGCGGCTTCGTCCCGGCGACGGGGAGACCGCGCCTTGACGCGCAAGAAAATGCCAGGGAGGAATCGACCCATGCCGAGGTCCCGTGCTTTTCGGATGGCGGCGACGCTGCTGACGGTCGCGGCCGCGGTCGCCTCGTGCGGTCAGCGTTCGGCCGGCGGCGGGACTTCGTACGTTCCGCAAACCGCCAATCGCGCGGCGATGGCGGCACCGGAAGGCGGCGCCAAGATCGGCATACTCGGCACCGGGCGGAACGCCAAGCTCGACGCAATGGTCGTCACGTTCATGCGAACCTATCGCGTTCCCAACGCGCAGCTCGCCGTGTCGAGCCGCGGCAAAACGGTCTTCTCGCATGCCTACACCTACGAAGGCCTGGCCAAATCGACGACCACGACCTCGACGATCATGCGGCTGGCCAGCATTACCAAAGCCTGGACGGACGCGGCGATGTATCAGCTCATCCGCGCGCACGAGGTGAACCCCAATGCGAAAGTATTCGCCTATCTCGGGATCACCAAGCCGCTGCCCGCGAGCGCCAAGGTCGACCCGCGCGTCTACCGCATCACGATCGAAGACATGATTCTCCACGAGTCCGGGTGGGACGACGGCAAATCGGGCTACGATCCGACCTTCGGCATGCGCGCGACGGCGCTCGATCTCGGGCTCAAACGAGCCATCGATCCGACCCAATACGTGCAGGCGCAGCTCGCGCAGCCGCTGCAGGAAGCCCCGGGGACGACCTATGCGTATTGCAACTTCTGCTACAGCGTGCTCGGGATGGTGATCGCCAAAGCCTCGGGCACGAGCTATGCCGATTATATCGCCAAGAAGGTTGCCGCACCGCTGAAGCTCGACAACGTGCGGCTCTCGCCCACGATCGGGAAACGGCTTCCGCACGAGGTCGCGGAGTACTACTCGGCGTACAGCGGGCCGTCCGCGATCTACGTGCTTTCGAAAAAACAGTATCCCTACCCGTACGGCGGCGACGGGATGATCTTGGAGATCGCCGGCGGCGCGTCGGCGCTGGCGACCAACGCCGAGTCGATGCTCGCCTACATGAACGACTACGTCATCTGGGGCGTCGGCACGCCGCAGCCTGGCGCGCATTGGGCGCGCGAGGGTTCGATGCCCGGCACGAACTCGTGGTCGGACCAGCTGCCCAACGGCAAGAACTTCGCGTTCATCGTCAACACGCGGCAATACGACTATCCCGCCGACACGTACGTCTTCGAGAACCTCCAAGCCGCGATCGAGCAGGTCCTCGACCCGGGCGTCTCGCCGGCAGACGTGCACCGTTTTAGCGCGATGTCGCCGCGCTAGCGCGAGCCGTCAGGAGCGCACGGAGACGCGGTGATGGATCTTTCCGAACGGCACGAAATGCCGTAGCGGGACGTCGGCCTCGGCCGCGTGCCGGATACCGGCGACGACCGCGGCCAAACAAACGGCGCCGATGACGATTCCGACCCAAAATGCGGCGTGCAGCCCGCCGGCCAGCGCCGCGTCGGCACTCGCTCCGGCACGTTGCAGCTGGGCGGTCCTAAGCTCCTGGGCGAACGCTCCGAGCGCCACGCCGAAGCCGATCCCGAGCTGCAGCGCGAAGCTCATCGCCGCCGACGCACTGCCCTCGTCGGCCTCGTCGACGTGCGCGAGCCCGGCAATCATGCCGCTCTGGTATGCCAGCATGCCGCCGAAAACGCCGACGCAGGTTCCCGGCAAAATCGACGACCAGTACGACGAGTCCGGCCGCATGAAGAGCAAGATCGCCTCGCCGCCTACCATAATTGCGCTCGCCCAGATGCCCATCGCCCGCACGCCGATGCGCCGGCAGATCGGCATCGTCAGCGGCGCCGCCACGAACGACGTTACCAGCGTCGACGGAAGAAACGCGAGCCCCGTCGCCAGCGCGTCGTATCCCGATACGCGTTGGGCGTAGATCGACGTAAAGACCATGATGCCGGCGTACGACATCGGCTGCAGTGCGACGACGCAAGCGCCCGATAGGAGGTCGGGATAGCGGAACAGCCGCGCCGGAAGGATCGGCTCGGCCGCGCGCCGCTCGACCAGTACGAATGCGGCTGCCAGCGCGACGGCGAGCAGCGCGCGCAGGCCGGTAGCCACCGAGGCGACGCCGTCGCCGGGGATCAGTTCGATCGTGTAGACGACGGTCACGAGCGCCGCCGTCAGCAGCACCGCTCCGGCGACGTCGAGCTTGCCGCGACGTTCCCCGCCGCGGTCGGCTGGAACGGTGAACGGAAGACACGCGAAAACGGCCAGTGCAAAGGGAACGTTGACGAAGAGCACCGATCGCCAGCCGAGGTACTGGACCAGCACCCCGCCGAGCAGCATGCCGACGGCGATGCCCGAGCTTCCGATCATACCCCACAGCGAAATCGCGCGTGCGCGCTGCCCGCCCGGCGGAAACATCGACAGCACGATCGCGAGCGCCGCCGGGTTCACGAGAGCCGCGCCGAAACCTTGCAGGCCGCGCATTGCGATCAGCTCGGCCCCGTTCTGCGCGAGACCGCCCAGCAGCGACGCCAGCGTGAAGATCGCCAGGCCGGCGACGAAGAAACGCCGGCGGCCGAAAAGATCCGCGCAGCGGCCGGTGAGCATCAAGAAGCCGGCCAGAAAAATTGCGTACGTGCTCACGATCCATTGACCTTGCGCCGCCGACATGTGCAGCGACGACTCCATCGTCGGCAGCGCGACGGTAACGATCGAAAAATCGACCAGCAGCATGAAGAAGGTCGCGCTCAAGACCCCGAACGCGACCCACAGCTGCTTCGGTGGCGCAAGCGCCGCCGCGGCGCTCATCCGCGCATCAGCGCGTCCCAGTCTTCGCGTGGTATTCGCAGATTCTCCTCGGACAGGCGCGCGAGCGGTATTTTGGTGAGCCGCTCGCGTTCGCACAGGTCCCGGTCGTGCGTGTCGACGTAGAGCAAGCCGGTCACGAACTCGCCGCGCACCGAGGCGTCGTGAATCGTACGCAGAGCGTTGATCGCATCGGTCGGATCGTAATCGTCGCCGACCTTGCGCAACAGCACGTGTGCGCCGTCCTCCAGCTCGACGTCGTGGACCGTTCCGGGTTCGTAGTCGACCTCGATCTCGCGGCCGCTGGCGATGTAGTCGGCGGTATGCAGCACGACGTCGTGATCCTTGACGTAGGCGTAGCTCTTGGTCGAGCCTTCGTGGTCGTTGAAGGTTACGCACGGGCTGATCACGTCGAGGATCGCCGTGCCGCGGTGCGAGAACGCCGCCTGCAGGAGCGGAACCAGCTGCTTTCCGTCGCCCGAGAACGACCGTGCCACGAACGTGGCGCCGAGCTCGATCGCCAGCCCGCAGATGTCGATGGTGGCGTACTCGTTGACTTTTCCGCCCTTGAGTTTGGAACCGACGTCGGCCGTCGCCGAGAACTGGCCCTTGGTCAGGCCGTAGCAGCCGTTATTCTCGACGATATACGTGAGATCGACGTTGCGCCGGATCATGTGGCAATACTGCCCCAGGCCGATGCTGGCGGTGTCGCCGTCGCCGCTGATTCCGAGCACCATCAAGTCGCGGTTGGCGAGCTTGGCACCGGTCGCGGCCGACGGCATGCGGCCGTGCAGTCCGTTGAACCCGTGCGCCTGTTCGACGAAGTACGCCGGCGTCTTCGACGAACAGCCGATGCCGCTCATCTTGGCGAGATTGTGCGGCTCGACCCCGTACTCGAAGAGCGCCTTGATGAGGTGGTTGGTGATCGAGTTGTGGCCGCAGCCCGCGCAAAGCGTGGTCGGCAGCCCTTTGTAGACGTCGCGCGTCAGCCCGATGATGTTGAGATTGGCCGTCATAGTTTGTGGTTACTCCGCCACGACCGCGGGCGCGCGCTCGGCGTCGAGCACCGGGTCGACGATGGCGTGCGCGTCGATCGGCACGCCGTTGTAGTGTCGTATGGATTGCAGCCGCGGAATCAGATGCGTCGGCAGCTCGGTCCGCAAGATTCCGTAGAGCTGGCCGTCGCGATTCTGCTCAACGACGTAGACGCGATCGTGCCGCTGAATGAAGGTGGCGACCGCCGGCGAGAGCGGAAGCGCGCGGACGCGCAGGTAGTCGATTTTGAGCCCCGACTCGCCGAGACGGTCGCGCGCCTCCACGACCGCGTGGTGCGTGGTGCCGTACGCGATGATACCGACCTTGGATCCCTTCTCGTCGGCGATCGGTTCGGGCACGACCGTACGCGCGGTCTCGTGTTTGCGGACCAGACGGTCGAGATTGCGCTTCCAAACGTCGGGCATCTCGGAGTAGCGCGCTTCCTCGTCGTGTCCCGTCCCGCGCGTAAAGAAGCCCGCGTTGGCGTGCTTGGTCCCCGGAAGCGTCCGGTACGCGATTCCGTCGTTGTCGACGTCGCGGTAACGCCCCCAGGCCTTCATCGAACTGAGGTCGTCGGCGTCGAGAACCTTCCCGCGATCGAACGGCTTTTCCGGATACGGCAACGCCGGCGTCAGCCACGAGTTCATGCCGAGGTCGAGATCCGAGAGCACGAAGACCGGCGTTTGAAAGCGGTCGGCGAGATTGAAGGCGTCCATCGCAAACTCGTAGGCTTCTCGGACGGTGGCCGGCAACAGCACGATATGCTTGGTGTCGCCGTGCGAGAGCGTGTAGCTGAACGCTACGTCGCCCTGCATCGTGCGCGTCGGCAAGCCGGTCGACGGCCCGGCACGCTGCACGTCGAAGATGACGCCGGGAACTTCCGCAAAGTATCCGTAGCCGACGTATTCGGCCATCAGCGAGATTCCGGGGCCCGACGTCGACGTCATCGCACGCGCGCCGGCCCAGCCCGCCCCAAAGACCATGCCGGCGGCGGCCAGCTCGTCTTCGGCTTGGACGATCGCCACGTTTCGCTCGCCGGTTTGCGAGTCGACGCGGTAACGGTCGCAATACTGGATGAAGTACTCGCACAGCGAAGACGACGGCGTGATCGGATACCACGCGGCAACGGTGCAGCCGCCCATCACGCAGCCTAACGCCGCAGCGCGGTTGCCCTCCATGAAGAGCAGCCCGTCGGCCTTGCCGTGCATCGGCTCGAGCACGTACTTGTCGGTTTTTTCGAGGTGCTCGCGCGAGTAGTCGATTCCGACCTGGATCGCCGACATGTTGAGCTCGGCTGCCGACGCTTTCTTGCGGAACTGAGCGCGCAGCGCTTCCTCGACCGTTTCGGCTGGAATGCCCAGCAGATGAGCGAGCGTACCGACGTAGATCATGTTGACCAGATACTTGCGAAGATCGCCCTTATCGGCAAACTTCTCCTTGCCGAGCGCCCCGAATGGTACCGCGTAATACGTGAGGTCTTCGCGCTTGGTCTCGCCGGCCACCGGATAGGCGGAATCGTGGATCACCACGCCGCCCGGCTTCACGCCGGCGACGTCCTGCGGCCAGGTTGCTGCGTTGAGCGAGACGAGCACGTCGACGTCGCGCGTGCGGCATTGATAGCCTTTTGAGCTAACCCGCACGTCGAACCACGTCGGAAGCCCTTCGATGTTCGACGGAAAGACGTTCTTCGGAGCGACCGGGATGCCGAGGCGGAAGATCGCGTTGGTGAGGACGAGGTTCGAGGATTGGCTGCCCGAACCGTTGACCGTCGCCACCCGAATGGTGAAATCGTTGACGGTGCGCTGGTGCATCAGGATAGACCTATTTTGGGGCTGAGCGAGTCCTTCCTATATCGGCGATCCGCGACGACGCTGCGGCGGGTGGCTTGCGGAGGGCACGGTTTTCGAGCCGATCCGCCGGAGCTTGCCGCCGGCAATGGTATACGTTTCGACGTCGAACCGCGACGGGCAGCAGTTCGGATCGTTGGGCCCGTAGTTCGGATAGCGCGCGACGATGACGCCGCCGGCGACGTCGACGCCCAAATGGCCGCCCGAATCGAGATGTCCGGCATACGCTAGGCGATTCGCATCCGGGCCGGCGAAAATCAATTGCGTGAAGACGCCGCCGCTTCCGCCGCTGTCGAGCGGGATCGCAAGCGCGAGGGTGCCGTCGAGCAGGCGGCCCTCGCGCGCGTAGGCAGCGTCGAGATAACCGCCCACCGAGCCGCCTTCGGGCACGCCGCCGACGCGAACGTACGGATGACGCGTGCGATCGAACGCGCCTTCCGGGGGAACCGTCGGGTCGATATCGAGCTGGTGCGCTGCCCGCACCAGCGCGACCGCAGCCGCGTCGGAGATCGGCTGCGTGCCGGCGGCCGTCCACAACGGCAGTACCGCGGCGAACAACGCGGCGGCGGCGATTGCTTTGCGCATTTCCGTCCTCCGGAGAGAGGTTTCGCTTCCAAAAGAAAGAGGGCCCCCGTTCGGGAGGCCCTCTGCGATTCCCCGTTCGGGTCCGTCGCTTATTGGCTGTCGCTCTGCTGCTGCGTCAGATCGAAGGCGGTCGCGGCGTTTCCGATCGCCTGCGTCGCCGCCGACGACCCGCTTTGGATCGAGTTGGGTATGCCGAACGCATCGGTATCGCCGGTTGCGGGGGCGGCTTTGCCGCCGCCGCGGTGGTGATGGTGGTGTCCGTGCGAAAGCTCGCTTTGGAGCTGCTGCTGTTGGGCCGGCGTCAGAACGTTATTGATCTGCGCTGCGATTTGCTGCGGCGACAGACCCTGCGATTTGGCGTTTTGGAGGATCGACGTGATTTGCTGCTGCTGCGACTGCGAGAGATTGAGCGTCGATAACGGGCCGGCCAGCGGCTGAGCGGCCGAGACGGTCGCGAGCGCGTTCGCGGCGCTGACCGATAGGCTGGACGAGCCGATTGACGAGATGCTGCTCATGAGGCGTTCCTTTCCGTGCCGAAGAGGCGCCTTGAGGTTATCGGAGCGCTTGCTGAGAATACGGCTAGGAATCGGCAACCCGGAGCCGGCGGATCGTAAATCCTATGCCACGGATCGTCCGTACGAGCGGGTCCGGGAACGGTGCGTCGATCTTCCTGCGCAAGCCGACGATACAAGCGTCGACCGCCTTGCTCGAGGCGCGTTCTTCGCCGCCCCAGATCGACGAGAGCAACTCTTGACGGCTCACGACTCGGCCCGGACGGCGAAGCAGCGCTGCCAGCACGTCGAATTCGCGCGGCGTAAGGTCGAGCGTTCGGCCCGAACGGCTCGCGGTGCGCGTCGCCGGATCGAGGTGCAGATCCTCGAAGGTCACGTCGTCGCGATCGCGCAGCGCCGGCCGGCGCACGGCCGAATAGAGCAGGGCGATCAGCTCGGGCATGCTGGCCGGAAGACTGACGCAATGATCGGCTCCGCCGGCTAAACTCGCGATCCGCGTTTGCGTGCTCATCTCGACGCCGAGCATCACGACCGGCGCGTCGCTGTGGGCACGAACCAGGCTGAGAAACGAGATTCCGTCGATATCGGGAAGCGCGACGTCGAGCAGGACGACGTGCGGCCGGCCGTCGCGCATCATTCGGAAACCTTCGGACGCGTTTTCGGCCGATTGCACGGCAAAGCCGGCTCGCGCGAGCTCCGGCTCGAGAAAGGCCACGATACGCCGCTGTCCGTGGACGAGCAGCAGGCGCAGAGACGGCTCCATTGCGCGACCCTAGCGCGCGGGCCTTAGACAAATCTTAGGCCCGGCGTTTCCGCCGGGCCCGCGATTCTACGTGGCGGCGCAGCCGCTACATCATGTCGTAGCCGCCCATGCCGCCGCCGGGCATGCCGGCGGGCTCCTTCTTCGGCTCGGGCTTGTCGGCGACGAGCGTCTCGGTCGTCAGGATCAGCGCGCCGATCGAGGCCGCGTTTTGCAGCGCGGCGCGGCTGACCTTGAGCGGATCGATGATGCCCGCTTCGAACATGTCGACGACTTCGCCGGTCATCGCGTTGAAGCCGAACGGTGCCTGCTTCGAACGGATGTTGTTCACCTGAACCGACCCTTCGAAGCCGGCGTTCTCGGCGATCTGGCGAAGCGGCTCTTCGAGCGCCTTGCGGACGATCGCGATGCCGATCTTCTCGTCGGCCCACGTCGTTGCGTGACCGTTGGTCTTCGGCGGCTCGTACTTGTCGATCGCCTTGATCGCGTGCACGAGCGAGCTGCCGCCGCCGGGAATCATGCCTTCCTGAACGGCCGCACGGGTGGCCGAGAGCGCGTCCTCGATGCGGTGCTTCTTCTCTTTGAGCTCGGTCTCGGTCGCGGCGCCGACTTGAATGACGGCGACGCCCCCCGAAAGCTTGGCGAGACGCTCTTGCAGCTTCTCGCGATCGAAGTCCGAGTCGGTCTCTTCGATCTGCTTTTTGATCATCTCGATGCGGCCCTTGATCGCGTCGGCCTTACCGCCGCCGTCGACGATCGTGGTCTCTTCCTTCGTTACGGTGACGCGCTTGGCGCGGCCCAACTGGTCGGGTGCGACTTTGTCGAGCTTGAGACCGAGCTCTTCCGAGATCACCGTCGCACCGGTCAGGGTAGCGATGTCCTTGAGCATCTCTTTGCGGCGATCGCCGAAGCCCGGCGCCTTGACCGCAACGCTGGTGAACGTCCCGCGAAGCTTGTTCACGACGAGCGTCGCGAGTGCTTCGCCCTCGACGTCTTCGGCGATGATCAGCAGCGGCTTCTGGACTTGGACGACCTTCTCGAGCAGCGGCAGAATGTCGGCGATGGCCGAGATCTTGCGCTCCGTCACGAGGATGAAGGGATCGTCGAGCACGGCTTCCATGCGCTCGGAGTCGGTGACCATGTACGGCGAGATGTAGCCCTTGTCGAACTGCATGCCGTCCTTGGTTTCGACCTCGGTCTTGAGCGTTCTGGACTCTTCCACCGTGATGACGCCGTCTTTGCCGACCTTCTCCATGGCGTCGGCGATCAGGTCGCCGATCTCCACGTCGTTGGCTGAGATCGACGCGACTTGCGCGATCTTCTCTTTGGTGTCGACGTTCTTCTTGAACTTCTCCATCTCACCGACGGCGATCTCGACGGCCTTCTCGATACCGTGCTTGATCTGCAGCGGATTGCTGCCGGCGGTCACGTTGCGCAGGCCTTCGCGAATGATCGCCTGCGCGAGCACGGTGGCGGTTGTCGTACCGTCACCGGCGATGTCGTTAGTCTTGGAGGCGACTTCCTTGACGAGCTGGGCCCCCATGTTTTCGAACACGTCGGGCAGCTCGATCTCCTTGGCGATCGTCACGCCGTCGTTGGTGATCGTCGGCGAGCCGAATTTTTTGTCGAGAACGACGTTACGGCCCTTGGGTCCAAGCGTCACCTTTACGGCGTCGGCGAGGACGTTCGCTCCGCGCTCGAGCGCGCGGCGGGCGGTTTCGTCAAAAACGAGTTGCTTTGCAGCCATGATAAAGTTTCAAAACTCCTTAAACGCCGGCCGGAACTTTGTCGACGATGGCGAGGATGTCTTTTTCGGGGATGATGAGATACTCGGTGCCGTCGATCTTGACTTCGCTACCCGAGTACTTGCGATACAGCACGCGATCGCCGACCTTGACGTTCATCGCGAGCTTGGTGCCGTTGTCGAGGATGCGGCCGTCGCCGATCGCGCGGATCATGCCCTCTTGGGGCTTTTCCTTCGCAGTATCCGGCAGAAAGATGCCGCCCGACGTCTTGTCGTCTTGCTCGACGTGCTCGATAACGACGTTATCGTGCAGGGGCTTGAGATTCACGGAAAACCTCCAACACTTCAGTCTGTACAGGCTTTAGCAGTCTCAGCGCGAGAGCGCTAGCCGTGCTATATTAGCAGAGCCGACACAGGAGTGCAAGCGCCTTTGACGGCAGCTTTTTTAGCGGAGCAAGCGGGCGAACTCTGCCCCGCCGAGCAGATATGCTGCGACCAGACCGATCGCGAAGATGACGAAGAACGCGCGGTAGATCGGACGCTCGACGGCCAGCCCCACGATCGCCAGGCCGGCACCGATGGTAACGACCCCCGCCCCGGCCAGCGGCGCGTTGGCCGACTGGCGCAGGGCGGTCCAGGCACCGAACGCGACGCCGGCGCCCAGGATGACGGCTAGAAGCGCGGCGGAAGCCCAGATGACGTACTCGGTGGGCTCCCGTAAGGAGCGATCGCCCATCACGCCCCGATGGTAGCCAACGATTCCTAAGGCTTGCTGAATTCCGCGGTTGACCGGCGTTTCTATTCGCCGCACTGCTTGTGCGTCGAACAGTATTTCGCCTGATCGATGCGCACGTTCAACTCGCCGGCGCGAAACACGACGACCTCGTAGGGGTCGAGCATGAAACCGAACTTTCCGTTTTTGACGGCATAGAAGCGCTCGTGCCCGGGATCGTCGTAGATCGGCACGGTTGCGACCAGCCGCGCCTTGGCGAATTCGGTGGCGACGTCTTCACCCTCGTACATGCGGCGAACCAGGATCGTGGACGCGCGGTTCCCGTGCTCGAGCGACGGCGTGCTGCCGCCTTTGGCGAACGTGTACGTTTCCTCCGTCACCACATCGTGCTTGTTCAAGACGGCGTGCAGGATCCAGTTGCGTTTGCCGCCTTTGACGTTCGCGGTGCCGACCGATACGCCCAAACTCTTGTCGAAGCCGTGCGAAATGGTCTTCCAGAGTACGAACGGATTGGCAGCCAGCCAAGCGCGTTCTTGTGACCAGCCCATCCCCGGATCGGCGTCCGCGCGGATCGCCGGCGCGAGCGCGCACGCCGCCATTAGGGTCGCGAAAAAAACTCTCTTGTACAACCGGCGCTCCTCGCTTGCATGATACCCGGGGAACGCGGCGTTCCCACGGCCGCGGCCTTGCCGCATCGTATACCCGCGACGGCCACGTCGCGGCCGGCGCCTTCCTTCGCCCAGGCTCGACCGGCGCCTGGGCGAATCCACCGGCCATGGTTTCCAGCCCGGCCTTACCGTGGAGCCATATCGCCGTTCGGGCGCTGGTTGCCGGCGCCGTCGGCGGCGCATTCCTCGAAGCCTACGTCTGGGCCACGGCGCTCGCCTCGACGCACGCGAGCATCACCGCTTATTGGCAGTGGATCGCGTCGACCGTCCTCGGCAAAACCGCGCTGACGAATCCCGCGTTCGCCTGGGCCGGTTTGGCGATCCATTTCGGCGTGAGCGCCGGTTGGGCGGGCGGCTATGCCTATCTCGCGTCGACGCGCGATTTCCTCAACCGGCGGTGGCCGATCTCCGGCATCGTCTACGGCGCCGTCGTGTATTTCCTCATGCAGATCGTGCTGCTGGCCGATCAGAGCTTCGTGTTGCCGGCGAATCCCGCCGCCGTCGTCGTCGCGCTCGCCGGCCACTGCCTGTTCTACGGGCTGCCGCTGGCATACGCGGTGCGCGCCCTTTCGGGCGCGGACGCTGGATGAACGGCACGATCTCGGTTTCGCTCGCGGCGTTGCGCCACAACGCCGGCGTCTTGCGCGACCTCGTCGGTCCGGGGCGCGCCGCCTTCGTCGTCAAGAGCAACGCGTACGGTCACGGCCTGGTCGAGACCGCGCTGGCGGTCGAGCCGTTCGCGGCGCGGTTTTGCGTCTTCACGCCGGAGGAAGCGATCGCCTTACGCGACGGCGGGATCACGCAACCGATTCTCGTGCTCGGACCCGTCGACCCGGCTTCCCTCGCCGACGCGTTGGCCGCCGAGCTGGAGCTGGCGATCTGGGATACCGGCGAATGGGTGCGCAGCCTGTCGACGGCGGCCCGCAAACGTCAAACCGTCGCCAACGTCCACGTCAAGGTCAACACCGGCCTCAATCGGCTCGGGTTCGAGCCGCTCGAGCTCGCCGATGCGATCGAAGACTATCTCGCCGTTTCCGCGATCGGCGTCACCGGCATCTTCTCGCACCTCGCCTCGGCTGAAGAGATCGATTCGCCGTTTACGATGCAGCAGCTCGATACGTTCGAACGGGCGCTGGCATCGGCGCGGCCGCTGCTCGAGCAGCGCGGCATCGCGCCGATTCGCCACATCGCCGCATCGGCGGCCGCGATGCTGTGGCCGCAGACCCGGCTCGACATGTCGCGCTTCGGCATCGCGCTTTACGGGCTCTGGCCTTCGCCCCAGACCCGCGAAGCGTGCGGTGCGCTCGACGGGCTCGAGTTGCAGCCCGCGCTTTCGTATCGTTCGGCGCTGGTCGTCGTGCGCGCGGTCGCGGCGGGGTCGTCGGTCGGCTACGGTGCGACG
>DATJUC010000009.1:0-16026 GCA_035502675.1 Candidatus Acidiferrales bacterium | reverse complement strand
CGACGTCTGCCATCCGCTATAGGCAAACAGCACGGGAACCATGGCCAGTCCCATGGCGGCAATCGCGTTTCCGCTCGGTGAAACCGGGGCGGCGGCAACCGCCGCGGCGTGCGGCGCGAAGAAGCCGACCGCGATGAATCCGCCGATCGCGAGAATCTTGAGCAGCATGAACCCGTTTTGCGCGTTGGCTCCCGTGCGAACGCCCATCGCGTTGATCAGCGTGAAGAACGCGATCGCGCCGACGCCCAGAATGCGCTCGACTTCCCAGCCCGGAAGCGGCGCGGCGATCCACGGCGCGACGTAACCCGCGAAGGTCACGGCGGCAGCGGCCATTCCGCCGCTTTGCGAGACCAGCAGCAGCGTCCAGCCGTACGTAAACGCCAACGCGGGATGGAAAGCGTCGCGCATGTAGGCGTAGAGGCCGCCGTCGTGCGGCCGTCGCGCCGCGAGCTCGGCGAAGATCGCGCCTCCGAGCAACGCGATCGCGCCGCCGAGCGTCCAGGTGAGCATGATCAGCGTACCGTTGGGCACGAACTTCGCAACGACCGACGGATTGCGAAAGATTCCGGAGCCGACGATTCCGCCCATGACGATCAGCGCAGCGTCGCGGACGCCGAGCCGGCGCAGCAGCTTAGGCACCGAAGACTCGTCCTGCGAACTCGTTCACGATGGCGGCGAATTCACCGGCCCGGCGCAACGGACCCGTGTGGTCGACGCCGCGAAGGATGCGCAAACGCGCCTGCGGCAGGCGATGTAAGAAGCGGCGCTCGTCGACGCGAAACGCGAAATCGTACTCGCCGTTGACGAACAGGACCGGTTTGCGATAGGCGGAGATCTCCTCGAGCGCGTTCTTGGACGACCGGACGATGTCGCTGGTGCGCGAAAATACGTCGCGATCGAAAGGTATGCGTTCCACCAGCTCGAGCCAGGGCCGCGGCAGCGAGAGGTACAGGCTGGCGTGCATCAGGCGGGCCGCCCACGCGTCGGGCAGCAGCTCGGTGAACCGGACGGCGAGTCCGTACGGCAGCCATTTCCAGCCTTCGAAATCCAGGGTGCAGCCGGCGAGCAGCAACCCGGCCGTGCGCTGCGGAAAGTGGGCGCCGAACCGCATCGCCACGTAACCTCCCAGCGAATAGCCGACGATCAGCGGCGGACCGAAGGCGATGCCGTCGACCACGCGATCGAGCAGCGCGGTGACGTTTTCGGTCGTGAACGGCATGCCGGCCAGCGCGCCGTGACCCGGCAAGTCCAGCGCGACCACGTAGTAGCGGTGCGCCAGCGCGGTCGCATGTTGCGCCCAGATCTCTCGCCCCAGCCGAATACCGTGCAAAAAGACGATGGCCGGCGCGGCCGGATCGCCGTACGTCGTGACGGCGTCGCGGGCGGAAAGCATTCCGCTGCGGTTCGAGAGTAGCTTTCGGCGCTCCTCACGAAGTGGGAGGTCCATGGTTGCAGCAGTGATTCTATCGGCCGTGCTTCTCGCACAGGCGATGCCGCCGGCAGCCGCGCCGGCACCGGCAATGCTCGACACCGGGCCTTGCCTCGACTCGCGCCCGGTTCCCGCGGTGCTCCAGCCGCCGCTGGTACGCTCCATGCAAATCGTTCGCATCGACAAGGTGGAGTCGACCGCGACGATGATGCCCGGCGAAATCGTCGGCTTTCTCTACACGTTGCAAGACGGTTCGACGTGGCTCGGCCAGCGCGACGATCAGTACATGTCGGGTGCCGCTGCGGCGGCGGTCAACAACGTGCTGGCGTCGACGCACATGCCCGGCCAGAACGTGTCCAAGTTTCCGCCGCAAATGAAGCACGGCGTCGCCACGAAATACACGCAGTTCTACCGGGTGCAGATTCCGCCGACCGCCTTCGAGGCGCTGCGGATCACCTTGGTGCCGTGCGTCGCTTGGCCCCCGAGCCGGCAGCTCCCCGACCCGAACATGTAGGGCCTCGGGCTCGGGGATCAAAAGCTAGCACCCGGCGCATCCGAGTGCTAGGATCGGGGGTCTAAGGGACATGGACTTCGTGTTGCGGACTCGTCCGGGCAGCTTCGACCCGAACGCCGACGTTTTCGTCGACGAGGAGAACGGCCGCTTGGTCGTCGTCGTCGAGGTGGCGGGCGCCGATTCGGACGCGTTGCGCATTCACCTGGACGAGCGCAACCTGGTCATCACCGGGCGGCGCATCGATGCCGTGCGCCTGCGGCGCGGCTCGTTCGCTCAGAAAGAGATCGCCTTCGGGCCCTTCTACAAGCGAATAGCCCTGCCGGCGGCCGTCGAGTACGACGGAGCCGCCGCGACGTATGCCGACGGCCTCCTGGTCGTCGCCTTGCCCCTTGCCGCGGCGGCGTACCGCTCGACCGCGCACACCGAACTCCACATCGTGGTAAAGAGGATTCATTCCTAAGCACATGCCCGAAAAGAAAAATCGAACCATCGTCCCGGCCAGCCTGATCGGCATTCTGCCGTTGCAAGAAGCGGTGCTGTTCCCGCATACCGTCATTCCGCTGGCCGTCGTCAAGAAGCCGGGCATCGTGCTCGTCGAAGAGGCGCTGCGCGAAGGCAAGCCGATCGGCTTGACCGTGCTCAAGGATCGCGAAACCGAGAATCCGGGGCCCGACGACGTCCAGCGCGTCGGCACCATCGGCGTGATCCAAAAGATGCTCAAGGTGCCCGACGGTACGCTGCGCTGCATCGTCGCCGGCCAGCAGGTCTTTCGAATCGAGCAGTTCACGCAGGTTTCGCCCTATATGGTGGCGGCGTACACCGAGCTGCCCGACCTGACCGTCGAGAACGAAGAGCTGGTCGCGATGCAGCGCAACCTGGCGGGGCTCTTCCAGAAGCTCCTTTCGTACCTGCCGCAGGCGCCGCGCGAGATGGAGATGGAGGTTCAGAACATCACCGATCCCGCGGTGCTCACGTACTTCGTCGCTTCGACGATGCGACTGGACACACCCGACCGGCAAGCGCTGCTCGAAGAACGCGACACCGCCAAGCGCATGCGCAAGCTGACGCTGTTGCTGACCAAAGAGCTGGAAGTCGTCGAGCTGGGTCACAAGATTCAGAGCGACATCCAGCGCGAGATGGAAAAAAACCAGCGCGAGTTCTATCTGCGCCAGCAGCTGCGCGCGATTCAAGAAGAATTGGGCGAAGTCGATCCACAGCAAGCCGAAACCAACGAGCTGCGCGAGAAGATCGAGGCGGCGCAGATGCCCGAAGAGGTCCGCAAGTCGGCCGACCGCGAGCTCGACCGCCTTTCGAAAGTTCCGCAGGCGAGCCCCGAGTATAGCGTGATCCGCACGTACCTCGATTGGCTGGTGACCCTGCCGTGGAACACGGAGACGGCCGACCACATCGACATCGACGCGGCGCGTACGATCCTCGACGAGGATCACTACGACCTCGAGAAGATCAAGGACCGCATCATCGAGTATCTCGCCGTCGGCAAACTCAAGAAAAAGCTGAGCGGCCCGATCTTGTGCTTCGTCGGCCCTCCGGGCGTCGGAAAGACGTCGCTCGGCCAGTCGATTGCCCGCGCGATGGGGCGGAAGTTCGTTCGCCTTTCGGTCGGCGGCGTGCGCGACGAGGCCGAGATTCGCGGTCACCGGCGCACCTACATCGGCGCGATGCCGGGAACGATTGTGCGCGCGATCCGGGATGCCGGCACCCGCAATCCGGTTATGATGATCGACGAAATCGACAAAGTCGGCGCCGACTTCCGCGGAGATCCGCAATCCGCGCTGCTCGAAGTGCTGGATCCGGAACAGAATCAGAACTTCCGCGACCACTATCTCGACTTGCCGTTCGACCTGTCGTCGGTGCTCTTCATCTGCACCGCGAACAGCCTCGACACGATCTCGCCGCCGCTGCGCGACCGCATGGAGATCATCGCGCTCTCGGGCTACACCGAGCTCGAAAAGCTGCAGATCGCCAAGCGCTACCTGCTCAAGAAGCAGCGTACGGCGAACGGCCTGCGCGAAACGCAAGCGCAGGTCGGGGACTCGGCTCTCCGCGCGATCATCAACGACTACACGCGCGAGGCCGGCGTGCGCAACCTCGAGCGCGAAATCGGCACGGTTTTCCGGAAGATCGCGCGGAAGATCGCGGCCAACCCGCGCTACAAGGCGCGCGTCAAGCCGGAGAATTTGCCGGAGTATCTCAACCGCCCGCGCTTCTTCAACGAAGTGCGCAAGCGGGCGGCGTCGATCGGCGTGGCCACGGGGCTGGCCTACACGCCGGTCGGAGGCGACATTCTCTTCATCGAGACGCAGGCGATGCCGGGCACCGGAAAGCTGGTGCTCACCGGCCAGCTGGGCGACGTCATGAAAGAAAGCGCCCAGGCGGCGGTGTCGTTCTTACGGTCGCGCTCGAGCGAGCTCAACCTTCCGGACGACTACTTCTCGAAGCACGATATCCACATTCACGTGCCGGCGGGCGCGACGCCGAAAGACGGCCCGTCGGCGGGTATCGCGCTGGCAACGTCGATCGCGTCGACGCTGACCGGCCTGAAGGTCGAGCCCAACCTCGCGATGACGGGCGAGATTACGCTCACCGGCCAAGTACTGCCGATCGGCGGTCTCAAGGAGAAGGTTCTCGGCGCCAAGCGGGCCGGGATCGGCAAGATCCTGCTGCCCAAACGCAACGAGAACGATCTCGACGACGTGCCCAAGGAAGTGCGCGACACGATGACGTTCGTTCCGGTGGAGGAGCTGTCCGAAGTGCTGCATCACGCGCTGGGTAAGCGCCTGATCTCGCCGGTGCCGCTCGGCGATCAAGCCGCCAAAGCCAGCAACGTGGTGCCGATGCGGCGCAACGGCGTGATGAAGCGGCGGCCGGCCGAACGTAAGCGCCGGCCGTCGATCGGCGTCCGGAAGCGCTAGTCCGCCGCGGGCGGATGCCCGCGGCGCATCGAATCGTCTCTGCCATGAACAAGGCGCTCTTGCTGCTGCCCGGACCGGTGACCGTCGCACAGCCCGTGCTCGAAGCGATGGCGAGACCGATGATCAACCACCGCGGCGCCGAGTTCGCGGCGATGCTCCGCCGTATCGAAGCGGCGACGAAGCCCGTCTTCGGAACGCAGGGCGACGTCCTGATGCTGGGTTGCTCGGGGACCGGCGGTTTAGAGACGGCGGCGGCCAACCTGTTCTCACCCGGCGACGTCGTGCTGTCGTGTTCGGTCGGCGTCTTCGGCCGGCGGTTTGCCGGAATCGTTCGCGGCTTCGGCTGTACGGTCGAGTCGCTCGAGACGCCTCCCGGAGCCGCACTCGATCCCGAAGCGTTGCGGGAACGTTTGCGCGCGGACGCCGAGCGGCGGATCGCCGGCATTCTGCTCACGCATAACGAGACTTCGACCGGCGTGCAAAACGACATGGCCGCATTGGCGCCGATCGTCCGGGAACATGGGGCGCTCACGCTGGTGGATTCCGTCAGCGGTCTGGGCGCGAGCGAGTTCCGTATGGACGAATGGGAGTACGACGCCGTCGTAACCGCGTCGCAGAAGGCGCTGGGTGCGCCGCCGGGCGCTGCAATGGTCGCGTTCTCGCCGCGCGCGTGGCAGCGGATGAAGCGCTCGACGACGCCGCGCTTCTACTTCGATCTGGCACGGGCGCGCGAAGCGGCGCGCGAGGGCCAGACGCCCTGGACTCCGCCGATTTCGATTCTCTATGCGCTCGACGTCGCGTTGCAGCGATATCACGCCGAGGGCATGCACGACGCGTTCGCGCGTCACGCGCGCTACGCCGCGGCGGTGCGCGACGCGCTCGAAGCGATGGGCTTCACGATCTTCTCGCGTCCCGGCGCCCACTCGGTGACGGTAGTCGCCGCGTATCCGCCCGAGGGCGTCGACGCGACGGCGCTATTGACCCGGCTGCGCGAGCGCTACGGCGTCGTGCTGTCGGGCGGTCAGGCCGAGTTTGCCGGAAAGATCGTCCGCTTCGGGACCATGGGCGACGTCTCCGACGGCGACCTGGTCGGGGCGATCGGCGCTCTCGAGCTCGCGCTCGCCGACCTCGAGGCGGCCAACGTGCCCGGCGCGGGAACGACGGCCGCGATTCGACGGCTTTCGCAGGTTCCGGCGTCGTTACTTCGGTGAGGTAACGACCCCCAAGAAGAGCAGTTGCCGGGTCCTGTCGTCGCGGATCGCCATGACGAACGGACGGTCCACGATCATGCGCACCGGCGGCGGCGCGGGCAGTGCCATCATGGTGATGCCGACCGACGTTGCGGCAGCGGCTTGCGTCCCTTCTTCGTCGACGCGCACGAAGACCCGGTGATTCACGTCGCTGATTGCCGCGCGGGCCGGCGGAGCCACGAGGTGACTGAAGTCCGCTGCGTCGCCGAACGCGACGCCCATGCCCATCTGCGCGAGCGGGTCGTTCAATCGGGTCTGGAACGTTGCGGTGTAGCGCGGCATCTCGAACAGCATGCGCTGCTCGCTCAGGCTCGCGATCGCGCGGTCGAAGGCGCCGCCGGACAACGCGGTCAGCGTCGCGCCCGGGTCGTGGCCGGGCGACGGAAGCACCACGTACATCGCGAAGCGGTCGTCGCAGCAATACGGCAAGCGCGCCATCTGCCAGCCGTCCGCCGAGGCGTATTTGAAGTTGGCCGTCTGCGCCATCATCGAGACCGTCACCGGCGCTCCCTGCGACGGGTGAAACGGCGCGTCGTGCGTCGAGTCTTTCTTGAACTGCTGCGCCCACTTCGCTTTCATCGCGACCGCGTTGGTCAAGATCGCCGCTTCGGACGCGTCCGTCGACCCGACGATCGCGGGAATCAAGCCGCTGGTGTGCGTTTTCACCCAGTCGTTGATCGTCTGAGCGGCCGCCGGCTGGCCGAAGGCGAGGTTCTCCGCGGAGGCACCGAACGCGTCGTGCGTGGCGCTTACGAACTGCGGCTCGATGGCGAACTTTTGGTTCAGCCAGATTGCATTGGCGACGGAGAGCTGCAGGTCTTTGCCGTGATCGGCGAGCGACGCGAGCAGCGAAGCGTTGGCGTTCTCGAACGAGGCCATCGGCGTGTCGCTCGCGCCCAACGTCTTGAGAATCGCCGCGCGCGTCGTCCCCCCCGCGCCGACCGCCGTCATTGCCAGCGCCAGCGCGACGCTGACCGGCGACACGAAGACGTTGTCGGCAGGGTGCTCGGCGCGAACCTTGGCGAGCAGCGCGAATCCGAACGACGAGTACGCGCCTCCCAAATCGGGCGAGCCGGCCGGCGCCGCCGCGGCCGGTTCGGCGAACATCGCGAGCGCGAAAACCGAGGCGAGGAGCCGCCCGTTCATGCCGGCCACAACCCGATCGAAGAGCCTACCCAGGTGTGCTGTTTGTTGTGATCGACGCCCATCATCGCTCCTCTCGAGAGACGGCAGAGATTTTGTGCCAGCGTGAACGACGCAGCGTCGTCCGGCCGAAGGTAGATCAGGCGCAGCTCCACTTTGACGCCGCCGCCGTCCGCGGCCTGGAGCATCGGTGCGTAGGCGATCTTTTCCTGAAGGCACCAGTCGCCGCGCCGTTCGCGCGGAATCGCCGCGACGCCGGCCGCCGTCGGTGCGACGTTGACGCCGGACCCTGCAAACGAGAAGAGCGGCTTGAGCACGCAATTCGTGACGTCGCCCGGGACGCGATCGAGCTCGCTGAGCAGGGTCGCGCGAGGTACGGCCGCGTGGTCGAGAAACGGCAGCGAATACTTCGACCAGATCCAGAACCAGTTCGGGTGCGGCGTCCATTCGACGTCGAGCTCGTCGCGAAGATCGAACGGTAGCGCGACGTTCGCCCGCTCGAGCTCGTCGACGATCAAGCGGTTGTAGATGCGTTCGACCGGAAGCTCGCGGCCCGCAGGGTCCTTGCGAAACAAAAGCCGGCCGCGCTTGATCAAGGTCGTCGGGCAAACGGGCTCGACGCCGAAGAAACGGCGGGTCGCGGCGAAGTCGGGAAACGTCTTTTGAGACGGCGGATCGAGATCCAGGAGAATCGTATGCGCGCGATCGCGCTCGCCCAGGATCGTGCGTTTCGCCAGTTCGAGAAACGTCGCGCGCGTCAAGCCCGAGAACCAGCAGGTCCATTCGAGCCGGAGATCCGGGATCGATTTGAGGGCCGCGTTCCATGCGTCGCGCTGCGCGGTCTCGTAAGCAATCAAGGTCGGGAAGCCTTGCAGCTCGATCAACTTCACGTCGGGTTCGCCGGCGGCGTCTTCGACGATCGCAAAATCGAGCACGCAAAAGGTCGGGAAGGGCGTCTGGCCGGGTACGTTCCAGCGTTCGGGGACGGCCGCTCGCATGCGCTCGAGCCGGGCCGGATCGCTCAGCTGCGCGAGAATCTCGTCGCCGGCGCGTTGGGCCCGCGCCCGCAAGCCGTCGGGCAAGAAGACCGGCGTCTGCGCGATCTGCATGTCGATCGGGGCGCGGCAGTTGCGCGCGAAGTCGGCGAGATAGCTCCGGTAGAGCTCGTCGGTGTAAGCCGCGTTATAGCGCTGACGGAAACGCGCGTCCACGGTTGCGATCCCGCGCTTCGATCAAGTGCCGGAGTCCGTCGCGCACGAGAAAAGAGAACGAGTACCCGGCCGCGAGCAGTCGCGCCGGCTCGCTGTGATCGCCCCGCTGCAAGGTTTGCAGGAGGGCGGCGCGGCTGGCGTACCAGTCCTGCGTGACCTCGCCCGACGCCAGCTTGCGCTCGAGCAGCACCGCGAGCTCGGCGGCATCGGGTATCTCCGGATGGTGATTCACGCCGAGGATGCGCGGCATGCCGCTGCGGCCGCGTGCGAACTCGCACGTCGTCAACGCCTCGCCGGGTGCGCCGAAGGCTCCCTCTACTTCGTAGGCGATCGCGGTCGCTCCGAGCGGCAAGCGTTTACGGTGCGGAATGAGGTCGTAATGGCGCGAGTCGGCGACCGGGAAGTGGCGTCGGTCGGGCAGATGCCGCGCCAACCGCGAAAACCACGGGTGTTCGAGCGCTTCGGCGGTCAAGACGTTGCGAACGATTCCGACGCTCGCGCCGCCTTTGGCTTGCGTGCGCTCGACCGGCGCGGCGACGCCCGACCAGCGGCAGAGCAGCCCGAAGCTGTGGCAGACCGCGTACAGCATCGCCTCGTCGTTCGCGTCGATCGCATCGAAGAGCGCGAAGAGCGGATCTTCCCAATCGCTCGATTCCGCGATCAGGCCGGCCTCCAGATCGTCGCGCGTGTTGTGGCGAGGGTCGAGGTGTCCGGGGCCGCCCGTTCCGATGAAGAGCGCCGGTCCCTTGGCGGGGCGCGGCAAAACCAGGCGACGGCGAACGTCGCACGAGACCAGCCGGACGATCGCACCGGCGGACTCGAGAGCGGGTGCGAAGTCCGTCGCCAGGCGGCGCACGAGCGCGACGATCGAATCGTGGCCGGCATTCTCCCAGCCGTGATTCATGTCGAGCACCGCGACGTCGACGAAGGACGCGCCGGGTGAGGGCACCTCGTCCGGCGTTTGCGGACGGACGACGACGAACGGCGCGTTCACAGCTCTACCCCGTGTTCTGTCTCCGAGACGATGTAGTCGACGACCGCCGGCAGACTGCCGGTGCGCTCGTAGACTTCGAGTTGCCGGTCCGCTCCGGTGCGGCGGCGGAAGATTTCGTTCACGTAGTGCACTTCGTTTCGCGACCCCAGTTCGTCGACGACGTCGTCGACGAACTCGAGCAGCTCGGCAAAGAGATCTTGGGTCGCGACCTCGGTGCGCTTACCCAGATCGATCAGTTTTCCATCCAAGCCCCAGCGTGCGGCTCGCTGCTTGTTCTCGGCGATGAGCGAGCGGCGATAGAGCCGCCAGCCTTGATTGCGGCTGAACAGCCGCCATAGCTTGAACGTCACCGCTTGGAAGAGAGCCGCGAAGCAGATCGTCTCGTCGATCCGCATCGGGACGTCGCAGATGCGGTACTCGAGCGTGGGAAAGTACGGATGCGGACGGACGTCCCACCAGATCTTTTTTCCGTCGTCGATGCAGCCGGTCACGACCAGGGTGCGGACGAACTCGTCGAACTCGGCTCCCGAGCCGAAGTAATCGGGAATGCCGGTCCGCGGAAAGCGTTCGAAAACTTTGGCGCGATAGCTTTTCCAACCGGTGTCGTCGCCGCACCAGAACGGCGAGTTTACGGAGAGCGCGAACACGTGCGGCAAAAAATAACGGGCCGCGTTCATGACGTGGATGCGGGTGTCCGGATCTTCGATTGCGACGTGGACGTGCAGCCCGAAGATGAGGTTCGCACGCGCCACCATCTGCAAATCCTTGATGAGCTTGGCGTAGCGCTCGTGGTCGGTGATCGCGACCGCCGACCAATGGGTGAAGGGGTGCGTTCCGGCGGCGGCGACGCGCAAGTTATTGGCGCGCGCCAAGCGGATGATCTCGGTCCGCAGCTTGGTGACCTCGCGGCGCGCTTCGGCAATGTCGGCGCAGACGTTCGTTCCGACCTCGACGACCGACTGGTGCATCTCCCGTTTGATCTGATCGCGCAAGCGCAACTCGCCTTGTGCGAACATCTCGTGCAGGTGCGAGCGCAGCTCGCGCGTTTCCGGGTCGACGACCTGGAACTCTTCCTCGATGCCGAGCGTAAACGACGGCCGGGCGCCGCTGCTCATCGCGGCTCAGTGGACCGAGAGCGGCGCGGCGCCGGCCAGCGTTCGCGGCCACCCGCCCGTGACTTCGAACGGCCGCGGAGTGCGAGCCCGTTCGATCAGCACGTCGGCCACGTTCTCGACGACCCAGGCGAAGTTTTCCTCGCCGACCGAGTTGCGGTCGGCGTCCGGGGCCGGATTCATGAAGTCGATGGCGTACGGGACGCCGTCGCGCAGCGCGAACTCGACGGTGTTCATGTCGTAACCGAGCGCTTCGCACAGCGCGATCCCGTCGCGGCGAAGCCGTTCCTCCAGCGCCGGCGGAATCGGCGGCGCGTTCTGCACGTAGCGCTCGTGCATCGGGGCACCCGGGTCGTAGCGCATGATTCTTACGCGCGACCGCCCCAACACGTACAGGCGAAAATATTCGGTGAACAGGATCGCTTCCTGGGCCATCATGCAGAGGTCGCGCGACGAATCGTACGCGCTGAAAAACTCGTCGCGCGAATCGCATTTGTGCACGTCGCGCCAGCCGCCGCCGTCGGCGGGTTTCATGAAGATCGGGAATCCGAGATACCCGAAGATCTCGTCCCAGTCGACGAAGCGCATGTTCCGGAAGGAAGTCGCCTGCGTGTTCGGCGGGTGCTCCTTGGGCGGAAGCAGCACCGTCTTGGGAACCGCGACGCCGACTGAATCGGCCACCAGGTTGTTGAAGAATTTGTCGTCGGCGCTCCACCAATACGGGTTGTTGATCACCGCGGTGCCGCGCGCCGCCGCGCACTTGAGGTAGACCCGGTAGAACTGCACTTCGTGGCTGATGCGATCCAGGATTGCCGCATACGAAAAATCCTGACGGTCGCGCAGATATGAGATCTCGACCGGACAGCCTTCGAATTCGCCGCCCGAACGCGCCGTGATCGCGTTCATCAGCGCCCACGGGAAGGTGTCTTCCATGCCGAAGAGGATGCCGATTTTTTGGCGTGTCCCGGACATCCGGGGATCATTCAAGGGCGGCTAGCGGGTACCTCGCTGGACGGGCCACCGGCGCCCGAGCGGAGAATCAGCGGCCCATGATCCGGCGATACGACTCGTGGTTCAGCGGCAGTCTGCAGCGGCCGATGGAGCTCTTGCACTTCGGCGACCGCGGCTATCCGGTCGTGATGTTTCCGACGTCGATGGGACGGTTCTACCAGTACGAAGACATGCACACGGTCGATCACCTGGCCGACAAGGTGGACGCCGGCTTCATACAGCTGTTCTGCGTCGATTCGGTCGACGCGGAAAGCTGGTACGACAGCTCGGTGCCGCCGGCCGCGCGCGCGGCGCGGCACGTGCAATACGACGCCTATCTTCGCGACGAGCTTCTGCCGTACGTGCAGCGCGCCGGGCAGCGCCACGACGTCGGCGTTTTCGGGTGCAGCTTCGGCGCCTATCACGCCGCCAATCTCGCCGGGCGGTATCCCGGCGTCGTCACCAAAGCGGTCTGCCTCTCCGGCATCTACGACGTTCACCGCTTCCTCGACGGCTATTGGGACGACAACTGCTATTTCAACTGCCCGACCGCCTACGTCGCCAACATGAGCGACGAGTGGATCGACCGGCTGCGCCTGGTGCAATGGGTGATCGCCACCGGCGAACACGACTCGCTGGTGCAAGCCAATCGCGACTTCTCCTCGTTACTGTGGTCGCGCGGGGTTCCCAACCACTGCGAGATTTGGCCCGGCGTTTTCGGTCACGATTGGCCGTGGTGGAACGACGCGGTCCGACGCTTCTACTAAGACACGGTTTTATTGCCGCGTTGACGCTCGGATTGCCGCGCTCTAGAGGTGGTGGCGGTCGACGTACGGCTCGACGAACGGCCGCGCGAAATCCGGAAGCGTCGCTTCGACCGCGGCGATCGCAATGTAGTCGGGCGCGACGAAATAGGGCGCGAGGCGAGAGCCGCGCAGGCTCGTGCGGATCGCCGGCGTGAGCGGAAAGAACAACGCGACGAACAGCACCACCCAGACCAGGATCGCGCCCTTCACGAAACCGACCGCTCCGCCGGCCAACGCGTTCCCGATGCCGAGAACCGGCAGCCGGGCGATACGATCGAGCAGAAACGCGACGGCAATCACGGCGACGTATGCGAACGCGCCGGTCAGCAGCATGCCGGCCACGTGCGACGCGACCGGTCCGAGCTTCGTGTAGCCGTCGATGGTCGAATCCATCGAGCCGTTATAGTAACGCGGGGCAACGAGCAACGCCGCCAATGCGATGAAGCCGCCGACCTCCTTGACGAATCCGCGTGCGAAGCCTTTGAAGGCGGCCAGCACGAGCACCGCGCCGATCGCGGCGTCAGGCCACGGGAACGCACCGCTCATTCCCGGATGGTCGCGTCGAATTGCTCGCGCAGCGCGGTCAGAACGCGCGCGATTGCTTCGTCGGCTTCTTCGTCGGTTATGGTGGCGTCGGGCCGGGTCAGCGTCACGCGAACCGCCAGGCTCTTGCGACCGTCGCCCACTTGAGGACCGCGGTACTCGTCGAAGACGCGCACGCCGGTGCACAGCGCGCCCAGCGTCTCCGCGACCGTGCGCTCGACGGCGGCGGCAGGCACGTCCAGGGTGACGACCAGCGCCAAGTCGCGATACGTCGACGGCAGCCGCGACGGCGGCCGGTAGCGGGGCACGGCGTAATCCGGCAGTGCGCCGACGAAGACCGTGCAGAGATAGGCCGGCAGACGAATGCCGAATGCTTTTGCCCAACGCGGGTCCACGCGCCCGAGGCAGGCGACCTCGCGGCCGTCCAGCAGGGCGCTTGCCGACTTACCCGGATGCAGTCCGCTTCGCGCGTCCGCGACGATGGCCGGGCGGCGTCCGCTCAGCCCGCGAAGGAACGCTTCGCAGTCGCCCTTGAGTCGCAGGAAGTGCGCGTCGCGCCACGGTGGCTCGTCGAGCGGCTCGGCCGTAAAACCGAACTCGGCGACCGCCGTTTCGTTGACGCGGCCGCCTTCTTCGCGTGCGAAAACGTGCCCGATTTCAAAAATTCGCGCGGGCGCGTCGAGGCGCGCGAAGTATTCGAGCAGCGCGGGCGTGAGCGAGCGCCGCAGGAAGCGCTGGTCTTCGGACAGCGGGTTGAGGATTTCGACCGCGTGACCGCTCGGCGCGGGCGCCGCAAGATCGAGGTGCCCGCCGTCGAGCGCGTAGTTGACGATCTCGCGATAGCCCAGCGCCGCGAGCGTCGTCGCGATGCGCCATTCGCAGTCGTATTGGGCGCTCGAAATCTCGTGCGCGGGAACGGACGGCACGATCGATGGAATGCCGTCGTAGCCTTCGACGCGCGCGACCTCCTCGATCGCGTCGGCCGCAATCGTCAAGTCGCACCGCCACGGCGGCGGCGTCACCAGCAGAGCGTCTCCGTCGGGCGAAAGCGCCGCGACCGCGCACCCGAGCGCTTCGAGATGCGCGGCGATGCGTTGCGGCGAGAGCCGCAGCCCCAGCAGGCGTTCGACGTCGGCCGCGTGCAGCTCGATCGATTGCGCCGGAGGCGGCGGGGCGCCGAACGCGTGGGGACGATAAGCGGTCGCGCCCATCGCCGTCAACAGCTGCGCCGCTCGCGCCGCGCCGGCGTCGGTCAGTGCCGGAGCCAGCATCTTCTCGTGCCGCGACGACGCTTCGGTGCGAACTCCGAGAGCTTGGCTCATGCGCCGAATACGCGTGCCGTCGAAGCTTGCGGCTTCCAGCACGATCGCCTCGGTCGCGTCGCTCACTTCGCCGGCGCGCGCGCCCATCAAGCCCGCCAAGCACAACACCCGGTCCGCATCGGCGATCACCAGCGACTGCGGGCCGAGCTCGCGTTCGGCGTCGTCGAGGGTAACCGTTTTCTCCTGCGGACGGGCGTCGCGCACGAACAGCCGGCCTCCCCGGATGCTCGCCGCATCGTAGAAATGCAGCGGTTGACCCGTTTCGAGCATGACGTAGTTCGAGACGTCGACGAGATTGTTGATCGGCCGCTGTCCGGCGAGTGCCAGACGAACGCGCATCCACGCGGGTGCGGCGGCGACCCGAATACCGTCGAAGCGCTGCGCGACGAAGCGCGTGCAATCCGGCGATTCGATGACGACCTCGGGTGCCTCGCCGCGCGGCTCGTCTTGCGTTCCGGGATTGTCGAACGCCGGCAACCGTAACGGGCGGCCATACGACGCCGCCAGCTCGCGGGCCAGTCCGATCACGCACATCGTGTCGACGCGGTTGCTGGTGATCTCGACGTCGAAAACCGCGTCGGCGAGGCCGAAGTAGTCGACGACGTCGGTGCCCGGCGAGACGCCGGCCTCGAGCTGCATGATTCCGTCTTCGAACCAGTCCGGCGGCAGCGCGAGCTCGTCGGCGGAGACCATCATGCCCTCCGACGCGATGCCGCGCATCTTGCGCGGCTCGATGCGGAGCTGCGGCAGCTGCGCGCCGATGGTTGCTATCGGAACGATTTGCCCGGCGGCGACGTTGTTGGCCGCCGTAGCGATGGTCAGCAGACGGTCGCCGCCGACGTCGATGCGTCCGACTTGCAGGCGGTCGGCGTTCGGGTGCTTTTCGAGGGCGGTAATCTTCCCGGCCACGACGCCCGTAACGAGCGGACGCGTTCGAATTTCGTCGACCGGAAATCCGAGCATGGCGAGCCGATCCGCAATCGACGTCGCGTCTTCGTCGAGCTCGACGAACTGTTTGAGCCACGAAAGCGGGACGAGCATTCGGTAATCCTAGCTCAACTGCTCGAGAAAGTCGGGATCGCTCGCGATGAAACGCCGGATGTCGTCGACCTCGTAGCGGATGAGTGCGAGACGTTCGGCTCCGAAGCCGAAAGCCCAACCCGAGTAGAGCTTTGGGTCGTAGCCGACGTCCCGCAGGACGTTGGGATGCACCATGCCCGAACCGCCCAGCTCGATCCAGCCGGATCCGCCGCACATATTACAGCTCGCGGCGAGCGCGTGACACTTCGGACACGTGGTGTCGACCTCGGCGCTGGGTTCCGTGAACGGAAAGAACGACGGGCGAAAGCGGACCTTTTGCTCCGGGCCGAACAGCGCGCGGCACATGCCGCCGAGCATCCCTTTCAAGTGGCCGAAGTTGATGCCCGAAGCGACCAGCAAGCCTTCGATTTGGTTGAACTGAAAGAGATGCCGGGCGTCGACGGCGTCGCGGCGGTAGCATCTCCCGGGTGCGACCACGGCCACCGGCGGTGCGTGCTGCTGCATCGTGCGAATCTGCATCGGCGAGGTATGCGGGCGCAGCAGCAGCGACTGCGTGATCCAGAAGGAATCGAAACCTTCGCGCGCGGGATGATCGCTTGGAATGTTGAGCGCGTCGAAGTTATAGTAATCCGGTTCGACCTCGGGCCCGACGACGACGGCGAACCCGTGACCGCGAAAGTAAGCGCACGTTTCTTCGATCAGACGGCGCACCGGGTCGATGCTTCCCGTCTGCGGTGC
>DATJUC010000008.1:0-11653 GCA_035502675.1 Candidatus Acidiferrales bacterium | reverse complement strand
CGTGGAGCCGGTGGCAGGCTTCATCAACCTTCGATTGGCGCCGCCGGTTTGGCACTCGGTGGTCGAGCGTATTTTGACCGAAGGCGACGCGTTCGGCGCGGCGCCTCCCAACGGCGCACGCATCTCGCTGGAGTTCGGCAGCGCCAATCCGACCGGACCGCTGGTCGTCGTGCAGGGGCGCTCGATGTCGATCGGCGACACGCTGGCGCGCGCGCTGCGCTATCGCGGCTACGACGTCTTTACCGAGTGGATCATCAACGACGCCGGTCGCCAGCTCGACGATTTCGGTCGTTCGCTCTACGCCCGCTATCGCCAGCTCTTCGATCCCGCCTATGCCTTTCCCGAAGGCGGGTATCCCGGTGAATACCTTGCGGCGTTGGCGCTGGCCATTCGCGAGCGCGACGGCGAGCGCTGGATCGATGCGGACGAAAGCGCCTGGCTCCCGTATTTCTCGCAGTTCGGCCGCGACGCGATCGTCGCGGAGCAGCACCGCACCGCCGAGCGCTTCGGCGCCGGCTACGATCTGTGGCAGAGCGAGAAAGAGCTGCACGAAGCCGGCAAGGTGCGCGAAGGCATCGATCGCCTGACGCAGCTCGGGCACACCTACCAGTCCGAGGGCGCGCTCTTTTTCAAAGCGACGGAGTTCGGCGACGACAAAGATCGCGTGCTCGTCCGCAGCGACGGCCGTCCGACCTATTTCGCGATGGACGTCACCTACCATTACCAAAAAATGCAGCGCGCCGATCGCGTGATCGACATTCTGGGACCGGATCATCACGGCTACATCGGGCGGTTGAAAGGACTCGCCAAAGCGTTCGGCTTCGATCCGGACGCGATGCACGTGCTGATCGCGCAGCAGGTCGCGTTGATGCGCGGAAGCGAGCGCGTCAGCATGAGTAAACGAGCCGGCGAGATCGTGACGCTCGACGAGATCCTCGACGAGGTCGGCGTCGACGCCGCGCGATTCTTCTTCATCATGCCCGCGGCGGAGTCGCCGCTGACCTTCGATCTGCAGCTGGCGGTCGAGCGCGACACCGAAAACCCGGTCTACTACGTTCAATACGGGCACGCGCGGATCGCGTCGGTGCTGCGCAACGCCGCGGCCGGCGACGTCAAAGCCGCTACGGCCGGCGGCGTTTCGCTCGCGCCGCTGACGCACGAGAGCGAGATCGCGCTGGTGCGGCGGCTGGCCGAGTTTCCGAGCGTCGTGCGCGGCGTCGCAGAGTTCCTCGCACCGCACCGGCTGGCGCGCTACGCTCGCGACGTCGCCTCGGACTTCCATCAGTTCTACACGGAGTGCCGGATCTTGGCCGAAGACCGCGAGACGCGGCTGGCACGGCTGGCGCTCTGCAGCGCCGCCAAGAGCGTTCTCGCAAAGACGCTCGCGCTGGCCGGCGTCGGCGCACCGGACGCCATGTAACTTGCCGGGGCTCGCGGCGGCGCTGTGGCTGCTCGGCCTGTTCGCCGCCGCGTCGCTGCTGCGCGCGCGCGGCACGCCCTACGAGTTTGCCGACCGGCTGCGCGACGCACTGATCCTGGGCGTGCTGGTTCCGCTGACGCTCGCCGCGGTGCAGCTGCTCTATCCGGCGACGCTGTGGCTGGCGCTGGGCGCACTCGTCGCGGCGCAGCTCGTGCGCGCCGGCGCGCGGCCTCGCGCGCGCGCACCGCACGACGCCGCTGCGATACCGTATCTCACGATTGCGGCGCTCGCGGTGGTGGCGTGGCCGCCGCTGATGCGGCCTCCGCTCGACGGCGACACGCTCTCCTACCATCTTCCCAATGCGGCATCATGGGTGCACGCGCACGGCTTTTGGACGACGGACGCGCGCTACTGGTGGTATCCGCCCGGGTCGGAAACGTTTGCCGCCGCGCTGTATGCCGTGGCCGGCCCGTTTGCCGTCGGCTGGAGCGGCTTAGCCGCGCTGCTCCTGCTCGGCACGCGCATCGCGTCGTGGACTCGCGAGGCGTTCGCGGTGCCGGCCCTCGCGTCGGACGCGCTGGCGGCGGCCACGGTTACCGCGCTGCCGCTCGCGCTGCAAGCCGGTACCTTACAGAACGACGTCTGGCTGGCCGCGTTCTTTCTGGAAGCGCTGCGATGGCCGCGCGCTCCGGTACTCGCGATCGCCGCGTTGATCAAGCCGTACGGCTGGATCTTCGCGGCGCTCGCCGCCGCGGTGGCGCGCGCACCGCTGCGTGCGTGGCTGGCGATGCTCGCGGCGATCGCGGCGTGGGCCCTGCACGACGCGCTGCTCTGGCACCAATCGCTGGTCGCGCCGGCAGAGACGTCGACCGCGAACACCTGGAGTTCGACGGTACTCGCTCACGGATGGAGCGGCCTGACGCTATTCGTCACGGTTCTCGGAAAGACGTCGCCGTTCGCGCTGATCGCGTACGCCGCGGCTTTCGCCGCGCCGCTGTTCACCCGCGGAAAGCTGCGCGCACTCGGCTGGGCCGCGTTCGGCGCGGCGGCGGCGTTTCTAGCGATGCCGTTGGCGTTTGCCGATTGGCATCCGCAGCTCGCCTCCGGCGAATCGCTGCGGTTTGCCGCACCCGCGATTGCGGCCGGTGCGATCGTGCTGGCGCGGCCGGTCGCGCGCTTCGCCGCCGTCGCGACGCCGCTGCTGCTGGCGAGCGCGGCCTACGGCGCGGCCGCAGTGCTCGCGATCTTTTGGAACGACGCCACGGCGCGCGCCGCAATCGGCGTCGCGCTGGTCGCGGTCGCCGCCGCATGGCTCTCGCGGCGGTTCGAAACGCCGTGGCCGGTCGTCGCCGGCATAACCGCGGCAACGATCGCAACGACGGCGCTGGCCGCCCACCGGCCGGTCGGATACTACGCCGACGCACTCTCGATCGCCGGCCGGCCGGCGGAGCTCTACGCCTGGATCGCGCGCGATCGTCCGGCTGCCGTCGGCGGCTGGGGACTACGCATCGGCGCCGTCAACGCGCTCTCGCCCGGCTCGCGCGCGATCGACCTGCCGGATGAAGGTGCCTGCAGCGCTGCGCGCGCGCGCGGCGTGGTCTTGATCGCGACCGCGGAAGCCGACCGCAGCGCGGCGTTCAACGCGCGGCGGCTGCGGGCCGCGCGCGCCTGCGGACGGCTCGTCTTTGCAAGCCCCGACGCGATCGTCGCCGACCCGCGCTAGCCGCGAGAAGGCTCAGTTGCCGGTGCCGCTGCGCTCCAGCGCGGCGTGGATCCAGGGCGAGATGAAGTATCGCCAGACGATCTTGATCAGCGCGGCGGCGGGAATTCCCAAAATCAATCCGGGTATTCCGAACAGCTCGCCGCCGGCGAAGACCGCGAACATCGCGCCGATCGGGGACACGCCGACCGATTCGCCCATGATCTTGGGTACCAGCACGTTGTCGCTGATGCGCGCCATGCCGAACATGATGACCTGCACCCAGATCACCATCCACAACCCCTGCGGCGCGCACAGCGGAATTGCGAGAATTTCGGCGATCAGCATGCCGATGATCGGAATCGCGTAGGCGACGCCCGAGATGATGCCCAGAATCAAAGAGAACTTGAAGCCGATCAGCGCGCTCGCGATCGCGATGACGGCGCCGGTGATCGCGCTGACGATCACCTGGCCCGAGATGTAGCTGCCGAAGACCTGAGTGACCTCGGCGGCCAGTTTGCGCGCCGTCTCGCGCTTGCGCGGCGGGAACAGCGACGCAAAGCCCTCGGCCATCTGCGTGTCGTTGAGTAAAAAGAAGAACGAGAGAATGATGGCCGAGAAGGCCATGAAGAGGCCGGTCGCGGTGTTGACGGCGATCGCGCCGATCGACGCCACCGCTCCGGTGACGAAGGCGGAGACTTGCGCGCCCCCGACCTTTCCGAGGTTCAGGCCGTTGGTGGGGACGTTGAGGGACGGGAAGTGCTGCTGCAGCGAAAGCTCCGTCCCCGAGAGCCAGTTCTGCGTGGTCGCCGCGTAGAGGGGAAGGTTGGCCGCCAGCGTTTGCACCTGCTCGACCGTCAGCGGTACGACGATGACGAGACCCACGGCGATGACGAGCAACAGGCCAAGGAAGACGATCGAGATCGCCAGCGGCTTGGGCATTCGCTGCTCGAGGTGCGCGGCGATCGGCTGGACGCCGAACGCGATGAAGGCCGCGATGACGAAGATCGAGATCGTGCGAGGGATGTGCGCCGCCAGCCAAATCGCCAGCCCGAAGATCGTCAGCGCCGCCAGCCCCCAGCCGACGCGGCGCCAAACGTCGGCGCTTACAGAGCTTTGCACAACAGGCGACGCTCCGTGAAGTAGCCGCAGCTTTCGTACAACGCGCGCGCCGCGGCGTTCTCCTGCGTGACCATCAGCGCCATATACGGCAAGGACCGGCGCCGGGCCTCACCCTCGGCGGCTTCCAGCAGCGCGCGGCCGGCACCGCGGCGCCGGGCCGCCGGCTCGACGGCCATGTACGCGACGAACCCTTGGGGCATCGACGTCACTTCGTCGGGAAGCGCGTCCAGCATGAGCAAAAAGCCCACCGGGCGTCCGTCGATCTCGGCGACGAGCGTGACGTGCGACTGCTCCTCGAGCACGTCCAGCAACCGGTCCAGCGATTCGTGGATGCGCGCGTCGGGCGTCCGCCGGAATGCGGCGACGCTGTCCGCCGCCGTCCGGTGCGCCAGATCCGCGACGAAGTCGCGATCGGCCGCCGTCCCGGGACGTACGAGCGCCGTCACGCGCGCCGCGATCCCGGGTCGGCAATTGGAACTCCGTCGCGGCACTGCGGACATTCCGCCGGATCGTAGGAAACGATCGGCAGTTCGAGCAGCGCGTGCGTCGGAACGCCGAACTCGGCTTCGCCGCGAACGACGATGACGCCGACGCCCACCACTTCGGCGCCGCTCGCGCGCACGACGCCCAACACTTCTTTGACGGATAATCCGGTCGTGACGACGTCCTCGACGACCAGCGCGCGATCGCCCCGGCCGAGGGCGAAACCGCGGCGCAGCGTCGCGGCGCCGTTCTCTTTCTCTACGAAGATCGCGTGCGTTCCCAGCTGTCGCGCGACCTCGTAGCCCAACACGATGCCGCCCACGGCGGCGCTGACGACGACCGACGGCCGTGCGTCCCGGAACGCGCCGGCGATCGCGCGCGCGACCGGTTCGACCAGCGTGGGATCTTCGAGGATGCGGAACTTCTGGATGAACTTGTCGCTGTGACGCCCCGAGCTGAGCCGGAAATGCCCCGACAGCAACGCGCCGCGCTCGGCCAGCAGCTCCGGCAGATCGTTCACGCGATTCCGGCGTGTGCGCCGTGCATCTCGTCGAGGATCGCGCGCACGGCGGCGGCGGGATCGGCAGCTTCCACGATGGGCCGCCCGACGACGATGTAATCCGCGCCCGCCGCAACCGCCTGCGCCGGCGTGGTGACGCGGCGCTGGTCGCCGTGCGCGGTTCCGGCCGGCCGAATGCCCGGCGTCAACGTGAGGAAGTCGTCGCCGAAGAAGCGCTTGAGATCGGCGGCCTCCAGCGGGCTGCAGACCACGCCGGCACAGCCGGCGTCGCGCGCGAGTGCCGCCAAGCGGGTCGCGTTCTCGCCCGGTCCGCCTTGTAGCCCGAGCTCGTTGAGGTCTTCGGGAGCGATGCTCGTGAGAATCGTGACGGCGAAAACTTGAGGCGGCGTCGCGCCCAGCTCGTGGGCCCGCTCCCCAGCCGCTTCGACCGCGGCGCGCATCATCTCGAGACCGCCCAGCGCGTGCACGTTGACGATGTGCGTCGCCGGCGTGACCAGCGCGCGCATCGCGGCGGCCACCGTGCGCGGGATGTCGTGCAGCTTGGCGTCGACGAACGTGCGCACGTCGCGCTCTTCGCAATAGGAGCGGATCGCGTCACCGTAGCCGTAGAGCCCTTCCAGACCGATCTTGTAGATCGCGTCGAAATCGTAGAGCTGGTCGACCAGCGCGCGGGCGCGTTCGGCGTCGGGCACGTCGAGCGCGACGATGAGCTGTGCCACTATCCCTCGTCTCCTTTCGATTGGTACGCGTTGGCGAAGCCGACGTTCGCTTTGCCGACGAGGTCGGCGATCGAGGCGAGGTTACGCCGCTCCAGATAGGCTTCCAGCTCGCCGGCGAGGCGCTCGGGAATGCGCGGGTCGGTGAAGTTTGCGGTTCCGATTCCGATCGCGGTCGCACCCGCCAAGAAGAACTCCAGCGCATCGGTTACGGTTTCGATGCCGCCTTGACCGACGATCGGAATCGTCACCGCGCGCGCGACCTCGTAGACCGCCAGCACGGCGATCGGGCGGATGGCCGGGCCGGAGAGGCCGCCGGTGACGTTTCCGAGACGCGGACGCCAGGTTTCGACGTCGATGCCCATCCCGCGCACGGTGTTGATCACCGCCAGCGCGTCGGCACCGGCATCCTGCGCCTCGCGCGCGATCGACGCGATGTCGGTGACGTTGGGCGAGAGCTTGACGATCAGCGTCTTGTCGGTGGTCGCGCGCGCCGCCGCGACGACGCGGGCCGTCAGCTTGGGATCGCAGGCGAACGTCTCACCCTCGCTGGCCACGTTCGGGCACGAGATGTTGAGCTCGACGGCCGCGATCTCGTCGCGCGCCGCGAGACGCTCGCACACGTAGGCGTAATCGTCGATCGAAAAACCGGCGACGCTTCCGATCACGATCCAGGGATAGGCGCCGTACTTGGGAACCTCGCGTTCGAGATACCAGTCGATGCCGGGGTTCTGCAAGCCGATCGCGTTGAGCATTCCGGCCGGCGTGTGGACGAGACGCGGTGCCGGATTGCCGATACGCGGAAGGCGCGTGACGCTCTTGAGCACGACCGCACCGATTTTGGTGAGATCCAGGAACGAAGCAAACTCGTCGCCGGAGCCGTAACATCCGCTGCCCATCAGCGTCGGATACGGCAGTTCGAGTTTTCCGAGCCGCACCGCCAGGCTGGGACGCGCGGTCAGCATCGCGTTACCATCGCAGCTCGTCGCTCCAAAAGACGGGACCTTCCTTGCAAATGCGCGCGTTGACGACGTCGCTGCCGCCGCGCTCTGCCGGCGGGAAACCGGGTGCTTGCGCGCTCGAACCGGCGAGCGGGACGATGCAGCCCCAGCAGCCGCCCACGCCGCACGCGAAGGTTTCTTCCAGCGAGAGCTGCGCGCGCACGCCGATCTCGATCGCGATGCGCCCGACCGCGCGCAGCATCGGCGTCGGTCCGCAGGCGAGAATCACGTCGGGCCGCTGCGCGCGCGTCAGCAGTTCGGTGACGTAGCCGCGGTGTCCGGCGCTGCCGTCCTCGGTCGCCAAGACGAGCTCGCAGCCGGCGTCGCGAAAGCGCTGCGCATCGACCAGCAGTTGCGCCGTACGCGCGCCGTAGAGCAGCCGCACGCGCGCGCCCCGCCGAACCAGCTGCTGCGCGGCGAGCAAGACGGACGCGATGCCGACGCCGCCGGCCACGATCGAGACGGCGCCGTACTCCTCGCGCAGATCGAAGCCGTTCCCCAGCGGTCCGGCGACGTCGAGCCGGTCGCCCGGTCGCAAAAGCGAAAGCTCGCGCGTTCTATTTCCAGTGACGAAAAACAGCAAGCTTGCACGCCGTTCGTCGGCTTCGTATATGCCCAGCGCCGTCGCCGCCGCGCGGCCGCTCGGTGGAATCGCCATGACGTATTGTCCGGGCTTCGCGCGACGCGCCAGCTCGGGCGCGTCGAAACCCACCGAGACCACACCCGGCGCGAGTTGCTGCCGATCGAGAATCAGCGTCGCGCGAACGCGGGGGGGTGTGTCGAGCGTTGGCATTCGAGCAACCGTTTTCGCCAAATTTTTAAAAAACTCCGCGAAAAGGCATCAACTGTCTTGCCACAACCGCCGTTATACGGTATAGAGCAGTAAAGTAGAGGAAAGGAGGGTCCGAAATGGCAGGTCTCATCGTCTTCAAGTCACTGGCCGACGCCCTCCGTGCCGGCTATCAGGTATACGACCGGACTGCGGACGGATATCTGGTGAGAACGCGCACCGCCGCCGGTTGGGCAATGGCTCTGGTCTCCTGTCGCTAATCGCGTCTTCATTTTCATTCACTCCTCCACGTACGCAGCTCCACGCAAGAACCGCCGGTCGAAAGACCGGCGGTTCTGCTATTCCTGGGCCCTGACTCGTACGCGTCAGCGATAATCGGGCGGCGAGGGCGGTTTGCCGATCTCCGGCGTGGACCCGGGACGCCAACCGCCGTACGATCCCGGCGGCGGCGGTGCGGCGGCGGAAGCGCTCGCAGGAGGGACCTCCGTCGTCTCGGCCGGACCGAAGTGCGCGGCGGCCGGTCCGCTCGCGATGCCGCCGATCTTCGCACCGCTCAAGACGGCGCTGATGACCTGCGCGATGCCGACGAACATCGGGATGAGTCCGGCCAGCAGCCACGGACCCCAGACGTATTCGCCGCTGCCGTGATAGCCGATGAACGACAGACCGATCAGCAGCGCGAGCCCGATGAACGCGACTTGGATGCCGCGGCGCAGCTGGTGCTGCGCGTAATACTCGGGATCGTATGCCGGCGGCACGAATCCGGGGGGCGGCGCGGAGCCCGGCTGAAAGCCCGGCGGTACGCCGTATTTCATAGTGCGCCGCATCATCCGCGGATCCGGCGGCGGCATGAAGCCGCGGCGAATCATCTCCATTCGTTCCTGGTGCGCCAAGACGCGGGAGACGATCCACGCGCCGATCGGCGCTCCGACGACGATGAGGAAAAAGAAGAGGGGTACGACTGTATCAGGGCCCATGGACTATACCGCTCCGTTGTTGGTGGAAATGTGAATCGATCCGTCGCTCGTGGACAACTGTAAGCTCCCCGAGCCGTCGCCCAGACGAATCGTGTGTTGTACCGAATCGCTGTCGTCGCCGGTCGCGATCGACGCCCCGTCGACGACGATGTGTCCGTCGCCGGTCGAGGCTGCGACGGTGAGATCGCTCGAGTTCGGCAACGCCAGCTCGAGGCTGCCGTCGTTGCTCGATACGTTATACGTGCCGCCCGGGGCGAAGGTTCCGGCGACGCGCACGCGGCCTTCGTCGGTGTGGATCGTGGCACTGGGGTGCGCGCCCGCGATGGCGAGACCGCCGGCCTCGATGCTGCCGTCCGAGGTTCGGGCGGTCAGCGTCGCTACCGCAACGTCGTGCAGCGCGAGATGTCCGTCCGACGACTCCACCGCGAGCGAATCGGCGTGGATGCCGTTCGCATCGACGTAGCCGTCGTCGCTGCGGGCGTCGACGGTACCGTGGAGGTCGGCGAGCGTCACGTGACCGTCTTGAGAACGCACCGTAACGGCGCCGTCGATTCCGCTCACGTCCGCGCCCGAGCATCGGCTCACGTCGAAGCTCGAGCCCGGCGGCGCGTCGATTTCGATCCGTTCGTCGATCGAGCCGAAGACGAAGAAATGTTGGTGCGACGGGCGCTCGATCGAGACGCCGTTCGACGTGCGCGTCACGCGCAGTTGCGAAATCGAGCTATCGCCGGCGAAGCGGGCGCCGCTCACGCCGGTCAGATCTTTGACGTGCACCAGACCGTCGCTCGACGGGCCGATCTCAACGCGCGAGTCGGGATCGTCGACGGCGATTGCCGGCGAGCTTCCCGCTTCGAGCGGCGCGATCGGCGTCGCCTCGAAACTGTAGTGGTGCATCCCCATGAAGAAGCTGCCGTGCGGATGCATCGCGCTCCAGCCGCCGGCACCGCCGATGACGTAGAGCGCGACACCCACGATGACGACCTCGACGGCGATGAGGACGCCGACGATCGAGGCGCGAGACACTAGATCCTGGGCCCCCACCCGGCGAATGTGGGCCGAAGGGACTCGGCCGTCTCCGACGACAAGGTCGTCAGCATGCGCGGATTCGTCTGGTTCAGGGGTGAGGTTCCGGGTCGAATGACCATGATGTTGATTGGGGCCTCCGTTTGACGTTCTGCCTTAGGTACGGCCGGCGGCCCGCGATGTTTCGAGCCGGCCGGCGAAACAATCCGGCTCGCGCGCGCGTACGACTGGCGTGTCGGCACTGTTGGCAACGCGGCCGCGCGGGCAAATGAATCCCGGAGCGGCCGATGGCGACCTGGTGGCTTTGGCCCTGCGCGGCAACCCGGACGCCTTTGCGACCCTGGTCGAGCGCTACGACCGCGCCGTCTATCATTTGGCGTACCGGACGCTCCACGACGTCGAGGAGGCCCGGGACGCCACGCAGGAAGCGTTTTTCAAAGCGTTTCGCAGCCTGCGGACCTTCAAGCCCGGCGCCAAGTTTTCGACCTGGATCTTCGCGATTGCCTACCACGCCTGCTGCGACCGTTTGAATCGCCGCAAGCGTTACAGTAATGAAGAGCTGCCGGACCGGGCCGACGCCGGACCGGGGCCCGAGCAACAGGCCATCGCGCTCGACGAGGCGGCCCGGCTGCGGGCAGCAATCGACGCGCTGCCGGAAAAGTACCGAGCGGTCATCACCCTCTACCACCTGCAAGGCCGCCAGTACGAAGAGATCGCCGAAGCGCTCGGCCTGCCGATGGGAACGGTAAAAACGCATTTATTTCGCGCGAAGGAGCAGCTCCGCAGGCTTCTCGCCGGAGACGGGGTAACGGAAGCATGATGTACGACGACGACGCACTGGACCGGGCGCTTTTTGCCCTCCCGCTGGAGGAGCCGCCGACCGACCTGCGTTCCTCGATCTTGGCCGCGACCGTCTACCGTCCGGCTCCGGCGTTCTCGGTTTTGGAAGTCACGCTGCTCGGTGCCCTGGCCGCCGTCGTCGTTTGGCTGGTCGCCGTCGTCGCCATGGGCGGCGGGACGCTCTTCCTCAATACGCTGGGCGCCATCGGCGCGACCGGCGCGCGCGCGCTCGGCAACGTGACCACGCTGGCCTGGCTGACCGCCGGCGCGGCGACCGCGTTCTGGCTGATGTTTTTCACCGGATCCCAACCTTTGGCGCTCGCCGGGCAAAGGTCCGAGCGGAGGAGCGGACGATAATCCGGGTTCATGGACAAACCCGAGCAGCCCCATAAGATCCTCGTCATCGAGGACGACGCGGCGATTAGCCGCGTGCTGCAGCTCGAGCTCGAGCACGAGCACTACGAAGTCGACGTCGCACGCGACGGCCTATCGGGTCTGGAAAAGGCCCTCAAAGAACCCGATCTGGTCATCCTCGACCTCATGCTCCCGCGCATGGACGGCCTGGAAGTCTGCCGGCGCATCCGCGCCAAGAGCAAAGTTCCGATCATCATGCTGACCGCCAAGGATCGCGTGCCCGACCGCGTCGAGGGCCTCGACGTCGGCGCCGACGACTACGTCACCAAGCCGTTCTCCACCGACGAGCTGCTGGCGCGCGTGCGCGCGCGGCTCCGCGAGCGCTCGCCGCAGAGCAACGTCATCGAATATCGCGATGTCGTGATGGACCGCGACCGGCACGAGGTGCACCGCGCCGGAAAGCCGGTCTCGCTGACCGCCAAAGAATACGCGCTGCTCGAATATCTGCTGCTGCATCGCAACAAAGTCCACACCCGCGACGAGCTCTTCAACGGCGTCTGGGGCAGCGATTTCCTCGGCGACTCCAACCTGATCGACGTCTACATCCGCTATCTTCGCGGCAAAATCGACGAAGGATTCGACGAGAAGCTGATCACTACGGTTCGCGGCGTCGGCTACACCATCAAAGATTAACTCGTGTCTCACCTT
>DATJUC010000007.1:0-3055 GCA_035502675.1 Candidatus Acidiferrales bacterium | reverse complement strand
ATATCGTGGGCCTCGACGTCAACGCATCGATCCGGTACGGCTCGGTGTGGCCCTCGAAGCCGGTGATGAAAAGCTGCCACACGAACGAAAGCGTCTTCCATCCGACACCGGTCGACACGCCGCATTTTCGCGTCCCGTCGGATACGTTCTTGAGCGACGAGAGCGGCGGAAAGCTGCCGCTGGCGGCAGTGACGTGGATTCTGCCGGGTCCGCTCTCATCGGATCATCCCGGCGTTCCCTTGGGCAAGTGCGGCCCGTCGTGGGTCGCCAGCGTGATCGACGCGATCGGCGCCTCTAAAGATTGGAACGACACGGTGATCTTCGTGATCTGGGACGATTGGGGAGGTTTCTACGATCACGTCGCACCTTACGTCGTGCGCGATCAGGCCGGACCGGGCTTCCGCGTTCCGCTGCTGGTCGTTTCGCCGTACGTTCGTCGCGGCGCCGTCGTGCACACCGACGTCGAGTTCGCGACCCTGTTGAAATTCACCGAGACGACCTTCGACCTCGGCTCGCTCGGCGCGACCGACGCGTCGCCCTATCTCAACAACCTCGATGCGTTTTTCAACTTTAGCCAGTCGCCGGCACCGTTTACGAAAATTCCGGTCCCACCCTCGATCCTGTGCTCCGGCAAGACGCCCCTGCCCAGCCGGGCGGCCGCAATGCACTCGCGCTGGCTGCGAATTCTCGACGACGACCAATGATGCTTGACGGCGCTCGGTCGTTTGGCCCGGACCCGGCGGTGGAAAGATGTCGGGGATGATCTCCTACGTCATGCAATCCGGCCGTTACGGATTGCGGGTGGGCCGTTTCGTCATCTCGCAGAGCGCCTTCATGATCGCGGCAGCCGTGGTCGTCGGCATCGGCGGGGGCTTCGGCGCGATCGTGTTTCGTGCGATGATTGCCGGCGCGGCTTGGATCGCGCATCCGATCGGCTCGATCGCGCTGGTGCTCCAGCTCGCAGTCGGCGGCGCGATTGCGGCCTTCGTCGCGACGCGGTTCGCGCCGGAAGCCAAAGGGCACGGCGTGCCGGAGGTGATGGAAGCGGTAGCGCTGCGCGGCGGCGCGATGCGACCGCGCGTGATCGCGGTCAAGTCGATCGCGTCGGCGGTCTCGATCGGATTCGGAGGAAGCTGCGGCCGCGAGGGCCCGATCGTGCAAATCGGATCGGCGATCGGCTCGCTGATCGGGCAGCTCGCACGCGCACCCGCGCCGATCGTGCGAACGCTGGTGGCGTGCGGCGCCGCCGCCGGCATCTCGGCCACCTTCAACGCGCCGATCGGCGGCGTCTTTTTTGCATCGGAAGTCATCTTGGGCGAGTTCGCACCGCGTTCGTTTGCAGCGATCGTGGTCGCGTCGGTCATCGCCGCAGTGATCAGCCGCGCGTTTCTCGGCAACCACCCATCGTTCAACGCCTCGGGTTTCGTGCTCGTCTCGCCGCTGGAGCTGGTGCTCTACGCAGTGCTGGGCGTCGTCGCGGCCGGCTGGGCGACCGGATTCGTCAACGTCCTGTACGCGATCGAAGACGGCTTCGAGCGAATCAAGCTGCCCGCGTGGGTCAAGGGCACGCTAGGGTTTGCAGGCGTCGGCGTCATCGGCATGTGGTTTCCTCAGGTGCTGGGCGTCGGCTACGGGCCGATCCAGCAGGTGCTGTATTCGCACGTGCCGGCGCGCCACGGTTTGGCGCTGGCGGCGTTGAAGCCGATCGCGACGTCGCTGACGCTGGGCGCAGGCGGATCCGGAGGCATCTTCGCGCCGTCGCTGTTCACCGGCGCGTTCTTAGGCGACTGGTACGGGAGACTGGTCCACGGACTCTTTCCGTTGTGGACGGCACCGTCGGCGGCGTACGGCTTGGTCGCGATGGCGGCCGTCTTCGCGGCGGCTGCGGAAGCGCCGATCACCGCGATCATGATCGTCTTCGAAATGTCGAACGACTATACGATCATCTTGCCGCTGATGGTTACGGTCGTGATCGCCACCGTGCTGGGACGCAGCTGGCTGGGAGCGACCATTTACGAGCGTAAGCTCATCCGGCGCGGGATCGATTGGCAGCGCGCGCGGCATCCGCGCTTCTTCGCAAAACTCTCCGTGTCGAGCGTGGTGCGCCAGCCGCCGGCGATCGCGCAGGCCGCCGACACGATCGCCGACGTGCTGGCGCGCGACGAACGCGGTGGCGAGCTGGCATTCCCGGTGTGCGACGGCGATCGCTTCGTCGGCGTCGTGACGGCGGTCGATCTCGCGCGCGCTGCGACCGCCGGCAGCGGCGCTCAACCGGTTCGAACGATCATGCATTCCGCGGAACGCCTGCATGCGTCGGACACGCTCGAACGTGCGGCGACGCTGATGGCCGACACGGAGAATCCGCTGCTTGCGGTCGTCGAAGGCAGCGAGGATCGCCTGACCGGCATCGTCACGCGCCGCGATCTGCTCAACGCCTACCGAAGCGGCGCGGGTTCGTAACTGCCCACGCGGCCGTTTCTATCCGCGGCCGGCCGAACGTGGTCGACTCCTCGGCGCGCCGCTGCTAGGGTGTTCTCATGAAACGTCCGGCTGCAACGCTGTGCCTGGCGGTACTCGCATGCGCGTGGACGGGGCAGCCGGCGCCGGCGTGCGACGGTCCGGCGTACCGTCAGTTCGACTTTTGGATCGGACGCTGGAACGTCTACGATCGCGCCGGAAGACTGGTCGGGACCGACGACGTCCGCAAGATTCTCGACGGCTGCGTCGTCATCGAGCGCTATACCAACGCGCCGTCCGAGGGCTCGAGCGCCGGCCTCGGATTGAGCGGATACCAAGCTCGGACCGGACTCTGGTATCAGGATTTCATGGACGACCGCGGATTGGTCGTGCGCCTCTGGGGCCGTCCGCGCGCCGGCGCCGCGATGGAGATGCGCGGCGAAGACGATCCGGCGGCGGGACATCGCCTCGATCGCGGCGTTTGGACCGTTCGAGCCGGCATCGTCGAAGAGCTCTGGACGGTTTCCACCGACGGCGGCAAAACCTGGCACGCGATCTTCGACGGGTACTTTCACAAGCAGTAGCCGTTTGTGTCGCA
>DATJUC010000006.1:0-33739 GCA_035502675.1 Candidatus Acidiferrales bacterium | reverse complement strand
ATGACGGGTCGCGTACTCGATCGCGGCTTGCGACTTTCCGACGCCGCCGAGCCCGCTGAGCGCGGCGCGATGACGCTCGAGCAGCGCCCGGCGCAGACGCTCGAGCAGCTCTTCGCGACCGGTAAAGTAACGCGTCCGCATCGCAGTCGGTACGAGCCACGGGCACTGGCGCAGCGTCCGCGCGGGTACCGGCTCGCCGCCCTCGTCGGGGCGGTGGAGGACGCCGGCGACTTCGGCATACGCATCTTCGCGCGAACCGCCGAGCGCGTCGACGTAGTGAACGCCGGACAGCAGATACCGCAGCGCGCCCTGCGGCTCGACCGCCTCGACGCGCACCGGTACGATCGGAATCCCGTTCTCGTGCGCGAGGTGGGCTTCGTGGGCAATCTGTCTCGATGCGTTGGCGCCGGACGAGAGTATCAGAACCATCGCCCGGCACGCATCGATGGCGGAGGGTATCGTCGCCGACCAATCGGCTCCGGCTCGCATGTTCCGCGGCGCGATCCAGCACGCAACGCCGGCGGCTTCCAGCCGCGCGCACAGCTCCCGGGCGATCTCTGCGTCCTGATGAGCGTGGCTTATGAAAACCGCCCGATCCGGCACGTTCGTGAGTCCCGAGGAGCTACTTCAAGTACGTCAACGGGTCGACGTAGGCCAGGTTCGGATCGAGCCGCACGAACTCGCGCAAGAGATATTCATGCCCTTGACCCATCATGACGACGGCTCGATCGCCCGGACGCACCACGCCGAGCACGTTGGAAAAAATGTAAACGTTACGCGCGTACCACTGAGAGACGTACGCGCTGCCGGCGTCGTCGGCCTGGCGTCCCATGCCGTCGAGCACGCTATACCACGACGCGTTGGCGAGGATGGCCTCGTCGGAGTTGAGGTAGCGCAGCAAGTCGAGGTACGTACCGCTCCTCTCGATGTCGTCTTGGCGCGCCAAAAACGCGTCGGTACGCGAATCCGCCACGCGGTTGAAGTTCGCCTTCAGATAGGCGTCGATACGGCTATCGTCGTTGAGCAGCGCCGGTCCGAAGGTATCGATCGGGTAGATCGTCGGATTTCCCGCGAGCTTTGCCAGCCTGAACCCGAACTGATAGATCTCGCCGGCTCCGAGCGTATAGTTGCCTTCGAGGTACTCGCGATAGCGCTGGGGAAAGACCGCATCTCCCATCGGAGCTTCGATCAAGACCTTCGTCGGATGGAACGCGGCCAAACGCCGTACGACGTCGGCGATTTGCTCTTGTCGCGCCGGCGAGAGCGGGCTGTCCGCAAAGACGCTGTTGTGAATGTCGCGCCGCGCCACCAGATGCGCGACGCCGAGAACCATGACGCCGGCGACGTCCGACGGCGGGCTGGTCGCTTGAGCTGCGGCGGCCCGCTGGAATGGACCGGCAAGACCGAGCAGCACGAGCAGGGCGAGGAGCTTGCGCATGTACCACCTCTCGGACGCGCATCGAGTGCGTACCGGCGACGAAGGCGCGGCCGGCGCGACGTTCGAAAAGCGCGTTTAGCCCGCACGCCTCCGGAGGTCACGATATGCCGCGCGCCAATCCTCATGCATCGTTCGAGGCGGCGGCAAAACACCTTTTCCGGCATATCGCCGACCCGCTCCGGCTGCGCGAAAACCCGCTTACGGCGTGCTTCTTCGAAGAATCGCCCGCGGGCCGCGCCGGCCCGGCGCAAGACCGCACCGTCGTCGCGCGGATTCACGACGTTTTTCGTGCGGCCGCGCGGCGCTATCGCGACCTCGACCTCGCGGCGGGGAGTCGCGAGCGAGCGCTTCGTCAATACGCGATCGCGGTCGAGGGTTGCCTCAACGGCAGACCCGTGCCGGCGCATGCATCCGAACTCGGGGTTTCGCAAACGCAATACTATCGCGAGCGGGCTGCGATCTGCGAACGCATCGCGCGATATTTCCGGGAGGCGCAAACGCCCTCGTCCGCCGCGTCCGGCGCCGCATTCGACGAGTTTCGCTTTCGCATGAACCGGGCCGCCGGAATGGCCGAGCTCGGCGACTTATCCGGGGCACTCGATGCCTACGAGCGGGTATCGCGCTCGGTCGCGCTCGCCGCGCAGAAGATCGAGGTGCTGGCCGAAATCGCGCTCGTGCGCATCCGCAGCGGTCCGCCGGAAAGTCCGGACGGTCCGTTGCGCGCTGCGCGGGCCGTTCTCGAGAGCGGCACCCTTTCCGAGCGCGAGCGTCGCGTCGCGCACGCGCGCCTGGAATACGCCGAAGGCATGGACGTTTGGTTGCGAGCTCCGGCGGAGGCAATGGAGCTGTTCTCGACGGCGCTCGCGCGCCTGGAGCAGCTCGACTTCGGTCCCGCCGATCCCGTGCGAACCCTGTACGTCCGCATCCTTTTCGAGTACGGCGAGGGGCTCACGACCTTTCACGACATCGACGCGAGCGTGCGTACCCTTTCGAGGGTGCGCACTCTTCTGGCAGCGTCGTGCGGAGCGTCGCCGATCTTTTCGATCCAGCTCGAACTGACGCTGCAAGCGTTCCGGCACGCGATCCTCTCCGACCCGTGTGGATGGCAGCCGCTGAGCCACCGGGCTCGCGCCGTCGACGAGTTGTCGCAGCGCGCGCACGCGAGCGGATCGGTCGACCTGAGGTTGCGCGCGCTCAACGCCACCGCGCAAATCCGTGCGGCTTCCGGCGACGCGGCTGCCGCGCTTCGCGCGGCCGAGGCGGCCCTCTCGCTCGCGAAGCTGCATCCGACGAGAGAGCTCTTTTCCGAGGTGAGCTTGCGGATGGCGAGGACCCTCATGTACACGCCGCTCTGGCGAAAGGTCCCGGATATTCTTCGGCGCTGCGGCGAACCGGCGTCGGTCGCGGTTGCGAGCTCGCGCAAAACGCTCGAGGCCGAATTCGCGCTGCGTCACGGGCGATACCAAACCGCTCGCGATTTGATCTCGGAGCCCGAGTGCTCGCGCCGGCCATATAAAGCGATGCTGGCCGCGCAGGCAGCCGACGCACTTGGCCGGCGGCGCGAAGCGCTGAGCTTGATCGAGCCGGCCCTTCCTGCCGTAGAACGCGCGGGCATCGGCCTGACGCTCGGGTTATCGTATCGCATCGCGAGCCGAATCACGAGCGATCGCCGTTACGGCCGCAAGGCCGACGAGATCGAGCGAGCGTTGACCGCCTAGCTCCCTTTTCCCAAACGCCGATCCGTTTTCTCGCAGCGCGCACGTCTCGACTCGGCCTCGATGTTATCCTGAAGGTATGCATGCCAAACGCTCCGGCACGTCCGTCTTCGTCTTATTAGCGCTGTTCGGATGCGGGCCGTCCGTCCCGCCGGCCAACGGTGTGGTTCCCGGTCCGGTGGCCGCGGCTGCGCACGCGGCCGGTCCGACGTTCCACGTTTTCACGGCGGGAAGCACGCCCGGCCTGCCGGCCAGGGCGGTTCCGCGCGACGTCGTCGTTGCCGCCGACGGCACGGCCTGGTTCACCGACGCACAACGACCGGCGATCGGCTCGATTTCCACGCATCTGAAGGTCCGCGAGTTCACCGCCGGTCTGAATGCCGGGGCTTTGCCCTACGATATCGTCAACGGCCCCGACGGGAACGTCTGGTTCAGCGATGGTGCCGGAAGTATCGGGCGGGTCACGCCGGCGGGGCAGATCGCAGAGTTTCGCACGCCGCACGCAGACGTTGCGGACCCGGCGGCGCTCACCGTCGGTTCCGACGGCGCGCTCTGGACGATCGCCGTCGGACCGCCTTCGTATCTCGTTCGCGCGACCGTCGAGGGCCGAGTCTCGTCGTTTCGCGTTCCTCGCGATTTGATTCCCGACGGGTCGATCGAAGCGGACGGGTCGGGAAACCTCTGGTTCTTTGCCAGCCTCACGGACCACGAAGTCGTCCTGGTGCAGAGCTCGATCCACGGAAGCTTCCTCGTGCATTCGACCGGGCTGGTCACCAAGGGCGAGCCGTGTTGCGCGAACCTCTCCCCGAATCATATCGCGATCGGATCCGACGGAAATCCGTGGTTTACATTGCCGTACTTCGGCTTGCCGTCGGAGGATGGACAACTGGTGGGGACCTTCGCTGCCGGCCAGCCGGTTTTCTACCACGTCGCGCGCAACGTCATTACGTTCCCGGTCTACCCGAGCGGCATCGCATCGGGCGTGAGAGCGCTGTGGTTCTCCGGAAGCGATCCGATCGGAACCAACGGCGCCGTCTGGCGAATCACGACCGCAGGAAAGCAGCAAGCCTATCCGATTCCGTATAACCCCGCCGGCTTCGCGATCGCCCCGGACCAAAGAACTCTCTGGTTCACGAGCCAGGTTCAAGGCCGCGCGCCGCAAATCGTCGAGGCGTCGTTCGAGGGCGTTCACCAGTGAAGCGGGAAGGGTTGCTTTCAGGCTAGGACGCGCCATGCCGAGGCGGAGGAAGACCCGTGAGCGAGACGGTTGTCCAAAAATTCCTCGTCATTCTGCTGCTCGGCGCAATAGCGCTCGCTCCCTTGCGCGGACGCGCAGGCGACAACGGCGTCATCCTCGACTATGACTGGTGGAGCGCGCTGAGCTCGAGTCAGCAGCTTCTCGCGCTCGAGAGTGCGCTCCAGACCTACGGCGTCGCCTATACGATGGGTGCATTCTCAACCGCCGGCAACGCCCGGATGCCGCTCGACGACGCCAAGGCACTGGTCTCCAAAGACGCGGGCGAGTATACGTTCAGCCAGAATCTGGTACACTATCAGTCCGCCATCACGAGCTTTTACGCTCGATATCCCAAGGCGCACCGGGTCTCGATCGGAGCGATTCTCGTCTGCCTGGCCGACGCCCCGACGATCTCGTGCGAAACGGTTGCATCGAGCCAAAGCAGCTAGGGAAAGGAGCACTCCATGCGCCTGCAAGCCACGCTCGGGCGCGGCCGCTTCCTGCAGACGGCCGCCGTAGCATTTGCGGCCGCGCAGTTGAGCTCGATCGATTCCGTCGCCGCTCGAGTTGGAGACCTCGGATCGGCGACGATTCCGCCGGTAGCGCCCGGCACGCATACGTCCTTTTCTACCTTACGTCAAATCGACGCCGGTCTCTTGAACGTCGGCTACGCCGAAGCGGGACCCGCGGACGGTCCGCCGGTGATCTTGCTGCACGGGTGGCCTTACGATATCTACAGCTACGTCGACGTCGCGCCGCTGCTGGCATCCAACGGCTATCGCGTCATCGTTCCGTATCTTCGCGGATATGGTTCGACCACGTTTCTCTCGAGCAGCACCTTTCGAAACGGGCAGCAGTCGGTCGTCGCGCTGGACGTCATCGCCTTGATGGACGCTCTGAAGATCCAGCGCGCAACCGTCGGCGGGTTCGACTGGGGATCGCGCACGGCGGCGATCCTCGCGGCCCTGTGGCCCGAGCGCGTCAAGGCGCTCGTGGCCGTGAGCGGATATTTGATTACCAACGTCAAGGCCCAGCAGCAGCCGCTGCCGCCGAAGGCCGAACTCGGGTGGTGGTACCAGTACTACTTTTCGACCCAGCGCGGCGTTCTCGGATACACGGAGAACCGCAACGACTTCAACCGGCTGATCTGGACCATCGTCTCGCCGACCTGGCATTTCAGCGACGCCACGTTCGAACGCACCGCCGCCTCGTTTCAGAATCCCGACCACGTCGCGATCGTAATCCACAATTATCGCTGGCGCTTGGGACTGGCTCAAGGCGAGCCCAAGTACGACGCGCTCGAAGCCCGGCTCTTCGCCGGGCCGGTGATCGGCGTGCCGACGATCACCATTGCGAGCGACTTCGACGGACCCGCGGCCGACGGCACCGCGTATCGCGACAAGTTTTCGGGGAAGTACGCGCATCGGATCCTCCCTGGGATCGGCCACGACGTTCCTCAGGAAGCGCCGCAGGCGTTCGCTCAAGCCGTCGTCGACGCCGACGGCTTGGCAACGTGAGCTCCATCGGTTTCGGGGCGCGCCGTAAAAAGCGCCGCGAAGGCGCGGCGGTAGCTCCAGCTGACCGCAAACCATAGCAGCGCGACGATCGCCGCGACCGGCAGCCCCACGGGCAGCATGGTCGCATGAAACGCGAAGCTGTTGTAGAGGAACGCTGCGAGCACGATCAGCGCTACCGGCACGAAGCGGTCGACCAGCAGCAGCACTCCGAGTACCAGCTGGGCGGCACCGACGAACATCGCGTAGTGCGAACGAACGAAGGCGTCGTTGAAGGCGCCCGCCAGCCCGGGTTCGGGCATCGGTGCGGTCATGACGAACGCCATCAGGCCGGCGGCAACGAAGAGCAGCCCGAGCAGCAGGCGCGCAATCGTGGTGACGATATTCATGGTTGACTCCCTCGTTCCAAGCGACCGTCATCGGCCTCTTTACCCGTTACGTCGAACCGGCGCTGCGGAATTCGACAAGCCGCCCGCGAGCCGGCGCCGTTAAGGCCGCTTAACGCCCTAGACACGGCTCGGCCGATCCCGTATAGTCGGCGTATGTCCACGCGCGCGCGCGCACCACAGCCGCCAACCGGGAGTTCGTAACGCCCTTGGTACGGTAAGCTGCGCCGCGTTGGATTTCCAAAGGCCGCCCGTATCGGGCGGTCTTTCTTTCTCTTTTGGAGTCGTACAGTGTATTACAACGTTGGAATCGTCGGTTTCGGAACGATGGGCCGCGCGCTGGCCGCCGGCATCCGGCGCGCCGACCCGGGCGCCGTCGTGACCGCGAGCACGACGCGCCGGAGCGCCGCCGCCACGCCGTTCGGCGCGACGGTGACGTCGACCCAAGAGGTAATTCGGTGCAGCGATTTGATCGTACTCGCCGTCAAGCCCGCGCACGTCGGCAGCGTCCTGGCCGAGATCGAACCGTTGACCGAAAGGCGCCATACGGTGGTCAGCGTCGCGGCGGGCGTTTCGATCGCCTCGATTCGCAAAGGCCTCGGCGACCGCTGCGCCGTGCTGCGCGCAATGCCGAATATCGCCTGTGAGGTCGGGGCCGGCGCTACCGCGCTCGCTCACGACGGCAGCGACGTCCTTGCCGCACGCCGCGTCGCGTCGCTGTTCGACCTTCTGGGCGAAGTCGTAACCGTCGACGAAACGCTGCTCGACGCGGTGACGGCGCTGAGCGGCTGCGGACCCGCCTACATGGCGTTCGTCGCCGACGCTCTCGGCAATGCCGCCGCGTCGATCGGTCTGCCGTACGCGCTTTCGCGACGCCTCGTCGCACAAACGATGCTGGGCACCGGGCGGCTGATGCTCGAAACCGGTGCGCATCCCGGACTCATTCGAGAACACGTCGCCACGCCGGCGGGTCGAACGCTCCGGGCGCTTGCCGAGCTGGAAAGCTCGAACCTCCGCCAAACCTTCCAGCGAGCGCTGAGCGCCGCCATGGACCGCGGTCAGCGCAGAAATAGGTAGCCTTGCGCCGGCACGGTCACGATGTGGCGCGGATCTTCCGGGTCGTCTTCGAGCTTTTTGCGCAAGTTGTGCATGTGCACGCGCAACGCCGCCACTTCTTCGCGGCCGTCGCTGCCGAAAACGTACGCGGCGGCCCGCTCGGCTTCGACGATGCGCCCCGCATTTTCGATCAAGAACTCCAACAGCTTCGCCTGACGGTATCCGAGCCGAATCTCCTTGCCTTTAACGCGAACGCGTCCTCGAGCGAGGTCGAAGCTCATCGTCGCGCTCGAACGTCGAGACGAGGTCAAGACCTCGTGCAAGAACGCTTCCGCTTCCGCTCCGCGATCCTCCGGGACGACGATCGACATCGTGACGTTGCTGTCGCCGAAATGCAGCACGGGAATGCGTCGCTCGGAGAGACCGATCAGGGTGCGGTAAAAGATTCCGGCGGTCGTCGACAGTCCCGTGCCGACGATGCAGATCTTGGAACACCGAGCGACGCAGCGCATCCCGACGTCCAGGCCCTCGATGAGCGCGCGGGAACGGGCGGCTGCCGCTTCTCGAACGACGAAGCGCAACCGCCGGGAATGAAACTGCAACATCTCCAGAGCGATGCCGTTTTCCGCTAGTCGCTCCAACAGAGCGGCGCGCGCCTCGACCCATCGGTCCTCCGAACCTTCCTGAGGCCGAAGGCTGACGAACGAGAATCCGTCGGACACGCCGATCGACGTGATCGGACGAATTCGATCGTCGTAGGACTCGCCCCGTACCAGCGTGGCGCTATCGCCGTCGAGGCTGCGAATTTCGTAGGAAACGCCTTGCCGGTGGGCCGCTTCGGCGGTTTGCAGATCGACGTGCCGGGATTGGATGCCGGCGAGCTCGAGCAGCTCGACGTGGGACACGTAAGAAAGCCGGGTCGCGCCGGCAACGCGCTGCGGATCCGCCGACATGACATCCGCGTTGGCCGAATAGACGACGACGTTATGCGCCCGCAGCGTCCACGCGAGAGAAATTGCGAGCTCGCCTTGGCCGTCGAACACCGGAACGGTTTCGGCGGCAATCAAATCTGCGATCAGACGATCGTCGGGGGGACGATTCGGCACCGTCACCGCACGGATTCCAGCTTGGGCCAGTTCTCCGGCAATCGCGAGCGGCTCGGGGCAGACGATCGCCGGAATGAAACCTTCGGCGAGCACGCGTTCGACGCGCAGCGCGGCCGCGCGCCGCAGCGGCGCTCGATGGGACAGCGGCACGTCGAAGCACAGCACCACGGTCTGCCGCCGGTTCGATTTCGCTTCGGACATGGTCGCCTTCACATCGATACTCATGGTAACAAAAAGCCCTTCACCTCTCGGCGAAGGGCGGCTATCGTCCCGATCTTAACTGCTGTTACGAGTCGACAACGCCCCGCGCGAATGGATGGTGAGCGACGATCCACATAGGCTTGGCCGGCATGTCGAGCATTCGATACATTGCAGGTAATCTAGCACGGGTCATTCCTGCTGTCAAACCGCCGAGACGCCGCGCGCGGCATTAATCGCCATTAATCTCCCGCGACTCGGGTTGACCGCCGAGGCGCGGTCTGGTATACATCTAGCCACGCATGACTTCCGCAACGCAATCGATGACCCGTCCGCACCATCATCACGGAGACGACCGGCTCCGTGCGATGTCCCCATAGTTCTTCCCCGATACACGCCGACGCACGGAGCCGCAGGATCGCTGCGGCTCCGTTTTTTTACCGACGATCTTACGAAAGGACCCTCGTGCTCGCTGCCGACCGACTCGCGCAGACCGCGGCTTCTCCGATCGTGCTGATCCCCAAGAATCGGGGGCTGAGCGGCCAGCTCGCGCGGTTTCGCGATCGCCTCGTGCCCGAAAGCGGGGTGCAGCTCGCCGTTCGCGGCGAGGACGTGCCCTTTCTCGCAAACGAGATAGCCCGCTCCGGACGCGCGGTCGTCGCCATGACCGGCGACGATTTACTCGACGAGTGGCTGCTGGAAGGCAACGCTCTCGACGCGCGGCTCGTTCGCCGGCGCATCGCGTGGTTCGATCCGTCCGCGATTTACGGGGCGCCGGCGCTCTGCTTGGCCGGAACGTCGCCGGAGGTCTTGTTGCAGCCGCAGTGCGTGCGAGTGGCCGTCTGCAGCCGTTATCGCCGCTTGGTGGAGCGGCAATTGCTCGCGATGAGCGACACCGGCATTCGATTCGAGGTCGTCCCGATCGCCGGTGCCGTGGAGGCGTGCGTCGGCAGCGGGGTCGCCGATCTCATCGCCGACATCGTCGTCAGCGGGCGCACCATCGCCGAAGCCGGCCTGCGCGTGCTGCGGGTCATTTCCACCAGCGACGTCGCGATCTTGGAGGCCCCGTGAGCGCCGGCATCCGCAGCGCCTGTGCGGCGCTCCCCGATTACCCTTCGGCCGACCTGCTCGACGGGAAGCTCCGCGTGCGCGCGCACCGGAACGAGTCGCCGCTCGCGCCGCCGGAGCACGTCGTCGACGCGCTCGTGCGGATCGACGGCGACGTGTTGCGCCGATATCCTGCCGATCTTCAGCGTCGGGTCCATCGGGGGCTGGCACGACGGCTCGGCGTGCCGTCGCGCAGGCTGGCAACGGCCAACGGCGCCGACGAGCTGTTGCTCGCCGCGGCGCGTCTCACGTTGGAGCCGGGCTTCAACGCCGTCGCGGCTCGTCCGGCCTTCGGGATGTACGCGCGGGCCGTCGCGATGGCCGGCGGCGAGCTGCATCAGGTTTCATACGACCGACGCTGGCAGCTCGATCCCGAGCAGTTTCTCGCGTGCGCCGACGGGCAAACGCGTTTGATCTTCGTCGGGCATCCCAACAATCCGACGGGCGACGCGTTCGGCGCTGCCGAGCTGGCTCGACTCGCGCGGGCGGTTCCCGATGCGCTGGTCGTCGTCGACGAAGTCTATCTGACGATGCGGGCAGAGTCGCTGGTCGCCGCCGCCGGCGCGCTGCCCAACGTTGCCGTCGTGGGATCGCTCTCGAAAGTTGCGGCTCTGGCCGGGCTGCGCGTCGGGTACGTGACGGCGCACCCGGCGATCGCGCGCGTTTTCCGGCGCGTGTTAGCGCCGTACGCACTCTCGTCGCTCTCGCTGCTCGCGGCCGAAGCGTATCTCGCCGGCGAGTTTGCGACGCGCGCCTTCGAGCGGGCGCTGGCGGCGCAAACTCAACGCAGTCTCGATGCCGTTTTGGAGGCTGTGGCGCCGTATGCCACCGCGTCGTGGCGCGGACCGGCGAACTTCGCACTAATCGATCTCGGTACCGACGCGCGCCCGATCGTCAAAGCCTTGCGCCGGCACGGCGTGGCAGTTCGCGGCTTCGGCGATCCGCGGTTGCGGACGTGCATCCGCGTCTGCGCGGTCGGCGATCGCGAAACCGTTCTCCTGGTCGCAGCCCTGCGCGACGTCCTCCGCCGAACGGCCCGCGAGAGTCGCGCCCGTGCGTAGCTTCGTCGCGGAGCGAACGACGACCGAGACGGCCGTTCGAGTCGAGGCGCGGCTCGACGATGCGAGCGACGGGGGCATTCGCACCGGGCTTGCGATCTTCGATCACTTCCTCAATCAGTTGGCGTTTCACGGCGGCTTCCGGCTGGACGTCGATGCGCGGTCGCTCGACGGGATCCGCCATCATCTGATCGAGGACGTTGCGCTCGCAATCGGCAACGCCCTCGACGGTGCGCTTGGCGACCGGCGGGGTATCGCGCGCTACGCGTGCGTGACGCTTCCAATGGACGACGCCCTCGTGCGGGTCGCCGTCGATCTCGGCAAACGGTCCTACGCGCGCGTCGATCTTCCTCTGGCCTCCGAGACGATCGAAGGTCTGGAAGCCGCGCTGGTCCGTCACTTCTTCTGCAGCCTGGCGGCATCTGCCAGTCTCTGCGCGCACGTCGACGTACTCGCCGGCAACGATCCGCATCACGCCGCGGAAGCGGCGTTCAAGGCGTTCGGACGGGCGTGCCGCGCAGCGTGGACGCTCGATTCCACGCAGCGCGTTCCTTCCACGAAAGGCTCCTTATGATCGATCTCCACGGCCATGCCAAGGGCGAACACCTTCCGTTCGGCCGCGAGCGCCCCGTGCCGTACACGCCGCGCGCGATCTTCTCGTGGTTCGCCAGCGCAGCTGCGGGCGGCAACGTGCGGACGATCGCGCTCACCGATCATCTCAACCTGGCGACTACCCTCGATGCCGCGGCCGTCCGAACGGCGCGTCGCGCGCTGCGCCTGGCCGCCGAAGGTGACGTCGTCCGGGCGGCGCAGGTCGCCGACGTCTGGCTCGAGCCGGCGGCAACGCTCGCGCGCGAACTCGGGCGCGGGCTGCGTTGTCCGATCGGGGTCGAGGCCGACAACGATCCGCGTGTGACCGATGCGATCGGCTTGGCGATGCGCTCCTGCGAGCCGGAACTGATCGTTAGATCGATTCACTTTCTAGAGTTCGAGCATCCCAAGACGGGCGAACCCTGGATGTGGCCGTTCGACAATCCCGAGTTCGCCTATCTCTACGGTCACTACGGGCGGCGAGCGACGTGGGAGCGTTACGCGACCACCTTGCTGGATGCGATCGATACTCAGGCGACCGACGTCGTCGGGCACTTCTACGTACCGGCAAAGTTCGGGCATTGGCCGGCGCCGGCCGACCTCGAGGCCTACGAAGACCGGCTGATCGCCGTTTGCGCGCGCCGTTCGCTCGCCGTCGAGTTCAATACGCGCGCGCTCTATCGCGGCAGCTCCGCACACCGGGAGACGTATCTGCACGTCCACACGCGCCTCCTCGAGAAAGCTGCCGCTGCGGGCGTCCCGGTTGCCTTGGGTTCCGACGCGCATCGCGCGGACGAACGCGGCCGAGGTTTCGAGGCGGCTTTGGAACTTCTCTCGCGCGTTCGCGGTATCGATCTCTACTCGCCGCGCGCGAAGGTTCTCGCATGAGGATCGGTGTTCTCGCGCTCGGGGCTGCCAACACGCGCAGCATCGTCGCCGGTCTGGAACGCGCCGGGGCGGAGCCGCTGCTGCTCGACCGTCCCGCGCGCTTGCACGACGTTACCGCACTCGTCATTCCGGGCGTCGCGCACGCCGGCTTCGTCATCGACGCCATCGATCGCGGCGGCTGGCGATCCGAGTTGCGCTCGGCGATCGCCTCCGGACTGCCGACGCTGGGAATCTGCGCCGGCTTTCACGTGCTCTTTGCGTCGAGCGACGAAGCCCCTCAAGCGCTCGGCTTGGAGATTTTTACCGGAACCGTGCGCCGGCTGACCTCCGCGAAGGTTCCCCACATGGGCTGGAACCGCGTGCACGCGCTCGCGCCGACATTCGAGAGCGGATGGGCGTACTTCGCGCACTCCTTCGCTCCACCGCCGAATCTCTGGGACACGGCGGCCGTCACCGAAGCGCCGCCTCCGTTCACCGCCGTCTCGGCTAAGCGAAACGTCTGGGGCGTGCAATTCCATCCGGAACGCAGCGGGTGCTATGGGGCGCGTTTCTTGAAGCGGTTCTTGCAGACGGCTCGGGAGACGGTCTATGCTCGCTAAGCGCATCGTTGCCTGTCTCGACGTCAAGGACGGTCGCGTCGTCAAGGGCATACGCTTCGGGCACTTGCGCGATGCCGGCGATCCGGCCGAATGCGCTCGCCGCTACTGCGACGCCGGCATCGACGAGATCGTCGTGCTCGACGTTTCGGCAACGCTCGAAGGCCGCGCGGCGTCGCACGAAACCGTGGCCACGATCGCGCGCGAGATCGACGTACCGCTGACCGCCGGCGGCGGCGTTCGCACCGAAGACGACGCGATCGCGCTGCTCGAGGCCGGCGCCGACAAGGTTGCCGTCAACTCGGCCGCCGTGCACGACCCGTCGATCCTTTCCCGCTTGGCCGCACGCTACGGTGCGCAGTGCGTCGTGCTCTCCGTCGACGTTCGCCGTACCAATGCGGGCTATGACGTCGCGACCCGCAGCGGTACGCACGCGACGGGATGCGATGCGTTGGAGTGGGTCCGGCAGGCCACCGACTTGGGCGCGGGTGAGATCTTGTTGACCTCGATCGATCGCGACGGCACGCGCGCGGGATACGATCTCGAAGCCGTCAAGCGCTTCGGCCGCGCGCTGAGGGTCCCGCTGATTGCCTCGGGCGGCGCGCGCGACGCCGCGAGCTTCGGCGACGCGCTGCTCGCCGGTGCCGACGCAGCGCTCGGCGCATCCGTCTTCCACGACGGCGACGTCCGCGTCGCCGAGGTCAAGCGCGACTGTATCGCGCGCGGACTCGAGGTGCGGCTATGATCGGCGCCGGCGAACGTCTGCTCGAGAGCGTCGACTTCGAGAAAGCCGGCGGCACCGTCCCGACCATCGTTTGCGACGCCGTCGACGGACGGCCCCGCATGCTCGCGTATTCGACGCGCGAATCGCTGTCGGAGGCCCTGCGCAGCGCGCGGGGCGTTTACTGGAGCCGCTCGCGGAACTCGCTGTGGCGAAAAGGCGAGACGTCGGGCAACGTGCAGCACCTCGTGGCGGTGGTTCCGGACTGCGACCGCGACGCGCTCGTCTTCTACGTCGAGCAGTTCGGGAGCACGTGTCATCTCGGCGAGGACACGTGCTTTGCGGGGCATCGGCCGTTCACGTGGTCGACGCTGATCGGGCGAGTCGCCGCGCGCGCGCGCGACGAACGCAACGCGACGTCGTACACGCGTGCGCTGCTGTCGGACGACGAGCTGCTGGCTGCCAAACTTTCCGAAGAAGCGGGCGAACTCGCGGACGCGACTTCGCCCGACGAGGTCGCGTGGGAATGCGCCGACCTGCTATATTTCATGACCGTCAAAATGCGGCGGACCGGCATCGGCATCGCCGACGTGATGGCGGTGCTCGAGCGGCGCGCGACGTGATTCTTCGCCGAATCCGGCCAGGCACACAACCGTGGAAACGCGGCGGCGGCGAACTGCCCGACGTCAAATCCGTGGTCGAGGCGGTTCGTAACGAGGGCGATCCGGCCGTCGCGCGGTTTGCGCGGCGATTTGGCGACCCTCCGCCTCGCCGAATCCCGGCCGCCGAGTGCGCGGCGGCCTACCGGAGCCTCGCGCCGCCGCTCGCGGAAGCGCTGCAAGCGGCTGGGGCTCGAATAGAGCGATTTGCGCGTCTCCAACGGGCCGCGCTGCGCGACACGGTCGCCCACGTCGACGGCGTCGTTGCCGGTCACCGCTTTACGCCGATCGCGCGCGCCGGCATCTACGTTCCGGCCGGGCGCCATCCGCTGCCGTCGAGCTTGCTGATGTGCGCGATTCCCGCGAGGGTCGCGGGCGTGCCGAGCATCGCGATGTCCACGCCGCGTGCCGCTCCGGCGACGCTGGCCGCCGCGCACGTCGCCTGCGTCGACGAGTGTTTCGAAATCGGCGGCCCGCAAGCGATCGCGGCGATGGCGTACGGTACGCAAAGCGTCAGTGCGGTCGATCTCGTCGCGGGTCCGGGAAACGCGTACGTGACGGCCGCAAAACGCGCCGTCTACGGCGACTGCGGCATCGACCTGCTGGCCGGTCCGTCGGAAATCGCGATCGTTGCGTCGCAGGATGCCGATCCGGCACTCCTGGCTGCCGACTTGCTCGCACAAGCCGAGCACGACGATCTGGCGAAGACGATGCTCGTCGTTGAGAATACCGCCCTGGCCGCTGCCGTCTTCCGCGAGCTCGACTCGCAGCTGGCCGGGCTCGACACTGCGGACGTCGCTCGCGCGTCGCTGGAGCGTAACGGCTGCTACGCGATCGCGGCGCTCGATCGAGGTCTAGCAGCGTGGATGGATCGCATCGCCCCCGAGCACCTCGCGCTGCACGGCCGCAATGCGGAAGCGCTCGGACCGGAATTGCGCTGCTACGGAACGCTCTTCAGCGGCAGCGCCGCCGCGGAGGTCTTCGGCGACTACGGAATCGGGCCGAATCACGTGCTGCCGACCGGATCGACCGCCCGCTTCACCGGCGGCCTCTCGGTACTCACCTTTTTATGCGCCCGCACCTTCGTGCGCGGCGACTCGATCGCGCCCGCCACCGTCGACCAGACGGCAACCTTGGCTCGGGCCGAAGGTCTGTCCGCGCATCGAGCGGCGGCCGTCCGGCGCGGCGAGAAACGCGCCGCTTTCCCCTAAAGACCGGGGACCGCCACGCACGACGGGGCGTTCCCGCTGGCGGCGTTGCTCTCCGTAAACGCGATCGACGGATATTGTTGCTTCGGCGGGTTCGCCGGGGCCGCCACGAACGAGAGGTTGTTCTCCTCCGCGGTCGTTCCGGCGTTGCCTCGGCAACGTGGGACCGTATTGTAGCCGGTGATGGCTTCGAGACCGATGGTCACCGTCGACCCCGCGTTGAACACCGCACGCGTCCCGCCGCCGTTGCCGAGAATGTTGAACTCCGCACCGGTCCAGTGCTGGCTCAGGTCGGTGATCCCGTCGTGCTGGGCGTTCTTCATGCCGTACACGTATCCGTCGACCGCAAGGAAGGCGCTGTCGCCCGACGGCGTCGCGCTGCCGGAAAGGCCGAGCTGGTCGAGATCGGCGATCGGGACGTTCGGCACTAAGACGGCGTACGGCGCGTTGCGAACGCAATCGTCGCCGCTGCGAGACCAACCGGCGTTGCGGGGACAGGCGATCTTGTGCGACGCGGTCGAAAGCAGCCAATCCTGGATGATGAGGTTGCCGCCCCCGCCGTAATCCTTGGGCTGATTCGTATACACGAACTGTTCCCAGCCGACGCAGTCGATTTGCTTGGCGCAGACTGCGGTCGAGAAGTTGTTCGAGTTGAGCTGAATGGAGTACACGTTGCTTCCGTACCCGTGCGTGCCGCAGGTGTTACCTTTGGCAAAGCGAGGCGGGCAGCTCGTAATCGCTTTCACGCCGCTCACGCTGGTGAAGGATCCGATCGCGCCCAGCATCGTCAGCGGACTCACGTCGATGCCGTAATCGTTGCCGTTTCCGATTACGGCCGGATCGATCGGGCCGCGCGTTCGCGGCGGAAACCACACTCGAGGCGGCGCCACGCACGCGACGCGCGTCCATCCGGCTGCAGGATAGGATGCGCGAAAGCAGCCGGCTCCGGGAAGCGGAACCATCATCATATTTCGGCCCCACACCCGAACCGCGGCCTTCGCGGGCATCGCACGCTCAGACGTATTCGAAGGCATCGACGGCGCGTACGGCGCCGGCGTGCCGGCGCATCCCGTCACCAGCAGGATCGCCAGCGCGGCCGCGGACGTACCGAGAGGTAAACCGAAGGATTTCATTGGGCGAGCGTTTCGTTCGAGGCGTCCGGCCGCCTGCTTTTCAAACGTCACATTGGGGCAAAAGCTCGAGCGTGAAACGTCAAGCGGTCGTCATTGCAAATCGGAACTCTCGAAACGGCGCGAGGGCCTTTACCGAGATGACGCGCCTGCTTCGCGAACGCGGAGCGACGATCGTCGATTCCGTCCTCGCCGACGATAAGCGCGCGACGTGCAAGGCCGTTCGGCGCCACATTCGCGACGGGGCGCGGCTGCTGGCCGTCTGCGGTGGCGACGGAACGCTCACGGCCGCCGTGCAGCACTTTGCCGGGCGGCATTGCGCGCTGCTCGCCGTTCCGGCCGGCACGGGAAATAGCTTTGCACTGGGCCTGGGCATCGAATCGTTCGAGCACGCCGCCGAAGCGCTCGCCTCGGGCCGCGAGCGCCGCATCGATCTGGGCTGCGTGAACGGAACGTATTTTGCCAACTTCGTCATGGCCGGCGTCTCGGCCGACATCGCACGGCGTACCAGCCGCCGCCTCAAAAGGATCGCCGGACCGATCGCCTACGGGATCGCCGGCATCGAACCGATCTTCACGCATCGCCCGTTTGCGGCCAGACTGCGCTGGACCGGCGGCGACGTTACGCTCGACACGCACCAGGTCATCGTCGCGGTCGGCCGGTACTTCGGGCACATGCCGCTCGCAGCGGACGCAAGACTCGCCGACGGAAACCTGACGGTCTTCGTGCGCGATGCCCAAAGTACGCTCGACTTGATCGGAACCTATCTCGCGTTGTTGAGCGGCGAGCAACGGCATCTCTCCGGTGCGCGGCTGTGGTCGACGCCCAGCGCCGTCCGCCTCGCGGCCAAGCCGAAAGCGCGGGTCTCGGTCGACGGCAGTTCGTGCGGCAAGACGCCCGTGAAGATCGAGGTCGTACCGCGGGCGCTGCGCGTCTTGGTTCCTCCCGGCGCTCCGGCGTGAACCCGGAACGCTGGCTCGAGTTCCTCGCGCTGCTTGCGTTTTTGGGCTTCGTGGGGCTCGGATATGCCGCCACTCACGCTCGGCGACTGTGGGGCATCGACGTCGCGGCAGCCGGGTTGCGCGGACGCGGGGTACGAGCAGCGGCAGTCTTTACCGCAAGCGGACGCGCGATGCCGCTCGTGGCGGTCAGTGCGGTGATCGCGGCGATCGTTTTTGCGTCGCACGAACGCGTCTTGCCGGCCATGACCGTCTTCGGAGTTCAGGTCTTATCGCAGACGGGAAACGAAGTCTGCAAACGGCTCTTCGTTCGAAAGCGTCCCGAGCGCCGGATCGGGCGCGAGGAGCCGGGATTTTCGTATCCAAGCGGCCACGCGACCACGGCGACGGTGTTCTACGGATCGTGGTTGCTGTTCGTCCTTCTGTCGGACCTGCCCGCGTACGCCAAGCTTCTGCTGGCCGCGCTTTTGCTGTTCTGGATCGCGGGCATCGACTGGTCTCGTCTGGCATTGGGGGCGCACTATCCGACCGACGTCGCGGGCGGCACGCTGTTCGGCCTCGCCTGGATGTGCGCGTGCGCGGCGGCGATGCTCCACTCGCCGGCGTTCGCCGTCGTTCCCAGCGGCCGTTAACGGAGTCGCACTTCCGCGGGCGCCGTTGAATCCGCCTGGTCGATGATCGGTTCGAACCGACGATCCGGGACGAGCCACATGACGGCCACTCCGATCCAGATCGCCTCGGAGACGATCGGCTGGAAGAACGCGGCGACGATCGCGACCACGTAGAGAACCAGCGACGCCCTGCCCTTGACGTCGACGGCGACCGCTGCGGCGAATGGCGTGTCCCGTCCGTTGACGCGTACCAGCGTCACCTGAAGGATGGTGTACGCGACCGCATCGAGGAGCAAGACCGAGCCGTAGAGCACGGTGGGACCGATCGCGCCCGGCTCTCTTCCCAGCCACGCGGTGGCGAACGGTACGAGCGAGAGCCAGAACAGCAAGTGCAGATTCGCCCACATCGCCGCGCCGTCGATGCCCTTGCTGGCGCGAAGCATGTGATGGTGGTTGTTCCAGTAGATGCCGACGAATACGAAGCTCAGTGCATAGATGGCGAGATTGGGAACGATGTCGATCAAGGAATGCAGCGTACCCGCACTCGGCGGATGCAACTCGAGAACCATGATCGTGATGATGACCGCCAGTACGCCGTCGCTGAAGGCTTCGAGCCGGTCCGTCTCGGTGGAGAATCGCTTCGTCATGCGTGCAGCTTACGTCAGGGATCGCTGCACGCCTCCGAACCGCTTACGTCCCTTTCTGGCCGCCCGCGTAGAAGATGACTTTGAAGATCGCTTGAGGCACGGTCACCAGCGCGTTGGGATCGCCGTAGGCGAGGTAGAACTCCTCGTGCTTGAGGCGCAGGTGGTACGCAATCGAGATGTTCGAGCACTCGCCGATGCAGTCACCACCCCCGTTGGGCTCGGGCGGGTTGCCGACCACGCGCCGGACGCCGATGGCGAACGACGAGTAAGAACTCACCTGGTAGGCGTACGAGACGCCTTCGAACCACTGGACGTTGGGAGCGCCGTTGACGAGCCACTGTTGCGTGCTGTCGTACGTGAGCGTCAGCGCACCGCGGTTCCCGACGCGGATGGTCGAGTTGCGAAACCACGTCCCGAGCCGGCCTCCGGTTCCGTAGTTTCCGACGTAATACTGGACCTGGGTCGGATACGACGACGAGCCGTGCGTCGGAAAGTTGTTGACGTTGTTCTGCATGCCGCTGTGCCAGGTAAGGCTGAATCCCGCGTTCTGAGAGATGGGAAGCAAGTCGGGCCCGAAGCGCCAATAGTCGGAACCGGTCTGCAGTTGAACGTCGATGGCATTCTTCGTAAGAAAGTCGACGATCGCGAAGTTGTCGCTCTGGGCTTGTCCGTATTGTGGGCCGGCGTAACGGTCGACCAGCCCGGCGATGCCGACCGACGAGAGGAAACTGTTCGACGGCATCGGCCAGATTTTGGCCGAATAGAGCGCGTACCCGGCGATCCCCGGGTGGGAATCGAAACCGTCGACCGGGTTGAACTGCGAGCCGACGTCGCGCACCGAACCGAAGATGCCGAAGTATTGGTCGTTCCAGCCGCCGCCGGCTTCGGCCCAGTTCCCTTGACTCGGGTCGCCGACGTTCGTGCCGCGATCGGTCGCGTAGTTGACGTACGCGCTCAGATACTTTCCGTTGAACCAGTTGACGCCGGCTTCGTTCGCAACGTCGGTCAAGCCGTCTACGTCGGCGACGACGTGCTGGAACGAGCCGTTGAAGTGCGTATCGTCGGACGTGTAATCCAGCGCGCTCGCCCAGTCGTTGCGGTCGTCGCCGATCGCATCGAAGGCCGCGAGCCCGAACTGCCCGTTGCGGCCCTCGAATGCATAGCCTTGTGACGGCGTCGGAATGTTGGGCGTGTACAGCGTCGTACGAAGCCCGTTGCAGACGTTGCAGTTGAAGTCGTCGTAGTAGGGCGCAGCCTGCGTGAAGAACGGACGCACCTCGCTATAGACCCGTTGATAGACCGAGGGCGAGATCGTTTGCTGGTCGATCTCGACGTTCGAGTAGTCGGGGTGCAGCGTGCCGAAGAGCGCCGCCGTCTGCGCGACGGGGATCGAGAAGTCGGCGCCGACGCGCGACGTGCTGCCTCCGGCCGACGGTGCGGCAATTGCACCCAAGCCGTACAGTCCGACGCGCGGCTTCGGCAGCGGCGGCTTGGCGATCGAGGTGATGGAGAGCACGCCGGCGCGCGAAGGATCGTCGGGATTGGTTTGCGCCGAGTCGTAAGACCAGACGTCGAGATCGCCGGTGGCGCGAACGTATCGCACGAACTGCACGTGCCAATCGCCGGCGTGGGCGCCGTGAATGACGGCGAAGGGAATCGCCATCGTCACGGTATAGCCGTCTGCAGTCTGCTGACCGCGCGACGCCCAGTCGGGAGCGAACGACGTATTCTCGCTCGAGGCTTCGTTATGCGCGCCGGCCGGATTCGACTCGAACTGATAGAAAAAGCCGGCGGGCCCGGTCGGCCAGAGGTCGACCCAGACGGCGTCGTCGGTATACGCGATGCCGCCGTTGATGTTGCTTCCGCCGGTGACGGTGTCGTCGCTGTGCTGCGCGGCGGTGATCGGCTCGTGCTGTACGGCATCGAAGCGGACGTAGAGGAACTTCCCGTCGGTCGAGACGTGAACCGTCGTCTGGTCGCGCGCTTCCCGCCCGTGGCCGACGTCCCACTTCAGCGACAAGCTGGAGCTCGGAGACCAGGCCGAGGCGACCGCGCTCGGGGTGAGCGAGGGCGCCGACTGCGTAACCGGGACGTCGATGGCCAGCACTGTCTAACCGTCTCCTAATTCTTTAATACTAAAGATTTAAGAGTACGGTAACAGCCTCAAACCGTATTGTCAACTAAAGTTTTAAGAGTGCCTCCCGAATGGCCTTCCGCGCCCGCGCTGTATGCCATTTTGCCGGCCGCCGGCAGGCCGGCAGCCTAGCGGGTGGCCGGCCTCCTCGTTGGAGGACCAAGCCACGCCGCCAGGCTCGCCGAGTCCGGCGATGTCGCGGCGTGCTCTTTCAACTCTGCTGCGGAAGTGACTTGAGTTTGAACGCTAAGGACGACCAGCCAGCGCCTTGGAACAAGAAGCTGATGCCGACCGCGAATCCGATGAACCAGGTAGCCGAGAACGGCCATTGCGCCCAGAGCATGATGCCCAGCAGGGCGGTAACGATCCCGCCGAGCACGGCCCAGCCGAGGTGCGGTGCTTGCATCACGAGTGCAGATACGAGGCGATACACGCCGCCGAAGACGAGTAACATCGCGATGAAAAGCGTGATCGTGATAGCGCCGACCCCCGGGTGCCCGATCAGCATCAGGCCAACGACGATTTCGAGGAAACCCGCGAGCAACAACACGATCACGGCACCGGAACCTTTTGCTACGAACGCGGCCGCGATCTGAGCGATCCCGCCGACCATGAGGATCGCGCCCAAGACGACGACGGAGGCCATCGTCGCCATGCCTTCGGCCCAAATACAATAGAGACCGGCGAGCATTAGGACGACGCCCATTGCGAGGTACCAACCCCAGTTCTTGTGGGCCTCGTCGATCGCTTCGACCGCGACGCCCGCTACAGTGGCCTTCATGATTCTTTGCTCCTTTGGACGCCCGAAATTCGGGAAGTCACACTACGGACTATAGGCGCGGGTGTCGGAATATCTTAAGAAGAACCTGAGAACCCTCGTATCTGCTATACTCCCATGGGTGGAAGCAACGGCGTGGGCGAGTTTGAGCTAGGGTCGCTTGAGCGTTTGAGCGCTCGTCGCGCGGTGATGGGCAGACGTTGATGATTCATGCAAAAACGATCGCAACGTGATTGGGGTCAGGCTGCAGCCCTCGTCGTAGGGCTGGCGATGTCTCTCGGGTTGCGGAACCGATACATTGTGGGTGGCCCGCTCGTAAGCAAGATACTCGTGGCCGTCCTGGCTATTATGTGCGCCTTGTCCATTTTGTGGGCGATCACCGGAGATCGGCCATTCACCCGAACGATCAGCGCGGCAGCAGGCGCGGTTTTTGCGCTCAATATTCTAGCTAGTACGGTCCAGGTCGTTCTGCTTATCATCCATCACGACGCGGCCATCGATGGCGCGCGGCTGATAGAGACTGCCGTGTTCATCTGGGTCAGTAATATCATCGTGTTTGCAATCGTCTACCACTTGATTGAAGGGGATTTTGTTTTTCCGGCGCGCGAGGGTTCTCGATCCCGAATTGGTTTTCTGGACTGTATCTATCTATCGTACACGACGTCGACCGCGTTCAGCGCAACCGATTCGCCGCCGGTGACGACACGAGCGAGAATGCTCACGATACTCGAAGCGACTATTTCACTGATGACGATATCGATCGTCGCCGCTCGAGCCGTAAACATTCTCAAATAGACTCGTCGCCATTTCCACCCGCGCCGGACGGCCGCCAGCGCACGTCGCTCAATCGACGGCCAACGCTGCTGCGGCCAAAGACTCGAGGTCGAGGTACTGTGCCTTTTCGACGGTCACGCCGACGAACTGGATCTTCCCGCCCGTGAATCGCCCCGGAGTCTGGTATTCCTGACTGACGGCATCTCCGCTATCGTAGCCGATACACAGACCGTCGCCGGATAGCGTAAACTTGCCCGGCTGCGTTTTCATCGGACCTTGAGAGACGACCTTATCGTTGACGTAGAGCGCGGTCCTTCCAAGGGATTCTTTATGTTCGCCCGTGCCGTCGCGAACGAACTCCACTCCCAGCGTATACTTGCCGGTCTTGAGTTCCTCCGAAACGAATGTCTGTTCCGGACGAATCCCGAGGAAATTGTAGACGTAGTATAACTTTCTGTCCTTGATGAACAGAGCGTGGCCGCCGAAGCGCGAACCGTGCGCAAAGATCACGCCCGAACAATCCGCCGAGACGATCTCGACATTGGCAAGGATCTTGTACGAGCGTCCTCGGCAGTTGACGGCGACGCTTTCGGGGATGGGACAGGTGTCCGGATAGTAGATATAGCGCTCGCGTGGCGGCTCTTCGGTAGGCCTCTCGACCCCTAGCTGCTCGTAGGCAGTGCGGTCATCGAGCGGCAACACCAAATTTTTGTCCGCCTCTTCGAACCAAGCCTCGACAAGCGACCGCAGCTTCTCCGGGTGCTGTTTTGCAAGGTTGTTCGATTCGGCGCGATCGACGTCCACGTGGTAGAGTTCCCACTCGTCCCGATCGAAATGTCCCTTGCCGGTTAGGGGAGCGTGCAAGGCCACTGCTTTCCAGCCGTCCTCCCAGATACCGCGGGTTCCGAGCATCGCATAATACTGGCGCCGCTTGTGCGTCGGCGCGTCCGGCTCGGCATCGAACGTATAGCGCATCGATACGCCCGACAAAGGATATTGCTCGACGCCCCTGTAGACCTTGGGCATTTCGAGACCGCAGACGTCGAGGATCGTCGGTACGATGTCCGTGCAGTGGTGGTATTGGTTGCGCACTTCGCCTCGGGCCTTGATGCCCTTGGGCCAACAGATGGCCAGCGGATCGCACGTGCCGCCCGAGTACTCGGAATAGCGCTTGAACATCTTGAAGGGTGCCGATGTAGCCGCGGCCCAACCCGTCGGAAAATGTTCGTAGGTGTCGGGACCACCTAGCTTCTCCAGATATTTCAGGTTCTCCGAAAGCGAATCGGGATAGTTATTGAAGAATTTGTTCTCGTTGACCGATCCGTGGGGGCTACCCTCGCCGGACGCTCCGTTATCGGCGGCATAGATGATCATCGTGTTCTCGAGTTGACCGCTCTGTTCTAGGTAGTCGACGATGCGACCGATCTGCGCGTCGGTGTACTCCGAATACGCAGCGTACACTTCCATCAACCGCGAAAACAGCTTCTTTTCATCGGCGTTGAGCGAATCCCAAGGCGGCACGAAATCGCCGGGGTTGGCGGCGGAATCGGGGAGGGGATTCAGTGGTGTCAACTCAGTCCCCTCAGGCAACAGACCTTTTTCGATCATGCGCGGCAACACCCACGCCCGATAGGCCTCGTAACCGTCGTCGAACTTGCCTTTGTATTTTTCGATATAGTGCTGCGGAGCGTGATGCGGCGCGTGGTTTGCGCCCGGACAGAACCACATGTACCAAGGCTTGGATGGGTTACTCGCCTTCTGGTCGCGGATCATGCCGATGGCTTTGTCGGCCAGATCTTTGGAGAGATGGTAACCTTCTTCAGGGGAGTACGGCTGTTCGACGAAGTGGTTATCTTCGGTGAGATCGGGATACCATTGGTTGGTCTCGCCGCCGATGAAGCCGTAGTAGCGGTCGAAGCCCATTTGCAGCGGCCACAGTTTGCGGCTTGCACCCGGCGCCACATCCGTCTCCGGGACATTGTGATTTTTGCCAAGCCAGAACGTGCTCCAGCCGCCGTCCTGAAGAATATGGCCGATCGTCGCACACTGATCGGGAATGCGCGCGTGTTGGCCAGGGTAGCCGTTGGCTCCCTCGGTAATGGAGGCCATGCCGTTCAGATGGTGGTTGCGCCCGGTGAGAAATGCCGAACGCGTCGGCGAACACAGCGCGGTCGTGTGCCATTGCGCATACATGAGACCATTGTCTGCGACTTTTTGCAACGTCGGCATGTCGATCCGGCCGCCGAACGGCGACCATGCAGCCAGACCGGTGTCGTCGTAAAGGACGCACAGGATGTTTGGGGCCCCTTCGGGTGCTCTCGTCGGCGTGTAGGGCTTCCAGTCCGGTACGGAGTCGCGTACGTCGAGTTTAATAACTCCGTTGAAAGGCTTCGAGAGCATTTTTTACCAGTCTCCGATCTCTTTACGAACGACGAATTTGATTTGAACGTCACGCCGGCGGAAAATCCGATAAGCCAAAGGCCGGAAACCGGCCAAGGACGTTCCGAACGCGCCGATGGCGCCGGCGACCACTGCTTTCAAGGGAATTCCTGCATCCGCGCTCCGCGGGCTTTCATTGCGCACCATAACAGTGCCTCAGGAAGCCCGTGCGAAGAACTCAAGAAGATCGTCGAGCCGATCGCATCAGCGTTGCGATATGCCGCATCAAAGTCGCGGAGTACTCGAGCAGCTCGTCCGGCGGCGACGGCTAGGGCAACTCGATCGAGTCGATCCACCTCAAAATCATCTCTTCGTTCATGATGCCGAAGCGCAGCGTGAGCGCCGGATAGGGATGCTCGGGCTCGACGGCGGGCAACCGGCGACGGAACTCGGCCAGCTTCGCTTCGTGAGCGATCTCCGAAGCGAAAGGGACGCAAAGCCCAGTCGAATAAGCTACAATGACCGATCACTTTGGACTATGTAAGGACTGTAATGCCTGAGGCCGCCGATGGTTGGTTTCGGGCGCGCGATCGGTGCGGCGCTTCCTCGCGCCGCCAGCAGTATGCGGAACGTGGAAGCTCGACCAGTTGCAAGCTATGGCCGGAGCGTATATCGCAACGGTCACGGCCTTTTCTGCGGTCAATTTCACATTTTTGAGCCCCTTCGTCCGTTGGATCTGGCCGGCGGCCATCGGCAGCGTCGTCATTGCGTTGTTGCGGCGACGCTACGAGCAGCGACCGGTGGCGGTCGCACCGTTGTGAAACGGCGAGATCCGTGCCAACGAGGGCTTTTGCGCTTCTCACGGTTGGCGCGCAAAATCCCTCGCTCGCACGAGGGATTTCGCCTTTCGAATGGCTCCGGATGCTGGACTCGAACCAGCGACCCGCTGATTAACAGTCAGCGAGTCGGCGGCCCCAGCGGAAAACGCCCGGGTCGTCCGAATTTCGAAAGATCAAAAATTTTATTGTAATATATAGACTTTTTGGAGGAGTTCGCGAAACTTTATTTTTCTACGAGGGACCATTGTCGGATGGAAAAGGTGGGGCGATGGTGGGGCCCTCCGGCCTTCCCGCCTATTTACTGATTTTCTTTTTCTCTGGCAGTGACTCAGGGAAACTAAATTTGAGGGCTCGCCCGGACTGCGGGCGAGGCTGTTGCCCCTAGGCCAGACGCGGCGTCCACGGGCCGCGCCGGCAGGTTAACAATCCGCAGACAGGCCGGTTAGCGGCTAACGCCGCCTGGTCTGTCCCACTATTCAGACATCCGGGCCCTCATAATCGCCACGCGATCACACCTAGCGCGGCGGCTCCACCGGCCTCGGCCTTAATGCGCGATTTGTGCTATTCGAATTCGTTTGTTAAAATTGGCAAGAGCACAGGAACGAACACTGGGCTCACACGATGTCGGGCGCGCACGCGTCCACCCTTTAACTTTTCGGTCGCGCAAATTGAGCGACGACTCGATAATCCTACGGCAGATTCATCCCGGGTATCGTGTTGTCCTAGAGTGACGGCGGTGAGAGATGAGCGACACAAATCGCGAACCCGGTTTCAAGCGAACTGCTGAACACCGTGGGCTTTGGGTTCCGGCTGATTACGCCGAGCCTGACGATGACGATCGCGAACCCAATGGCGCACAACCTCCGTTTCCGGCGAATGCGCCCACAATGCCGCCGCCGGGACCCAGCGCAAACCCCCTGTCGTTCGAGGAGTTGCTATACCAACAGCGTGATCTGCGGATTCGTGACGACGATCCACGCCCGACTCAAGCCAGCGAGGTTGTCGGACAGAGCGACGCACTAGAAGCGGCTCGTGTAATCCTCAGTTCGTCCTCTCCGTCCTCGATGATTTTGACCGGGCCGCCCGGCGTTGGAAAAACCACGATTGCGCGGCTAGCCTTAGAGCTTGCCAAGTCCTCACCAACCTGTCGCTTCGCGCCCGATGCCCCCTTTGTCGAGGTCGATTGTACAACGGTCATGCATGATGACCGTTACAATCTCAATCAAGTTACAAGCACGGTTGTGGACGGCTACTACGGCGGTGCTGTCGATACTTACTGTAAAGATATGGGCCTGCCTAAGAATTCGCCGATGCTAAACTTTGGGGCTACAGCTCATGCTCACGGAGGCGTACTATTCCTCGATGAGATCGGTGAATTGCCGCCGCAAACGCAAAACGCGCTACTGAAGGTGCTCGAGGATGGCGTCGAGCGTATTCGCGCATCGCGTTACGATTCGAGCAATACACAACTACCAATTTGGTACAGACACTTTTTCCAGCACGGAGTTCCGGCCAAGTTCGTACTTATCGGCGCAACCACGCGCTCTCCGCGGGAGCTAATGCCTGCGCTTGTCTCGCGCTGCGCGATCATTCACTTTCGCGCGCTGACCTATGAGGAGCGCTCGCGCGTCGCAACACTGACCGCTAAGAAGTACGGGTATGGCATCTCGCCAGCCGCCGCAAACCTCATTGGGGCCCAAACCGAAGGCGGGCGTGACTCCGCTCGCAAAGTACAAGTCGCGGTCTCCAGAGCGCCAGCACGGGGTTCGACCGAAATCAACGCCGACGATGTGCCGAGGGGGAATGTGACGCTCACGCCGCGTGCCATCTGCGTCCGCGAAGGTTCGCACGCCGTCACGCTTGGTGCGCTCGTCGCCGATAGTCGTCGCTGCCTGCGCTGCGGCCTACGGATTCCACACGAGGGCAAGCCTGGTCATTGCTCCTGCGGTCGTCCAGCTACACACTCCGTCGTGATCGCCGACGACGAGCACGCCGCCGACGATGTGTGCGCTCGGTGCCGTGAGTTGATTGGTCACGCGTGCGTAGCGGTTAGAATAGATCAACGTCGTTACGGCGACGACTCAGCGATGGGAGTACGGCGTTAACCCCCCAGGGCCACAATATGACAATTCCCCTCCTGTACTAGAGGAGATTTCGAATCACTGCTCCTATGACATCAGGTCGTTACATGGAATTGCCAGACGAGATTCGCCGGTGGGCTACGTTCGGACCATGGTATGCCATGTTCCCGGTGGATTTCGCGCTGTCCGTCGTTCACCGATACTCAAGTCCTGGTGCCTTGGTCGTCGATCCATTCTGCGGTCGTGGGACAACTCCATACATAGCCGAAGCGCTCGGCCGTCGTGGCTTTGGCGTCGAGGTAAACGCCGTGGGATGGACGTACGCGGCCACGAAGCTGCGGCCGGCGAGTCTGAATCGAGTTCTTGATCGGCTTACAAGCGTCGCCCTGCGAGCTTCTCGCTCGGACCTGCCGGATTTACCGCTATTCTTTACCCGAGCATATGCACCGAATGTTCGTAAGTTTCTCGCCGCTGCCCGGGATATGCTCGATTGGCGTAGCGGGAACGTCGATAGAACCGCTATGGCAATGCTTCTGCTGTATGCGCACGGTAGCCGTAAGAATTCGTTCTCCAATCAGATGCGGCAGACCAAGTCCATGTCACCAGCCTATGCTATCGATTGGTGGGAAACGCGCGACATGAAGCCGCCGAAACTCGACCCGATTGAGTTCTTAAAAAGCCGCCTGGAGTGGCGCTATCAGTTTGGTTATCCGTCGCTCGCTCCTCACGGCGTCGTCCTTGGCGATTCAACAAGGATACTTCCGCGCCGCGCTTCCGATCTAGGAAAGTGGTCGTTATTGCTAACATCCCCGCCGTACATGAAGGTGGCCAATTACCACTACGATCAATGGATTCGGATGTGGCTGCTCGGCGGCCCACCGTATCCCGTTGTAAACGGGGGCAAGCACCAGACTTGGTTCGGAAATCGCGAGGAGTATCGAGACATGCTTCTGACTGTCTTTGGTAACCTAGCAAAGACTGCAAAGCGAGGAGCCGTAATCTACGTCCGTACAGACGCACGCCAGTTAACCAAGCAGATTACGCTCGATGTTCTGCGGGAAGCGTTCCCTTCAAAACACATCCGTGTGAACAAGCGGCCAATGATCGGTAACAGTCAAACGGATTTGTATAACGAGGGCGTCGTAAGCCCTGGCGAAGTGGATATTATCCTGAAGTAAACTGCAAATAAGCGGGCGCGCGTTTTACGTGACCAAAGTAGTCGGGGGCAAGCCCTTTACGATTCGGCTCGTTTCCACGCTAACGCGTACTACGCGCTTTACGAGATTTATTACATACCGTGGGTTATCTGACCAATTGTTTGGATCATTCCTGATAAGACTTTCCCCGTCGATCGTGACCTGATACCGCTCCATCACCCACTCAAGAGCAGACTTACCGTTGACAACAGACTCGAAGGTCTCAGCAGGGACTTTTTGTATTCCTGTGCTGTCAATCGCCTATGTGGAACTTTGCATGTACTCCTTCAAGAGTGCTTCAAGAACGCGTTTCCCTTGCTGAAGTGGTATGGCGGCTTCCGAATGCGCCGCGATTATGGGGATCAGCGAGTCTTCATAGCGATCCGACACAAGTTTATCGAGCAAATTGAGCACGTCGGCCAAACGAGGAAACTGCGACGGGTCGGCGGGCTCTCGGGTAACATCTCGCGCATCGTTGCTTAAGAATGGCACTGTCGCACAGATGAGCGAACCAGTTTTCGTCTTATAGAAGAACTTTCGGCCATAATACGTATTATCGTAGTAAGGCCGGTCGCCGGGTGCAATATTCTCGCGGATATATTGACTAGTAAGGAGCAGAAGATAACCGTTTGGAAGCGCGTCTCCGCGCCCACGTGCGGTCGTATCCAGCCGCTTGAAGTGCTCGACGAAGTTCCCGGTCTTTTCAACACCAACGATGCAAAGGCCCGGCCCGCCCTGCGCTATCAGTGAATCGTTGATTTCCCTCAACTCCTTACCGATCCACGCAGCGAGCCATGAAGGCGTGCCGTCAATCTTGAGTGTCCCATCCATGATGAAGGCCATTTCTGCGAGAGCATCCATGGTTCGGTGTCCCACGAACGTCTTAATGACGTTCAAAAGCCATAAGTGTTCCAGGACCTGCTGTGCCTCGCCGAACATCCTTCCCGACGGCCCGTTATCGTTGAAGCTCTCCTGTAAACGCAACGCGTCGGTGGAGTATAACCGTTTCTTTCCTGGGCATGCGCATTCGTACTCACCCGCGCTCATCACGAATGCCGTCTGCTGCGCCTGACCAGCTTCGGCGCAGTCAGGACCCCAGGGGCATTTTATATCTCTAGCTCCCGTTGGACCCTGCTCTGAAATTCGCTTTTGGAGAATGGCTTCGTAAGTTTGAAGCAAAGTTTCGAACGAAATCAACATGCCTTTGCTGCCGAGCGTTGAGAATACTTTTTCCCGAAATGCGAGGCGGGCGTTATCTGTTCCCTTCACCATGACGTTGTGCCCAGGAAACATTGTGACCATAGGATCGCTCGGAGTCAGCTTACGGTACACCGTTGGGTCCATGGGTCGCCTAATTCTGTCTTGGGTGACCATCTCGTTCACGCGTAGGAGCACGCTTACGACGGTGTTTACGGATATCTCGGCACCAGGGAAGCCGTTTCTTACCTCATGGGTGGCCCAGCTACCGTCAATCGCGACGACGTTATGCGGTAGCCACTCCGAGGGCTGAACGCCCGGGGTTGCATCGGGGACAATGAGGTCTTTTTCTTCCATTGTCTCGATGTTCTCTAAGTACCCACGGATATCGGGATCGCTAGCGATAAGCCGCATTATGTGACCCGGTGATCGCTGATTTTCGTACGGCATCACTTCACCGGATGAATCTCGAAGCGGTCGATCATAACCGGCACGATGTAGCGGTTGCTGATGGTCTTGACGCGCAAGAAGCCTCGGTCTTCCGCCTGTTTGATCGAATCAACGAAGTCTGCGAAGTCATAGAATTTGGCGATTTCCTTGGTTTCATCGGTATTGTTGAGGTGACCGATGAACCAGTTCGCGGTGTTCTTGAGGATGTTCTTTTGGATGCTGCTGACCTCTTGGGTCGCATAAACTAACCCAATATGCAACTTCGCTCCCTCTTTAGCCGTACGCACCCAGACGTTGGTCAAGTCGTCATCGGATCCCTGAGGCAAGAGATTGTGCGCTTCTTCGACGTACACTAAAATGTCCGGCGGCACCTGGGCGGTCGAAAAAGCCGTCTGATTGCCGCGAAGGATCGTCTCCATGGTTCGGTCGGCAACCATCTTGTTCATCTCCGCTGAACCTTGCGACTGGTCGATAATCACCAGCTTACCGGCCGCGAGATCGTCGTAGATTTGGTCGGCATAGTCTCGCGTTAGGTTGGGGGAATGCTGTCCGGCAACACGGCCGAGCAGTCGCGGACCGTTAGCGTACTCCCACATTCCAATGATCTTGATGAGATTTTGGTCGTCCCACCGATCGCCAGAGCCACCGGGTCTTGCCATGTAAGTCGCGTTGAATGCTGTGTAGCCCGTAGCGCTCCCGCGTTTGATAAAATCTCGAAGCGCTTTAAATGCTTCGGCAAGGTGTGGCCACGTTGGATGCTGCTGACCGAAGATGGCAGCCGCCTGCGCGTGGCTCCCGTCGGGGTCGTCTTGGCTATTCTGTAGCGCTGCAATCAATTGTTGATTGAACAAGCTAATGCGCCCACGCGGACCAGCGCTAGTCGTATCGGCTCGCAGATTTGCTGGCGCGGCAAGACCAGCGTCGGAGAGAAGCGCACGGTAAGCGAGGACGGCGCGACGGTATCGCGTCGTTGCACTATGGTCGTTAGGATCAGGTTCCTCGAAAATTACATCGCGAAAGTTGCCGATGTACTTCGTGCCCTTGTCTGGCTCAAGCGCCTCGTCGATAATCTCCTTGCCGATCTGAAGCATACCGTTATCAAAGAAATTGATCTTCATCAAGACGCGATTAGGGTCTTGAGGGTGTGGCATCGTACCGTAGGTTACCACGTCGGCGGCATCGCCGTTTACATCTACTCTCCAAACACCTTTCAGGGCGTTCAAGTCTTGCGGGTTCTCGTTCGCGTACTCACCATTGTAGTCCACGATGAGTTGGCCGACTCGAACGGGCGGATTTTCAAATCGAAGCCGAAACATTGATTGGGCAACGATTTTCGTCGAGTTCGATTTTCCCATACGGGTCATGCCAAAGACCGCAGTTTTTTGTGCGAGCAGGTCGAGTGGGACAAAGGATACCGGAACCTCGTCCACGCCCTGAAGTGGCCGATCTGTCGAGCCATAGCGAACGCGACCGATGCGCACAGAGTGCATTGCTAGTGGGTGGTTGGGATCAGCCATTCTGGAACGGTCTCGATAGTTGACGATTGCTTCAAGGGCTTCTTTGTTAGGCTTATACACCTTGAGGCCACGGTTTGGATAGAAGTTCGAGAGGTCAGACCCGAACGTCAAACTCAACGTCCGATCATCTTTTTGCACCATGTAGAACGTGCCGAGAATGCGGCAGCTGAGGCCCGCGGCCGCGATATCTTGTGCTGTCATAACGTCCATGTGCTCGTCTTCGTCCCAATTCGCGCCGCTGCCAAAAGCGCGCTTCCCGGCTTCAGATCGAATCCGATCCATCTCCATGGAGTTCCAAAGTTGGGCTGGGCCAAGAACTCGTAGGAGGATGACACTGCTGTCTTCTGCCGTCCAATCCTCTATCTGGATTGGAATCTTCATCCGCGTCGCGACGAGAAAGCATCCCATCGGTACGCCGCCGGCCTTTTCTCTGTGGAAATCGTGGACTTGAACCGCGATGCGTTCGTAGTCGATGTTCCATGTTTCGCCGACGTACTGGTCGGGCTGAATCAATGCGCCGAGTGCTTCAGTCGCCTGTCGCGCAGTTGGTTCAACAACGGCGGCAAGGACGTTTGAACCGTCGGTCTTCGTGTTCACAGTAGTGCTCCATCGAGTCGATCAAGTGAGGAACGAGCGCTGATTGGCACCCCTTAGGCTTACCCTTGCTCATGCGCCCTCGCGGTTTATCGTTGTAATCATTACCCTGCTCGATATGCCAATCCCGAGAGATGATAGGTCTTCAAGGGATTCTTCAGTGGCCACGGCAACGAATTGATACTGTACCTCAGGCGGGAGTCGTCGTTCTGATTGCGCGAAGTTTAGTAGCTCCCTAGCCTTATCGTCCGAAATCAAAATAAACCACTGATCCGCGGCGTCGCCGCCGATCCAGCAAAGCGGGATTGAACCTATTTTCGCGTATTGCAGTGCGACTCGAAGCCAGTCGGCTAGCCATTGTACTGGCTCGTGCCTGAGAAGCTGCAGCGCCGCCTCGTCGAAACCACAGAACGCAAGTATTTTCGAAAAAAAGAATCGCTTGATGTCGTCGTCTTCTATGCCGATGGTCACCTTGCCGGGCTTCGGGTCCAACAAGACGGTAAGGGGGCGCTGCTGAGTTGTTTGATTATCGGGGAGCTTCGTGGCTGCCACTTGACCCACAGAAACCGTGGGTCCGGATAGAGCGATATTGGCAATCTGCTTCTTACCTTTTTTTAATTCGCCGTTAGAACTTTTTTCGAACGTCCCCTTCGCTTCCAAGAGTCGTGCCGCCCCGGAACGATCCAGTATTATGAAGTCAGGAGCAGAACTGCCTGTTACGGTCTTCGCCTTGAACCGAGCAAATGCGCTCGCTGGGGTCACCGGCTTGCCAGCCATGAACCACTCGAAGTCGGCAAAATACTGCATATCTAGGACTCGCTCTGCTGTCAGGAGCGCAGCTCCAACCCCTAGTTCCTCCGAGTGTAACGCCTTCTGTCTTTTTGGAGTGTTATGGCATAGCTTGGTGAAATGCAGCTTTGATCCGTTCACTTCAGCGGTAAGCCCGAATTTTAATGCGGCGTACCAAGCCTCCAC
>DATJUC010000005.1:0-12192 GCA_035502675.1 Candidatus Acidiferrales bacterium | reverse complement strand
TATCTTTCGCTGCGTTCGAAGGTGGTACGTCATTGCGTTGGCACGAGCATAGCCACAAGCGGCCCGCAAGCGGGGCTTAAGATGCACCCAATTCTTGATCAGGCGTTCCTCCCGAAGGACATCGACGATAGCAGCCGATCGGCCAAGGCGAGCGTCGAATCTCACGAGGAAATCGGGAAAAGCGTAGCACTTGCGCCGCCCGCGCCAAAACTCGATTTTTGGGGGCGGCTGAGACTCAAAGCAGGCTACTGACTCATCCAGTTCGAGGTTAACGCAGAAATTGAACTCGAGCATGGACTCGACCGGGACCAGGGTGCCGCCATTCTTGCGGCTCCAGAAATGCCCGGGCGTAGAGGTCGTCTTGGGCGGGATCCGACGAGAAGGCGCCATAGCCACCCCCTAAACCAGTCTCACTTCTCCTGTAAATTTAGGAACTGGTCTCACATCTCCTGTGCCCAGTCTCAAACCCCGCTGTAGGATCGGGCCGGAAAACTGTGGGGTCCAGTCCCATTTTCTTCTGTAGTTCACATTCCGCCACCGGTGAAAGTGTGACGCTTTCGCCGTAAAATGCGAACTCCTGTTCGATTGAGGAGCGAGCCGCGCCGGCCGCCATCCCTTCGAACGTACTCGACGCACGGCGGCCTGCGCCCCCCGCGAAGCCAAATGGTGCGCGGCTACTTTTTCCGTCTCTTCTTGAACCGTTTGTGGGCGCGTTCGATGAGCTTGAAAGCGCCCTTGCGAGAAGATTGACCGTCGCAGGCGATCTCGTTCCCCTCTTCCTCGGAATACTCGACCAGAAAGCGCTCGATACCGCCGAGCGTTTCCTTCGGGACGTCCTTGAGATCGTCGAAGGCATCGGTCTTGAGCGACACGCCGGCGCGGCGTTGCGGGCACGCAACGAGACGGTTGTTAGTGACGCCGTTCTTCTTCAAGAGAATCCCGCCGATGACCCCGACGTCGAGAAGACAGCCGGAGAATGTCGGCGCGTCGTTAATCACCAAGACGTCGATCGGATCGCCGTCGTCGGCAAGGGTCTGCGGAATGAAGCCGTAGTCGTACGGCCACATCAGTCCCTCGGCAAGCGTCATCTTTAAACGCATGATTCCGTATTCGGGCTCGAACGCAAACTTGTGGCGAATGCCCGCGGGCGTCTCGATTACGGCGAAAACGAGATCGCGGTTTTTAGGGTCGAAGGCCGGAATCATGTCGTAGTTCGTCGCGTTATCGGGCGTGCTCATGGATGGCATCTACCCAAGGCACCGCCGGTCTTAGCGCGTCGAGATGTATCCGAGCTGCGCGAGCGTGCTCGAACCTCCGGAACACGTCTCCAGCGTTTCGGGCGCTCGCACCACGTAAATCGTCTTGGGCTGCAATGCCGGGACCGAGACCGCGAAGGTCGTGGTCGCACCGGGCCGGCGGGTCGCTTCGGGCTGCGGAAGCGGGCTCGGGAGCAGCGACAGCTGCGTTTGTACGATGGCGCCCCCGGTCGCCTGCAAAATTGGCGCGACCGTTTCGTTGCCCGCAAGAATCAGCACGCCGACGTTCGGCGAGACTTTGGAAAACGATTTAGGATAGAGGAGCTGCTCGAAGATCGTCTGCGAGCAGAACGATTGGAGCGCCCCGGCTCCGCTGCTGGTGCTGCAGCCGGCCGCGACTGCGGAGAGCGTCACGAAGGCAAATGCCGGCGCTAAAACGCTTCGAAGCATTGGCCGGCTTTCGAGCGTGGCGGCCGCGCGGGCCTGGCGGGGGAGCAGCGCTTCGCTTGACCTCCCGTTCGACCGCGGCAAACGCCCGTCGCCCGCACCTCTAGCCGGCCGCCGCACTCTTCTCCGACATCATCCAGTCGATCGTTCGCCGGACGCCGTCCGCAAACGGCGTCTTGCGGACGTGCCCGAGCCGAGTCCGAAGCTTGGCGTCGTCGAGAATCAGGCCGTGGTCGAACAGATAATACATTTCAACCAGTTCGCGCATCGTTCCGTCGAAGAGACCGGCGACGCGCAACATGGTTTTTGACGCAACCCGCACGCGCTTCGGGCGCCCGAGGACGCCGAAGACGATGTCGGCAAGCTTCGTTGCCGGCGATCGGTGCGAAGCCGCCGAGGTTCCAGCACGACCCGTACGCGTCGTCTAGCCCCGCGAGATCGAGCAACGGTTCGGCGGCGTCGGGAACGAACGCGAAATCGCGCTTCACGTCGAGCGGGCCGATGAACGTCGCGGGTTTTCCGGCCACCGCTTCGCGCATGAAGTAGTTGGCGAAGCCGTTGTCCGCGTGCGGCCCGTAGAAATCCGGCAAATGCATCACCAGCGTGCGCATGCCTTGGCCGTCTGCGGACAGCACGAGCCGCTCCTGCTCGAGACGGAAGCGCCCCTTTTTCGTCGTCGGCTCGTGCGCGACGGATTCGGGAACCTGCGCGGACGCTGCCGGGCCGTAGCTGTAGACCGGCGCGACGTGCACGAAACGCTTGACGCCCGCTTCCCGCGCCGCCCGCAATGCGTTCCCCGTCATGACCGGGTGCTGCTCGAAGTTCGTATACGGCGCGCCGGCGAGATAAACGATCGTGTCGATGCCGTTCGCCGCCTCCGTCGCGCCGTCTCCGCTGAGAAAATCGGCCGAAGACGCCTGCGCGCGAGGGAACTCCCGCCGCATGCGCTCCGGGTCGCGCCCGACGACGCGGTAAGCGATGCCGCGGCCTTCCAGTACGGGGGCGAGCGAATGTCCGATCGCACCGCCTGCGCCGAACAGGCCGACGACTCCGACCGATCCTTCTTGCATACGAGCTCCTTGCGTGAACGTGACGGATCGTGGTCTGCGGCCGCGGCACGCTCTCCGGGCAAAGTCACGTTGAGCGTCGCGGCGCAACGTGTTAGAATTCCGGCGCATGAGTTCCTACGGCGTTGTTCTCGGCCTTCTTCTCGCGGACATCGCTGCGGCATCGCCGCCGCCGGCCGGTTCGGCCGGCGCCTTCGCACCGATGACGTTTCTGATCGGAACGTGGTCGTGTTCCGGGGTCTTTCCGGCAAGCGGACGCACTATCGCCTCGACGATTTCGTTCGCGTCCGACCTCGACGGTGCGGCCATCGTCAAGCATCACGACGACGTCGCTCCGGGACCGTACCGCGCCGTCGAGACGTGGGTCTACAATCCGGCGAACCGTCAATACGCCGCGGCGATCGCCGACAACTTCGGCGGCGTTCGCGAGTTCGACTCGCGCGGATGGAACGGCGACGTATTGGTTTGGTCGAGCGCTGCCGGGGTCAAGCCCGACCAGGAGTTTGCGTACACGAAGATCTCGGACGATCGCTTCAAACTAGATTGGCGCGTCTCGCGCGACGGCACCGCCTACGCCGTCGGCGACACGCTGACGTGCGCGCGCGCTAAGCCCTCGGCGTAGACGCCGGTGGGCGGCTAGGCTTCCCGGCTGCCGGCTGCGAACCTCGCGGGCATGAAGGCGTTCCTTCGCGGCGTTGCCGCACTGCTCGCCGCGGCACTCGTTCCGGCGAGCGCCCGCGCCGTCGAAACGATTCCTTTCACCGACGGCCAGGGAGGCGCCATCGTCGTGCAGGCGTCGATCGACGGCCGCGCCGCCATTCCGATGGCCGTCGATCTGGGAGCGGGTCTGGACCTGCTCTCGTCGCGCGCGGGCGCGCAGTACGTTGCCGTCAACGGCAAGTACGCCACCCTGCGCCTTACCGGCCAGCGAGCCGACATTCCGTTCGGCAGCGTGCTTTCGCTGACGACCAACGGCGTGCGGCTCAACGCGCCGCTGGTCGGTATCTGGAACGGACTCGACGGCGGCAGCGTCGACGGTCTGATCGCGGCCAGCGCGTTCGCCGGCATCGCCACGACCTTCGACTATCGCGGTCATCAACTCGTCGTAGAAGACGCGACCACGTTTCCGGATCGGAAGCGCACCGCTTCGCGCGTTCCGATCGTGGTGCGCGACGATCTGGGCATCGCGCTCGACCTGTTCGCGCATTTCGACCTCGGCGGCGGTAAGACCGCGCTCTGCCAGATCGTCACCGGCTCGGACGGCATCACGTTCGATACGGCGCTCGCACGCGAACTCGGCGTCGATCTATCGAACGCCTCGTCGCAACGCGCGCATTCGCCGTGGGGCGACGGCGTCGTCGCCACGATCCCGTCGCTGGCGCTGGTCGGGGCGTCGCAAACCGCGATGCAGCGGCCGCAAGTGGTCTTCGCCGATCTCATTCACGACTGCTACGTCGGCAACGCTTTCTGGAAGGCGCGCGGATTCACGCTCGACATTCCGGGCCGCGCGCTCTGGATTCCCGGCAGCTGACGCCGGCCTAGCGCTCGAGCGTGGCGCGGTCCCAGTGCCCGAGGTCCGCGGCCGCTTCGTAGGTCGACTGGAAGAACGCGAGAACGGCGGCGTCGGGATCTTCGGCCGTACGCACGCTCTCGTAAGGCAACAGAAACTCGCGCATCTGCACGAGCCAGAGCGCCGAAGCCGGCGACACGGCGGCTTCCGCAAACCCCTTCGGTTCGGGATAGGCGTAGGCGTAGAAGGCGGCATCCGTGCCCGAACCGCCGGGCCAAAAGCCGACGCTGTGTTCTTCGCGGGAGTAGGCTTCGCGCGTCACCCAGTCGGGAAGGTTTGGAAAGCCCCCCGGATGCGGCGGCGCTACGCGTCCGGAGAAGCGCGTCGTCGCGAGATCGAAACTGCCCCAGAAAAAATGCACCGGGCTCGCCTTGCCGACGAATCGCGCGCGAAAGATTTTGCAGAGGCGATCGGCCTGCGTCAGGACGCGAAAGAAACGGTTTGCCGCCGCCGCGTCGTACGACGCGTGGGTCGAGTCCTCGTCGAACGGGATCGCTTCGGCGACTTCGTTGGGCCGGCGATCGATGCTGACGTGGACGTTCGCGGCCGCCAGCGCGTCGAACAGCTTACGATAGAATTCGGCGACGCTCATCGGTGCCAACGCGAACCGTGTCGTACCGCCGTCGCAATCGTCGATTAACAGCACGTGTTCGATAAAGTCGAAGTCGATTCGGAACGAGCGGCCGTCCTCGTACGGCATTGCCGAGGTGGTCAGGCCGCGCGGCGTGACGTACAGAGCGACGTTCCACCAGTGATTGACCAGGGGCTCTTGGCGTAGCCGAATCTTTCCGACGATTTGCGTCCACAGCTGCAGCGTCTGCTGCGTCGCACTCCAGGACTCGTGCCGAAGCTCGGGCCAGCGTTCGACCGTCGCCGAAGAATTCATCAGTGCACCCCCAGACTCTCGGCCTGAACTTCGTCGAGAAACTGCCGGAGCTCCGCGGCCCGCTGCGCGCCCATGCGCTTCGCCGTTTTCGTGATCAAACGAGGCGGAATGTCGGTAACGAACGAGCGGAGTTGCTCGAGCGCGGGCTCGAAGCTGTCCGCTTTTTCCCCGGTCAAGGCGACGATGCGAGCAGCCCCGATCGCGCCCAGAAAATCCAGCGAGTCGGCGTCGTGCAACACGACGGCATTCGGGTCCGTGCCCGGGTCGCTGTAATACATGTGGCCGCGTTCAGCGGCTTGGACGGCGGCCAGCTTCTGCATGGGAAATCCCGCTGCGCTCAAGATCGCTCCGCTCTGCTCGGCGGCGCACTCGCCGTGCTCGACGTGCGCCTGCGGGCACGGCCTGAAGGCCGCCATGTCGTGCAGAAATGCCGCGGCGAACAAGACGTCGGGATCCACGTGTAATCCGTCGCCCTGCGCCAGGATCAGCGCCAGCCGGTAGTTGCGCTCGCTGTGTTGCCAGCCCCACGCCGGATGCCGAAACGTCGAGCGGGCCATGTCGTAGATCGTGACCTGCCACGGGGCGTCCAGGGGAATTCCCGACGCGGTTTGCGGCGTGCCGCTCGTCGTAGCCAGCACAACCGCGAGCATTGCGGTGCGAACGATCATTCCCGGCCTCCTCGGCGGCGCTCGGCGCCCGGGTTTTGCCCGGAATCGCCGAAAACGGACGTATGCAACGTTACCTCCTTCTCGTCGCGTTCCTCGCGTTGCTCGGTGCGGGCGAGCTGAGCTCGATGTTCGGGGTCTACGTCTATCCTGCGAAGGGGCAAAGTGCAACGCAGCAGGCCGACGACGAATCCGTTTGCTACAAGTCGGCCAAGAGCAAGACGGGGGTCGATCCGGCGAACTTGCCGCCCGCCACGCCGGCGCCGGTCACCGCGCATCAAGGCGGCGCGCTCCGGGGAGCGGCCGGGGGTGCCGCCGGCGGTGCGGCGATCGGGGCAATCGCGGGCAACGCCGGACAGGGCGCCGCAATCGGCGCGGTCACCGGCGCGCTGGTGGGAAGAGGCCGCCAGAATGCCGTCAACAACGCCGAGAAGCAGTACGCGCAAGCAAACGCGCAAGCACAGCGCTCGCAAAGCATGAACGACTTCCGGCGCGCCTTCGCGGCTTGCCTCGAAGCCAAGGGCTACACCGTCAAGTAACGCCGCGCGCGCGATATGGATTCCCGGGCGCTCTCGACGGGCGGTTCCAATCCCACAACGCTGCCAGCAGCGCCGCTGCAAGCGCGAGCGCGGCGGCAAGTTCCATCGCAGCGCGAAACCCTGCGACGTAGGACTGCGCTATCGCCGCACCGACGCGCGCGCGATCGGCCGGCGGAATCGCCGCGGCGTTGACGTGCCCCGAGAGGATGGCCGAGCGTTGAGCGGCCAGCGCCGCGACGCCCGCGGGCGAAACGCCCGTCGTCGCGCGAGCCAGACCGGCATCGAAGGCTGCGGCCAGCACTAGCCCCATAACGGCGATGGCGAGTAAACCCGCGACGCGCGAAGCCGCATTGTTGACGCCGGATGCGACTCCGGCTTCGGTGACGCTCACCGAATCCATTACCGTGGTCGTCAACGGTGCGACGAACAACGCTCCGCCCAAGCCGAGCAGCGTCGTCGCCGGAAAAAACGTGGTCCAGTAGGAGCCGCCGATGCCGGTCCGCGCAAAAGCGGCGAACCCCGCCGCGGCGAGGGCTGCCCCGGCGGTCAACGGCAGCCGCGCGCCGATCGCGCTCACCAGACCGCCCGACCAACGCGACGCGACGAACATGATGACGATGAACGGCAGCAGCGACGCGCCCGCCGCCAGCGGCGAATAGCCTTGCACGTTGATCAAGTCGAACGGGACGAAATAGAGGCTGCCGCCGAGCGCCGCATAGAGCAGCAACGTGTAGACGTTCGCACCGACGAAAGGCTTGGACTCGAAGAGCTCGGCCGCGAGCATCGGAACTCGGGCGATGCGCCGCTCGTAAACTCCGAAGAAGACCAGTGCTGCGCCGCCCGCTACGGCGGCTGCCACGTAGGGCGCACCGACGCGAACGACTTGCAATCCGATCAGTCCGAACACCAGCGCCCCTAATCCCAGGGTGGCCAGCGCGGCTCCGGCGACGTCGATCGAGCGCGGCGCGTCATCGTCGCGACTTTCGGGAACGCGCGCGAGCGCAATCGCCACGACCGCGATACCGAGCGGCACGTTGACGAGAAAGACGGCGCGCCACGACCAGGTTTGCGCCAGCCATCCTCCCAGTACCGGCCCGAGCGCCGTCGTCACCGCCGAGAATCCCGACCACGTCCCGATCGCTTTGCCGCGCTGCGCGCCGGAGAAGGTCGCCGTAATCAGTGCCAGGCTGCCGGGGATCTCCAGCGCTGCGCCGATGCCCTGCACGCACCGCGCCGCGATCAACACGCCGACGCTGGGCGAGAGCGCGCAGGCCACCGACGCCAGCACGAACAAGCTCGTACCGGCCGCGAACACCGCGCGGCGCCCGAAACGGTCGCCCAACGCGCCGCCAACCAGAATCAGCGCCGACAAAAAGAGCCCGTAGCCCTCGACGATCCACTGCAGATCGTCGGCCCCGGCGTGCAGATTGCGCTGGACCAGCGGCAGCGCCACGTTGACCGCAGTCCCGTCGATGAATCCCATGCTCGACGCGAGGATCGCCGCGACGAGGACCCACGTACCGGTCGTTGGCCGCACCAAGCGTGATTGGACGCTGCGAGCGCGAGTTCATGGCGCTGCCTCCCGACGACCCTCCAACCGCGCGCTCGGCGGCCGAAACCGGCGCGCGCAGGGTCCGGTTGGAGCCGGTATGATGCAAACGTCCAGCGCCGCCGCAGCGGGTCAGTTCCGGATCGGCGGCGATCTCGAAGTCAATCGTCTCGGGTTCGGCGCGATGCGCGTTACCGGCGACGGCATCTGGGGGGAACCCGCCGACCCGCAGGCCGCGCGCGAGACGCTGCGCTGCGTTCGCGAACTCGGCATCGACTTCGTCGACACCGCCGATAGCTACGGGCCGTTCGTCAGCGAAACGCTGATACGCGAAGTACTCTGGCCCTACGGCAGCGTCGTCGTCGCAACCAAAGGCGGCTTGGTTCGCGGGGGACCCGGCGAGTGGGACGCCGTCGGCCGCCCGGAATACCTGCGGCAGTGCGTATTGATGAGCTTGCGGCGCCTCGGCCTCGAACGCATCGACCTCTGGCAGCTGCATCGGATCGATCCGCTGGTGCCGGCCGAAGAACAGTTCGGCGCGATCGCCGCCATGCAGCGCGAAGGTTTGATTCGTCACGCCGGACTCAGCGAGGTCGGCATCGCCGAGATCGAATCCGCGCGGAAGTATTTTCCGGTTGCAACGGTCCAGAACGAATACAATCTGGTCGACCGCAAGAGCGAAGACGTGCTCGAGTACTGCCAAGCGCAGGGCATCGGATTCATTCCGTGGTTTCCCTTGGCGGCAGGCGACCTCGCCGAGGACGGCTCTCCCTTCAGCGACGTCGCGAAGCGACTGGAACTCACGCCTTCGCAACTCGCGCTCGCGTGGATTCTCCGGCGATCGCCCGTCATGCTGCCGATTCCCGGAACGTCTCGAGCCGACCACCTTCGCGAAAACGTCGCGGCGGCCGGCGTACGGCTTTCCGACGAGGATTTCGAGGCAATCGACGCGCAAGCCCGGTCGTAAATGTGGCCGCGCCTGCAGGTACCCGGGACGTTCGAAACGGCGTTGGTGCAGAACGTCTTGCACGGTCGCGCGCATACGCCCGAAGAGTGGTTCGAATATCTCGACCGGTTTCACACGGCGGTTCCAAATGCAAACGAGACCCTATTCGGCTTGCTGAACGCGGTCGGCGGACGGTCGACGTACGCGACGGTGGCGCGCGCGGTCGCAGCGACGAAGGCGCGGCGCGTGCTGGATCTCGGTTGCGGCGGGGGCTACCTCATGCACGATTTGCTCGCCGCGTGTTCGCCGACCGCGACCTTCGACGGCGTCGACATGTGCGAAGCCGAGATCGAGGTCGCCCGCGCGGCGTTCCCGGCCGAGCCGCGCGTTCGTTTCCAACGGGGGCGCGCCGAAGCCCTGGCATCGCCGGACGCGAGTTACGATGCCGTCGCCGCACATCAGTTCTTTAACTTTTTGCCCGATCCGTACCCCGCGCTGGCGGAAGCCCATCGCGTCTTGCGGCCCGGCGGAACGCTGATCTTTGCGGCCAACCAGGCCACGAAATACTTCCCCGACATCGTCGCACAGCGCTTGTTTCGCGCGGCCGCCGACGTCGTCGTCGGGCATTTCCCGGACTACCGTCCGGCCAAGACCTACGACGAGCGGATCTATCAGGACGCCGGGATCCTAGAGTTGCTGCGCGACGCCGGTTTCGACCCGGAGACGGTAACGATCGAGAAGTACTCGTTCGGCGCCGCACTCACCCCGCAGGAAGCCGCAGCGGTCGTGGCCCGCTTTTACATCGTCGCGTCGACGCCGTACGTCGACGAAGTTCTTGCCGCCGCCGAATCGCTGTCGCGGTCGATAGCGGCCGAAAACGGAAGCGACCGCGTTGCGTTCGAGCTGCCGTTTCGCATCGTCCGGGCGCGCAAGCCGGGACGGCCACCGGCCGCTACCTCCGCTCGTTGACCAGAACCGCCTTGCCCGGCCGGCCGTCGCTTACGCGGCGGTACGCTTCCTGCGCGCGTTCGAGCGGATAGGTTGAGTCCACGCGCGGAGCGCGCAGGCGTCCGGATTCGAAGTAGGCCGAGACTTTCGACAAGATCGCGCCGATCGCGGCGAGGCCGATCGCCGCCGTGTCCAATCCGTGCAGCGTCAGCCGCTTGCGGTACAACGCGAATAAATCGAGTTGCGCGTCGCGCCCCGCGGCCGCCGAGTAGACGGTCATGCGGCCGTCTTTTCCGAGCGCCTCGAAGAGCTGCATGAATACCGGCGCGCCGACGCCGTTGAGCGCGACGTCGGCGCCCTTGCCGTTCGTCAGCCTCGAAACCGTCTCTGCAAGCTCGTTGCGTTCCGATCGCGCGATCGCTGCCACGCCCAGACCTTCGAGCTCGGAGACGTCGTCGCTCTCCCGAACGAGCGCGACGACGCTCGCTCCCAGCGCGCTCGCGATCTGCACGGCCGCCGATCCGACCGCGCCGGCCGCGCCCGAAACGACGACCCACTCGCCGTCGCGGATTCCGGCTAGGTCGACCAGCGCGCTCCACGCCGTCACGAACGGAACGCCGGCGGCCGCGGCGCTTTCCGCGGAGAGCTGCGCGGGACGCCGTGCGAGAGCCGAAAGCGGTACGGTCACCGATTCGGCGTGCGCGCCGTCGCGCAGCAGCCCCAGCTCGCTGCCGCCCGATCCCCAGACGTCCGCGCCTTTCCACTCCGGCGGCCCCTCGACGACGCGTCCGGCAAAGTCGCGTCCCAGCACGCGCGGGAGACGCAGTTGCGGAAATTTTCCCATGACGATGGCGACGTCGCTCGGATTGACTCCCGCAGCGTGCACGGCGACGCGCACCTCGCCGTTGCCCAGCGGCGCCTCCGGGACGTCCCGCACGACGACGTCGTCGAGCGAACCGGTCTTCTCGATCTGTACCGCCTTCATGCCGACCGGGCTTCGCCGCGGCGCTCGGCGAAGCTGCCGCCGGTGCCCGAAAATATCGATCCCGGCAAGCGCGCCGCCGGTTACGCGGCGGTCGATCGCTTCGTGCGGAACGGCACGTGCATCGGCCTCGGAACCGGAACGACGGCCTATTTCGCGATCGAACGCGTCGGGCAGCGGGTCGCGCGCGGCGAGCGCATCGCGGCCGTACCGACGTCGCTCGAAACCCAGCGATTGTGCGCGCGGTGGAACGTGCCGGTGCTCGGATTACTCGAACGGCCGATCGACGTAGCCATCGACGGTGCCGACGAAGTCGCGGCCGACTGGTCGCTGACCAAAGGCGGCGGCGGCGCGCTCTTTCGCGAGAAAGCGGTGGCGCTGTCGGCAGACCGGTTCGTCGTGATCGTGACGCCCAACAAGATCGTCGAAAAACTCGGCGCGTTTCCCACGCCGGTCGAAATCGTCCCGTATGCAGCGCCCTACGTCCTTCGTGAGATCGGCGCGCGCTGGAACGGCTTGAACGTCGACCGGCGCGGCGGCGAAGCGCCGTACGTCACCGACAACGGCAATTGGATTCTCGACTGCCGTTTCGGACGCATCGACGACCCAACAGCGATCGATACCGCGTTGCGCGCCATTCACGGCGTCGTTTCGACCGGAATCTTCGTCGCGATGGCCGGCGAAATCATCGTCGGCCACGACGACGGGAGTGCTACAGCGCTTCCGCGATCGAGTTGATCGCGTCGGCGTAGCGATCGCACTGCGCCGCTACGTAGGCCGCGTCGGGGTTGGAAGAGCCGGCGGCTGCGGCCGAAAGTCGCACGTGCGCTTCGCGAATCGACCGCAGCGCCTGCGGCGAACTTCCGTTCTGCAGAGCCGCGACGACCGAGCGTGCGACTTCGTCGAGCACGTCCGCAAACCCGGCCAGCTCGGGAAGAGGTTGCGGCGCCGGCGACACATCCAGCCGCTCCTTCAATGCGACGTTGGCGAGCGCGAACCGCTGCTCCGCAGAAAGAACGGCCAGCGCGCGCTGCGGATCGATTTCGAAGGTGCGCGCCGGCTCGCCGAGCATCCGCTCGACCGAGGCCGCGGCTTTCGAGCGCGCGCTCCAAATCGCCAGCCGCAATTCGTTTTCGGCCTGCGGGTCCCGCCGCGCGGCACCCGCGTAGACGTCGAGCATCGTACGCGCGAAGCGGCGGTCGAGATCGAGCAGTTGCGCGATCTGGGCGCGCGTCAGCGGCGACTCCCACGTCGGCCACGCGTAGTAGACGATCGCACCCAGCGCTCCGCCGATGCACGTCGCCGCGATCCGTTCGAGCGTCGCCGTCTCTTCCGAT
>DATJUC010000004.1:0-14185 GCA_035502675.1 Candidatus Acidiferrales bacterium | reverse complement strand
GGCGCCGAAATCGGCGAGGCGCACGACGACGCCTTCGCGGATCTGCCCCACTTCGAGCGTGTCGAGCAGCTCTTGCTTCTTCGCCTGCAGCTCCTCCTCGAGAACGAGACGCTGCGAGAGCACGACGCGATGGCGCTTGTGATCGAGATCGATGACCTTGAGCCGCAGCCGCGCGCCGACTAGCTCGTCGAGATTGCCGACCGGCTGGCGCCGGATCTGCGACGCCGGCACGAAGCCGCGCATGCCGAGATCCACCAAGACGCCGCCCTTGACGACTTGCGTGACGGTGGCTTCGATCACTTCGTCGCGATCGTGCGCTTCGATGACTTTCTCCCAGGTCTTGAGCGCGCGGGCGCGGCGTTCGGAGAGAAAGAGCGTGCCGTCCATCTCGTCGATGCGATGGATCATCACCTCGAGCTTGTCGCCGACTTTGATGAGCTTGGGTTCGATGGCGAGCGAAAGCTCGCGGAAAGGGAGCACGCCTTCGGACTTACCGCCGACGTCGACCAGAAGCTCGTCCTTGTCTTTTTGGACGACCGTTCCGGTCAGCACTTGCCCTTCGTCGAGGACTTTGAGCGATTCTTCGTAGAGGCGCTGCTCGAGCGCCAGTTGATCTTCCTCGACGTGATCGGGAGCGAGTTGTGTCGTAGAGATGTTGTGTTTCCTACCTTACTTCTTTATTGATTTTTACGAACGTCACCGCTGGCACGTGCGGCACCACCAGGTTCCGCGCTGCGCCAGCACCGTCCGGACGATCGGAGCCCCGCACCGCGAGCAGGGTTCGCCGAGCCGGCCGTAGACCGCCAGGACGTTTTGAAATCCGCCTCGCGAGCCTTCGGCGTCGACGTAGTCGTCGACGCTGCTGCCGCGCATTTCGACCGCGCGCTCCAACACGTCGACGACGGCCCGATAGAGCCGGCGAATCGCTGGTTTCGTCAGCGCCTTCGCAGGCCGCCCCGGTTTGATCCGGGCTTCCCACAAGGCTTCGCACGCATAAATGTTGCCTATGCCTGCGATGCGCCGCTGATCGAGCAGCAATGCCTTTATCGGCGTCGTTCGCCCCGCCAGCATACCCATAAAGGCTTCTTGTGTAAAGCCTGAAGAGAGCGGCTCGACTCCGAGCTGCCGGTCCCACGCTTCGGCCGGTTCGACCAGGCGCATTCGGCCGAACGTCCGCACGTCGGCGAAGTCCAGTCGCGTGCCGTCCGCGAACCATAACACCACGTGCGTCCCGGCGGATTCGGAACCGCGGCCGGCCGCGACGGTCAGCCGCCCGGTCATCCGCAGGCTTACGACCAGGGCGCGCCCGGATGCCAGCTCGATGACGGCGTATTTGCCGCGCCGGCGCACCCCCACGATCCGCTCTCCCCGGACCGCTTTCCCGAAGTCGACCCCGGGCGGAGCCACGGCGATCTTGGGAAGCCGGACCTCGGCGCGGCGAATTCGCTTGCCGACGATGGCGCGGGAGAGACCGCGAACGATCGTCTCGACCTCGGGCAGCTCGGGCACGGCGGAAAAGGGCTAGATGCTGGTGGCGGCGCTGTTGAGAACGCTCGACGTCGCGGCGCTGAAATAGTTGAGCGCCGTGATGGCCACGATCGCAATGAGGACCAGCACCAGCGCGTACTCCACCAGGGAGGCGCCGCGCCGGTCGGCGATCATCGAACGTAAGACGCGTAGTATCGGCATGCCTATGACAGGGGCTCTGGAACCCCCGAGAGGTCTAGTTTCACGCCGGGAGCAAGCCCGTCCTTCCTTGCTTCCCCGGCCGCCAGCTCGATGACGTACTTGGCCCTGGCCGTTTCCAGCGGGATGGCCGAGTCGGGCGTGGATGGCGGCAGCACCGCAACGTTGGGGAAGACCGCCCGGACGACCCCGTCGCCGCCCACGAAAACCATGTCCAGCGGCACCAGCGTGTCCTTCATCCAGAACGAGATCGGGGCATCGTCCGCAAAAACGAAGATCATGCCGGTGTGCTCGGGCACCGACGTGCGATTCATCAACCCGTACTCGCGCTGCTCCAGCGTCCGCGCGACCTCGAGGTGCAACTGAGCCTTAGGCGCGGCGATCGTCACGGCCGGCAATGCCGACGCCGCGATCAACACCCACGGCGCGATCCTCTCAAACAACGGCGTTCTCCACGAAAAAGGCCTCGTCGACGGTCTCGACGTCGTACCAGTTGCTGCCGACCTTCAGCGTGACCTCGAGCGGTACCGAGAGCGCGATCGCGCCTTCCATGTGCGAGCGGACCAAATCGGCAGCGGCCTTGAGATCGCGCTTGCGCACCTCGAAGATCAGTTCGTCGTGGATCTGCAGCAGCATCGTCGCATCGAGGCCGGCCGTCTCGAGCGCGGCGTCGATCCGCACCATGGCCAGCTTCATGAGATCGGCGGCGCTCCCTTGCAGCGGCGCGTTGGTCGCCTCGCGTTCGGCCGCGGCGCGCAGCATGTAGTTCCCGGACGTCAAGCCCGGCATGTATCGCCGGCGCCCGAGAATCGTCGACACGTATCCGTCGCGGCGCCCCCGCTCGATCGTCGAGTCGATGTAGGCGCGTACCGACGGAAAGCGCGCGAAGTAAGCGGCGGTCATCTCCTTGGCCTCGGCGCGCCCGATCTCCAGTCGCTGCGCCAGACCGAAATCCGACATGCCGTAGAGCAAGCCGAAGTTCACGCTCTTGGCGATGCGGCGCTGATTGCCGTCGACGCTCGCGCCGGGCTCCACGTTGAAGATTTGACGCGCGGTGAAATCGTGAATATCCCGGCCCTCTTCGAACGCGCGCCGCATCGAGGCGTCGCCGGAGAGATGTGCCATGAGCCTGAGCTCGATTTGACTGTAGTCGGCGGCGAGCAGCACGTGGTCGCCGTCGCGCGCCACGAACGCCTTGCGGATGCGCCGCCCGACGTCGCCCCGGACGGGAATGTTCTGAAGGTTCGGATTGGTCGAGGAAAGCCGCCCGGTCGCGGTCGCGGTTTGGTTGAAAATCGTGTGCAGCCGCCGGTCGCGCGGGTCGACCAGCTGCGGAATCACGTCGACGTACGTGTTCTTGAGCTTGGTGACTTCTCGCCACTCCAGCACCAGCGCGCAGATCGGATACTCGCGGGCCAGCGTTTGCAACACTTCGACGCCGGTCGCCCAGCCGGTCTTGGTCTTTTTTCCACCCGGGATCTGCAGCTTGCCGAACAGAATTTTTCCGAGCTGTTGCGGCGACCCGACGTTGAACTCTTCGCCGGCGAAATCGAAGATCCGGCGCTGCAGACGAGCGGCCGCAGCGTCCAATTCGACGGCAATCGTCCCGAGCTCGCTGGGATCGACGGCGATGCCCGCCGCTTCCATCCGAGCCAGTACCGGGGCGAGCGGCACCTCGATCTCCTCGTACAGCTTCAACTGATCGCGCGCTTGCAGCTCGGTACGCTGCGATTCGAGCATCCGCAACGCCGCGTCGGCGTGCGCGGCCGCGTCGGCGACGACTCCGGCCTGCAAGTGTGCGGCGGCGGCGTCTTCCAGATCCGCGAAGCCTCGCGAGGGATCCAGTAAATGCGCCGCGATCATGGCGTCGTCGGCGAACCGGACGCGATCGATCCCGCCGTCGAACAGCGCGCGATAGACGCGCTTGGCATCGTAGGCGATGAGATTCTTGCGCTCGAGCAGATCTCGCATCGCCGGGCCGACGCCGTCGTGCGCCAGCGCCCGGCGTGCGAAGGAAACTCCGCTTTCCGGCGCGCCGCTGACGCCGATTGCGTCGTCGAGAACCGCTATTGCGACGCGCGGCGCATTCGCGAGGTCGCGCAGCTCGCGCGCGAGCGCCGCAAACTCCGGGGGATCCACCGAGGCGACGTAGCTGCGATAGGTTCCTTCCAGCTTGCGATCGGCGTCGAACAGCGGCAATCCGGTCGACGGCGCTTGCAGCTTGGCGAGCAGCGTCTTGAACTCGAGCTCGCTATAAAGCGGATAGAGTTCGGCGTCGGGAGGCGTTTGGTACCGGCTTGCCTCCCAGTCGACGTCGAGCGGCAGATCGCGCCGCACGATCGAAACGGCGCGGCAGAGACACGCCTGCTGTCCGTACTCCTCGACCAGCTTTTGCAGCTTCGGATTGCCGGCCAGCGCCGGGTCGGCCACGAGCGCGTCGAGCGTTCCGGCCGCCTGCAACAGCTTGGTCGCCGTTTTCTCGCCGACGCCGGGTATACCCGGCAGGTTGTCGGACGGATCGCCTTTGAGGCCGCGATAGTCGGGAAGCTGCGCGGGCTCCAATCCGAAACGCTCGCGCACGGCCGCCGGATCGTAGCGTCCGAGCTCGGTGATTCCGCGGCGCGTCGTCAGCACCGTCGTGCGTTCGTCGACGATTTGCAGTAAGTCGAGATCGCCGGTGACCACGACCGTCTGCTCGCCGCGTTCCTCGGCTTGACGCGCCAGCGTCGCGATCACGTCGTCGGCCTCTTGCCCTTCCATCTCGACGATCGGAATGCGATGGGCGGCCAAGATGCGCCGGACCAGCGCGAACTGGCTGCGCAGCTCGTCGGGCATCGCGCTGCGCTGCGCCTTGTAATCCTTGAAGAGCGCAACGCGCTCGGCCGGCATCCCCTTGTCGAAGGCGGCGAGCACGTGGGCCGGCTTCTCGTCGGCAATCAGCTTGTTGAGCATCATCGTGAAGCCGTAAGCTGCGTTGATCGGCACGCCTTTGCTGGTCGTCAGTCCGGGCAGCGCAAAGAAAGCCCGGTAGACCAAGCCGTAGGTGTCGAGCAGCATCAGGCTCATCGTACGACGATGCTCGAGGATCCGGCGCTCACGCTGCCGTCGTCGGAGATTTGCAACACCGAAAGCACATAACTCCCGCTTTGCGCCGGCATTTGCACGGCGACCGCTCCACCGGCGGATCGCGCGACGCTCCAGGCCACGGCTTGCGTCTCCGCCTGCGCGAGCGAGATCTCGCGCGGTGGGGCGGTGCGCCGGACGAACCCGAGCACTTGGGCGTGGTCGCCGGTCGAATCGACCCACGGATGCCAGGTGACCGCGTCGGGAGCGCTGGTTTGCGTGGTCGCGACCCCGATCGACATCAGCTCGGGTGCCGACTCGAAGACCGCGCTTCCCGAAGGGGTGTCCCGGCTGATGCGCACGATCACCGTGCCGCCGCCCGCCGCCGTCCCCGACAGCGCGACTTGGGCGGCTTGCCCGGCGGCAAAGTCGTCGCGCCCCAGCTTGAGCGCGGCGACCGACGCCCTGCCCGGGGCCTCGACCGCGAGCGGTGCGTCGTTCCATTCGATGGCGCCGTCGCGCACGAACGCGGCGCCGACGCGAAGATCGCCGGTCGCGTCGAGCGCCCGCAGGCGCGCGACCGCTCGGCCTCCGCTGGTCGAGGCGACGTCGGCGTCGACGCGCGCCGGACTCTCCAGCGTGAGCAGCGCGTCTCCCGAGCCGCCGTCCGCGGCGGCGTCCACGATCACCGTTTCGCCGGCGCGATAGGTTCGCTTGTCGAGCGCGATGCGGACGTTGGCGCTGCCGCCCTCGAGCGTCACGTCGGCGGCCTGCGCGTCGACCTGCACCTGCGCGGCATCCATCGCGCGGCCGCCGTCGTCGACGATCGCGAAGACGAGGTTCGTTCCGAGCTGCGGTGCGTTGAACGTGCCGCGCGCGTGTCCCTCGGCGTCAAGGGTGACTTGTTGCTGCGCGACGCTGGCGCCGTGCACCAGCTGCACGGTCGCGGTCGCGCCCGCCAGCGGTTTGCCGGTTTGCACGTCGGACGCGTCGACGTCGAAATCGACCGGCGTTCCGAGCGTCTGTTCGTCGCGGTCGAGGCTCACGCGAACCGCCGCGCGCGCCGTGGGAACGACCACGCGCGTGTCGGCCGTCGCGCCTTCGGATTCGACGCGAACGCCGTAGGTCGACGCCAGTTCGTCGCTCGGATGCGGAATCGGTACCACCGCGGTCCCATTGTCGCCGGTACGGACCGTCGTATCCAGCCAGGTCGTGGTCGCCCACGGCGTCGCTTCCGGCGAATACCCGACGTACACGTGCGGGGATCGCACGACGGTGACGTGCACGACCGCACCGCCGCGCGACGAGCGAATCAACAGCGGCACGTCCTCTTGCGGGTTACAGGAGGAGCCGCATTGCGCGCTGACGTCGAGCGAAAGACCGCCGGCGTCGGCGTCGACGTGCACGGTTGCGCCGCCGATTCCGCCGCCGGCCTGCGCCAGCACCGCATAGTCGCCGGCGGTCGCGGTCACCGGAACGAGAAACGTGGTGACGAACGCGCCGGCCGCATCGAGCGCGACCCGCTGCTCGCCGACGGCGGCGGCGCCGGAGCGCAGCGTTACGGTCGCCTCACCGCGCGCAGCCCGAAACCGGTCGCCGTCCCGCGTGCGCGCGAATCCGACGACGCGCAGCGTGTCGCCGGCGTGTACCACCGCCGTATCCGTACGCACGCCGACGATTGCCGACGGCAGCGGCGCTTGCGGCAACAGGCTCACGAACGCATAGCTGTTGCCCCACTGCGCGAGCGCAAAGACCGGGCGCGGCGAACGCGTCCAGCGCACGAGGCCGTGCGGGTCGGTCAGCATCGACGTAAACGCGCCGTTCGCGACGAACTGAACGCGCATGTGCGCGAGGGCGCGACCGGTTCCGAGATCCGTGCCGTAGAGGAGCAGCTCGCCGGCGGTTTCTTTCGAAATTAGTCCGACGCGCGTCCGGTTGACCCAAACCTGCTCGCCGACGTCGCCGCGCCGCGCCTCGACGACGAAGAATCCTTCGCGCGAGCCGAGCTGCACGTCGACCTCGTTCGATTGGAATTGATAGCCGCCCGGCGGCGTAAACGAAAACGAAACGACCGGACGCCGTCCGCGCGTAGAGATCGCCCGGGGGCGCGCGTTCGAACCGGCGGTCAAGACGTCGGCCGGATCGACTCGATAGACCGAAAACTGTACCGGTGCGCTCGAATAGGTGTCCAACCGAACCGTCGTGGCCTTCCACGGGACGTTCGAGTCGCCCGCAAACAGCGCGAAGTAGGCGTCGAGCCGGTGGAGGTCGACGATCGGACGCTCGGCGCGAACCGGGGCGAACGTGAGGGCAACGATGAGAAGCGCGACGATCAGGGCGCGGAAGGCGACCATGCTGCGGCCCCGACTTCGCCGGGTGCGGCGCGAGTCCATGGCGGCAGGTCGCGCTGGTGGGGGTGCGTAAAGCCGACGCGTGGACGAAGGCGCGGGAGCGAATCCCACCTCGACGCGCTGCCGGTTCTGCGGCAGCGAGGAGAGCGAAAGCGACGCACGAGCGGTGCGCGAAAAAGCGCACATACAAGTGGTCGTCGCGTGCGCGTCGTGCGGGCATCCGTTCGCCGTCCTGGCTCGCAACTAAGGAACGATGATGACGAACGCTCGTTTGGCCGCCGTCGCGGCGCTGTTGACTCTTGCCGTCCCGGCGCTCGCCACCGCGACGACGACGCCCAAGCCGAGCGGCTCGCCGCACGCGGCTCCTCTCCCGCAGCCGCACTTGCCGATTCATCCGCTGCACGCCGAATACAACGTCGAGGTCAACAAGAAAGGCCAGGTCGTCAAGATCGTTTCCGGCGTCGGCACCAAGGATCCGACGTTCAACACGCTCACCTTCGGCAACGCCTTGCAGATGTGGATTCGCCGGCCCGACGGCACCGCGATCGTCGGCCTGTTCAAAGTCACCTACGACTACAATCCCAAGACCCACAAGATCACGCGCATTCCGACGCTGATCAAGGCTGGCGGCAATTGGGCGGACTCACCCGGTGCGGCGACCGCGATGATCGAGACCGCGCAAAAGGAAGCGCAAGCGCGCTGGGAAGCCGAGCAAAAGGAAGAAGCCAAGGAACGCGCGGCCCTGCCGCCGCTGAACTCGATTACCGGCAGCCCGACGCCGAAGCCGAGCCCGGTTCCCACGCTCTAGAGCGAAACCGCGTGCGTTACGTCACCTATCGCATGCCGGACGGAACCGTCCGGCCCGGCGTTCTCGAAGGCGACGGCATCAAGACGATCGCGACGCCGACCTTGCGCGACTTCGTCGCGCTGGCGCCGCACGAACGCGCTGCCTGGCTCACGCACGACGATCTGGTGCCGCTGCGCGAGGTACGCTTGGAAGCGCCGATCCATCCGGCTCGCAACGTGTTCTGCGTCGGCCGCAACTATTTGGAGCACGCCAAAGAAGGCGCGCGGGCGAGCGGCCGCGATTTGAAGCTTCCCGAAGTCCCGACCTTTTTTACCAAGGCGCCGACGGCGATCGCCGGCCCGGGTCAAAGCCTGCACCTCGAAGCGCGCGTTTCGAGCGAGTACGACTACGAGGCCGAGCTCGCCGTCGTCGTCGGCGTTCGCTGCAAAGACGTCGCGGAAGAGGACGCGATGCGGGTCGTTTTCGGATATACGGCGCTCAACGACGTAACCGCGCGGGACCTGCAGCGCGCGCACCTGCAATGGTTCAAAGGCAAATCGCTGGACGACGCTTGCCCGATCGGCCCTTGGATCGTTACGGCCGACGAGATCGCCGATCCGCACGCGCTCGACATTGCGTTCCGCCGCAACGGCGTCGAAAAGCAGCGCAGCCGGACCTCGCAAATGATCTTTCGCATCCCGCGTCTGATCGCCGAGCTGAGCAAAGGCATGACGCTGCTTCCGGGCGACGTGATCGCGACGGGCACGCCGGAAGGAGTCGGATTCGCGCGAACGCCCCCCGAGTTTCTGGCCGACGGCGACGTGATGGAGGTCGAAATCGAAACGATCGGCGTACTGCGCAACGAGGTACGGATCGCGTGAACGCCGCGTACGCCGTCGCTTGGCTCATCGCCGCGGCACTCGTCGCCGTCGGTCTCTACGCGCTTTTAGCTCCCCACCCGCTCGCGCGACGCTACGGCGTCCACATCAACGACGAAGCGGCCGCCGGATTCGTTCGCGCCACCGGCGTCCGCGACGTCGCGCTCGGCAGCGCACTCGGCGCCGCGGCGTATTTCCGCGCCGTGCCTCTGCTCGTCGTCATCGCCGGCGCCGGAATCGTGGTCTCGATCGCCGACTTTTTGATCGCGTATCACCATGGCCGCGAAAAGCGCTTCCATGCCGCCCACGGCATTCACGCCGCCGGCATCGTCGCGTTTGCGCTCGCGATCGCAATGGCACTCTTCGCGATCGGCAAATGACGCGCGCCGACAGGCTCGGCGCAGCGCGCTCGCGTACCTCCCGGACATGATCCTCGCCGTTCCGAAAGAGACCGCTCCTAAGGAGCGCCGGGTGGCGCTCGTGCCCGAAACCGTTGCGAAGTTCGTGAAGCTCGGCGCGCAGGTGCGCGTCCAGGCCGGAGCCGGCGCGGCGGCGGCCTTCCCCGACGACGCCTACGCCGCGGCCGGAGCTGCGATCGCGGCCGACGCGCCCGCGGCGATCGCCGGCGCGACGGCCGTGCTGACCGTCGGGCGTCCCGCCGACGGCCTGCTCGACGCTCTGCCGCCGGGCACCGTCGTAGTCGGTTTCCTCAATCCGCTGGGCGATCCGGCCTTCGTCGAGAGGTTGGCCAAAGCGCGCTTGACCGCGCTGGCGGTCGAGATGATCCCGCGCATCACGCGCGCACAATCGATGGACGCGCTCTCGTCGCAGAGCAATATCTCGGGTTACAAGGCCGTGCTCTTGGCCGCCGCCGCGCTCCCGAAGTTCTTTCCGATGCTGACGACCGCGGCCGGAACGATCGCCCCAGCAAAGCTGCTCGTATTGGGCGCGGGCGTCGCCGGTTTGCAGGCGATCGCGACGGCGCGCCGGCTCGGAGCCGTCGTCAGCGGATACGACGTTCGGGCCGTCGTCAAGGAACAGGTCCAATCGCTGGGCGCGCACTTCCTCGAGTTCGATCTCGGCGCCGACGCCGAAGGGCAAGGCGGGTACGCCAAAGAGCTGACGCCCGAACAGCAGGAGCGCCAGCGCGCCTGGATGGTCGATCAGATCGGCGCGAACGACGTGGTCGTCACGACCGCGCTGGTTCCGGGAAGGAGAGCGCCGGTGCTGATCTCGCAGGCCGCAGTCGACGCGATGAAGCCGGGCAGCGTGATCGTCGACATCGCCGCGGAGGCGGGCGGCAACTGCGTGGCCACGGTTCCCGACGAGACGGTGGTCACCGCCAACGGCGTCACCGTGATCGGCACGACCAACCTGCCGTCGACGATGCCCAAGGACGCCAGCCAACTCTACTCGCGCAATCTCTACGCACTCTTGTCGCCGTGGATCAAGGACGCCGAGCTGAAGATCGACATGGACGACGACGTCGCCAAGGGTGCGGTCGTCGCTGCGGCCGGCGACGCACTGGTAGGAGCCAAACCGTGACCGACGTCGCGCATTTCATCGAGCTGCTGACCGTGCTGCTGCTCGCGGTCTTCGTCGGCTTCGAGGTCATCTCGAAGGTGCCGACCACGCTGCACACGCCGTTGATGTCGGCGACCAACGCCATTCACGGCATCGTCCTCGCCGGCGCTATCGTGATCGTCACGCAGCTCTTCGCGGGCACGGCGAACGGCGCGTGGCTCACGGTTCTGGCGATCGCCGCCGTCACGCTGGGGGCGATCAACGTTTTCGGCGGGTTTGCGGTCACCGAGCGGATGCTCCAGATGTTCAAGAGCAGGGAGCGCGGCAAGTGACGGGTCTCGCGGCAGGAACCTCGCTCGCCGATCTCGTCGCGATCGCGCTCTTCATCTACGGCCTGCACGAGCTCAACTCACCGGCAACGGCGCGGCGCGGCAACCGGCTCGCGATGGTCGGCATGGCGATCGCACTGGTTTCCATTTGCCTGGTCAGCTTCAACAACGGCAGCGGCGGCTGGTGGGCCGTCGTCGCCGGCGTCCTGCTGGGCGGCGCCATCGGCATCGTGGCGGCGGTCAAGGTCAAAATGACGGCAATGCCGCAGATGGTCGCGCTATACAACGGTGCGGGCGGCGGCGCGGCGGCACTGATCTCGACCGTCGAGTTCTACGTGACGCAGGGCGGCTCGACGCCGATCGACCTGGTCGTCGCGATCTCGCTGGTGCTGTCGCTCATCATCGGCGCGGTGAGTTTTGCCGGCTCGATCATCGCCTTCTTGAAGCTGCAAGAAGTGATGACGGGAAGGCCGATCACGTATCCCGGCCAGCAGTTCGTCAACGCACTCATTCTTCTGGCGATCCTCGGGCTGGGCATTTGGTTCGTCGTAACGCTCGGCGCGCTGCCGCCCTGGGGCTATCCGGCGCTGATCGTCGCCGCGCTGCTGCTGGGCGTGCTCTTCGTGCTGCCGATCGGCGGTGCCGACATGCCGGTCGTCATCTCGCTGTTGAACTCGTGCACCGGCGTCGCCGTCGCGATCGCCGGCTTCGAGCTCGACAACGTGCTGCTGATCATCTGCGGCGCGCTGGTCGGCGCGAGCGGCACGATCCTCACCGTTGCGATGAGCAAGGCGATGAACCGTCCGCTCACCAACGTGCTCTTCGGCGCGTTCGGAGCTGCCGGCGGCGCCGAACCGGCCGCCGGCAGCGGCGGGCCCCAGCAGATCCGCAGCGCCAGCGCCGACGACGTCGCCATCATGCTCGCCTACGCGACCAAGGTGATCTTCGTTCCGGGATACGGTATGGCGGTCGCGCAAGCTCAGCACAGCGTCAAGGCGCTCGCGGATCAGCTCGAAAAGCGCGGCGTCACGGTCCTCTACGCGATCCACCCGGTTGCGGGACGCATGCCCGGCCACATGAACGTCTTGCTTGCGGAAGCCAACGTTCCGTACAATCAGCTGCTCGACATGGAAGACGTCAATCCCGAGTTTTCCACGACCGACGTGGCGCTGGTGATCGGAGCCAACGACGTCACCAACCCGGCGGCGCGCAGCGTTCAAAGCTCGCCGATCTACGGCATGCCGATCCTCGACGTCGACAAGGCGGCCAACGTCGTCGTGCTCAAGCGCTCGATGCGCTCGGGTTTCGCGGGCATCGAGAATCCGCTCTACGAGATGCCGAACTGTTCGATGCTCTTCGGCGACGCGAAGGCTTCGGTCGACTCGCTGACGGCCGCGGTCAAGGCTTTGTAAGTGTGCGCGAAGCGCCCGCAAACGTGAAGGCGCGACGGCTGATCTCGAGCGGGAGCGCGTTCGAACCGATCGTCGGCTACTCGCGCGCCGTTCGCGTCGGCGAGTTCGTCTTCGTTTCGGGAACGGTCGGCGACGGCGCCGACGCATACGAGCAAACCAAGAGCGCGATCGCGAAGATCGAACAAGCGCTGCACGAAGCCGGCGCCTCGCTCGACGACGTCGTGCGCACGCGCATCTACGTCACCGACATCGCAGCGCAGTGGGAGGACGCCGGACGCGCTCACAGCGAGGCCTTTCGCGACGCGCGCCCGGCGTGCTCGATGCTCGAGGTGGCCGCGTTGATTCGGCCCGAGTATCTGGTCGAGGTCGAGGCCGACGCGTACCTCGCCGCGCCCTAGTCCGAGAGGGCCGGCCCGGGAAGCGGCGCCGGCGGCGGACCCGGCGGCGGCGGCATCTCTTCCGGCCGAATCGGGGCGCCGGGCTTGCGCTTCTTGCGCTCCGACCAATCGATGACGATCACGTAGAGCACCGGCACGATTGCCAGGTTCATCACCGTCGAGACGAGCATGCCTCCGAGCACAGCAGTGCCCAGCGAGATGCGCGACTGCGCGCCGTCGCCGTGCGCGAACGCCAGCGGCAGGATGCCGAGGATGAAGGCCACCGACGTCATCAGAATCGGACGCAGGCGAGTGGCGGACGCGTGCGTCACGGCCGCGACCGTGTCCATGCCCTTTTCGCGCAGCTGGTTGGCGAACTCGACGATCAAGATCGCGTTTTTTGCGGCCAGGCCGATCAGCATCACGTAACCGATCTGGGCGTAGATGTCGCTCGAGGTCAGCGGCACCAGCACCAAATGTCCGGCCAGCTTCGATTGAATGAAGATCGTCGCCATCTCGGAGTAGCGCCGGATCAGGATGCCTCCGACCGCCCCGAGCAGCGCGAGCGGAACGGCGAACATGATCACCAGCGGCGTGGTCAAGCTTTCGTATTGGGCGACCAGCACGAGGAACACGAACAGCAGTCCCATCGCGAAGACCGCAATCGTCTGGGGGCCGGCCGAAACCTGCTGCCGCGCGATGCCCGCCCAGTCGTAGCCCATGCCTTTGGGCAAGTTCGACTTGACGATGTCGGCCATGGTCGCGATCGCGCCGCCCTGACTTCCGCCGGAACTGGGGGACGCGTCGATCTCGTACGCGTTGTACTCGTTGAAGCGCATGATCGCCACGTTTGAGGTCTTCAACGAAAAGTCGAGGAACTGCGAAACGGGCATCATGTTGCCGTTGCCGTTGGCGACGTAGACGTGCGACAAGTCCTGCGGCGACTTGCGGTATTTCGCTCCGGCCTGGACGTAGACTTGATACGAGCGCGTGCCGTAGTCGAAGTAGTTGACGAAGGTCGCGCCGGTCGAGGCGTTGAGCGAGTCGAAGAACGCGGTCGGCGTAACGCCGAACGCCAGCGCCTTCGCCCGGTTGAACTCAGCGACCAGATAAGGTCCGGTCAGCTGCGTGGGAATGTAGACTTGCGCGAGCCGTTTGGTATCGGCTTTCGCCTGCGCGAGCGACGCGTTGCCGACCTTGTTGAGCGTCGGTAAACCGAGGTTGTCGATGTCTTCGATCTCGATCGCGAACCCGCCGGTCGAGCCGAGACCGGGAATTGCCGGCGGATTGGCGGGGTTGGCGACGACGCCGGGCACGCGCTTCTGGAACTCTTGATAGAATTGATATTGCATGTTCAACGCGCTGGCTTGCAGTCCGTGCCGCTCGGAAAGAGGCTTGAGCGTAACGAACAGCGTCGCTTGATTCGAGCTGTTGTTAGCGAAGCCGAAACCGATGCCCGACGTCACCGCCTGAACCTCGGGGAAGCTGCGCATGATCTGCGTCAGCTTGTCGACCGCCGCCGTCGTTTGATCGAGCGACGACTGCACCGGCAGCGTCACCAACACGTAGAGCAAACTCTGATCTTCGGCCGGCAAGAAGCCCTGCGGCGTGTAGACGAACAGCACGCCCAGCAGAACGATGCCGCTTAAGAAGATCGCGACCATGACCCTCGCGTGCCCGACGACGTACGGAACGAACCGTTCGTAGGCCAGGGTCATCGCGTGGAGCCGGTCGTTGAACCACCGCAGGAACTTGTTCTTGGTCGGCTCTTCGCCGTG
>DATJUC010000003.1:0-3340 GCA_035502675.1 Candidatus Acidiferrales bacterium | reverse complement strand
GAGCACGTGCTCGTGCGTGTGCAGCGAGTCCAGTACGACCATCACGCGCTCGTGCGCTGCAGCAATTTCTTTGACCTGGGCCACGACCGCGGGAACGATCGACGATCCCTCGATCACGCGGATGCGCCTGCCGAGGGGATGCTTCTCGACCGCTTCCCGATTGTGCGCGCGGTACTCGACCTCCACGCCGACCACCTCGCCGCGCCCGCCGATCAGCTCCAAAATCGACGCGTAGAGAATCAGCGCGCCGCCGTGCGCGACGCCGGTTTCGACCACCAGCGTCGGGCGGTATTCCCAAATCAGCTCCTGGAGCGCAACGACGTCCTGCGGGTATTGAATGATCGGCCGGCCGAGCCACGTGAAGTTGCGATAGTAGCCGTACTCGAACGTTTTTCCGAGGAACGTTCGCACCGCGGCCGCCATCTGGGGGTCGGCGAGCATGCTCGCCACGGCGCCGGGGTCGTACGGATCGTGAACGTCGCGGTCTCGTTTCATGCGCGGTTCTCCTCCTTCCATCCGGGATAGGGCGGCACGAAAAAGCGTGCCAAAAAATCGCGCCGCCGCGGATGCATCTCGAGATCCGGAGAGCGGCCGCTGACGACGGTATTGGCGGGAACGTCGCGATACTGCAACGTGGCGTTGGCCGCGACGACACTGGCCTCGCCGATCGTGCCGGTACCGACGACGAACGCCCCGGGAAACAGCACGACGCCGGGGCCGAAGGTAAGGCGCGTCGTCAGGTCGTTGGCGACGGTGACGTTTTGGCACACCACCAGGTAGTCGGCGTAGGTTGCTTTTCCCATGACGGTTCCGACGGTGTGCGGAATGACGAAAACGTCGGGCAACTCGGTGTCCGGCATGATCAGCAGCGCGTTCCGAGCCCGGTTCAGCATTCCCGCTTTGTGCGCCAGCGGCTCGTTTCCGTCTCGCCACGCCTGGTTCGAGACGAAGTATAAAAAGGATGCGAACTGATCGCCGTGCAGATGGTTGAAGAGCGCTCCGCCGCCGTCGCGATACCCGCGCAACGCCACCCGGGAAAAACAATGCTCGACGCGCTCCAGGGCGCGCGCAAGCGTTTTGCCGAGCCGCAGTTCACCCTCGTCCGGAAACGCGTCCGTCAGGAGTTTTTCGAGATAGCGCTCGAGCCGGTCGGCCGGCATCGAGAGCTTCACGCCGGGTCGGCCTGGGCGGCGTACCGGTCGACGCTTTCCTCGAGCAGCGCGCGCACCGGTTCGCCGGCCGCGCGGCGGCGGTAGAAGCGCGCGGTCTCGTCGATCGCCTCGGTGAGGCCGAACGCCGGTACCCACCCCAGCCGCTCGCGAGCGTCGCCGGATTCGAGTCGCAAAACCGGATTCTCTGGAGCCGCCGCCGCATCGACCTCGATCGCAACCGGGCTTCCGTAGGCGCGAGAGAAGCGTTCCACGGCGTCGCGCACCGTGACGTGATCCGGCGCCGACGGTCCGAAGTTCCAGGCTCGCGCCACCGACGCGTCCCCGCTCAACGCGCGCGACAGGATGGCGACGTACCCCGCGAGTGCGTCGAGCACGTGCTGCCAAGGACGCACGGCCTCGGGGTGACGCAGCGTCAGTCTCCCGTCGCGCAGCGCCGCGCGCGCCAAGTCCGCGAACAGCCGGCGATCCGCCCAGTCGCCGCCTCCGATCACGTTTCCGGCCCGCGCCGACGCGACCACGCACTTGGGGTCGAGCACCGCCCGGTACCCTTGCAGCACCATCTCGGCCGCAGCCTTGCTCGCGCTGTACGGATCGTGTCCGCCCAACGGATCGTTTTCGCGCAGCGCGCGCGGTGCGGGCTCGTAGCACTTATCGCTCGTTACGATGACCGCCGCACGCACCGCCGGCAGGTGGCGCATCGCCTCGAGAACGTTCGCCGTTCCGAGAACGTTGACGGCATACGTTTCCACCGGCGCCCGCAAGCCTTCCAGCACCAGCGACTGCGCGGCCAAGTGCAGGACGCAATCCGGCGAGGCGTCGCGCATCGTACGCGCGAGCAGCTCCGCGTCGCGCACGTCGCCGAGCCGATGCTCGACCGAGTCGACGATCGAGGACTCCTCGAAAAGGCTCGGCTGCGTCGGCGGCGCGAGCGCGTAGCCGGTCACCGTCGCGCCCAAGCGGCGCAACAGCGCAACCGCCCAGGAGCCCTTGAACCCGGTGTGCCCGGTCAGGAAGACGCGGACGCCTTCGAGACGGCTCATGCGCCGGCGAGCCAGCGCGCCCACGGTGCGTGACCGCCGCTCCACAGCGCCTCGAGCTGCGTGCGATCGCGCAGCGTATCCATCGCTTGCCAGAAGCCGGCGTGCTCGAACGCGCACAGCTGCGACCGCGCCGCCAAACGCTCCAGCGGTTCGCGCTCGAAGTGCGTCGCGTCGCCGTCGATGGTCGCCAACGCCGCCGGACTGAGCACGAAGAATCCGCCGTTGATCCAGCCGCCGTCGCCGGCCGGCTTTTCGCGAAACCGCCGGACCAGGGAGTCACGGATATCCAGGGCACCGTATCGCCCCGGCGGCTGCACCGCCGTCACCGTCGCCAGTTTTCCGTTGGCTTCGTGAAAAGCGCGCAGCGCGTGCAGATCGACGTCGCTCAAACCGTCGCCGTACGTGCAGAAGAACGCGGCTTCGCCCTCGACGTGCGGCGCGATCCGCTTGAGGCGGCCGCCGGTCATCGTCGCTTCGCCGGTGTCGACCAGCGTAACGCGCCACGGCTCGGTGGTTCGTTCGTGAATTTCGACGGCATTGCGCTGCAGGTCGATCGTGACGTCGGAGTTGTGGACGAGATAGTTGGCGAAGTACTCCTTGATCATGTAACCGCGATATCCGAGACAGACTACGAAATCGGTGAAGCCGTAGGATCCGTAGTATTTCATGATGTGCCAGAGAATCGGGCGTCCGCCGATCTCGACCATCGGCTTGGGGCGCGACACGGTCTCCTCCATCAGGCGCGTCCCCAGTCCGCCGGCCAGGATCACGACCTTCACCCGGCGGCGACCCCCAGCGCAGGCACTCCCGACAACGCGATGCCAAACTCGGCAATCGCCTTGGGGTCTCCCGGCGCGTTGACGCCGCGCTGCGCGACGGCTTGCAGGTTTTGCAGGTACGCCGCGCGCGCCTGGCGCTCCACTTCGTTGCGCGGCGGGTACGCCGCGTGCACGTCTTGCAGACGCGCCGCGTATTCGTTCCACTCCGCCGACGTTCGCCGTCCGAACAGCTGGTGGCCGGCCATCGTCCGGTCGATGCAGACGACGCACGCGGTAACGTCGAGCGGCGTCAACGCGAAGGCGCGTCCCAGACGGATCGCAAACTCCCAGTCCTCGAGCACCGAAAGTT
>DATJUC010000002.1:0-5782 GCA_035502675.1 Candidatus Acidiferrales bacterium | reverse complement strand
CCTTCGCGGCCAGCTGACGGTTCAGAAAGGAACCGAAGTGGTCGACACGTTGCCGCTGGCAACGGGCGACCTCGTCGAACGCGGAGGCGAACGCCTTCTGCAGGTCGTCGGCAAACGCTTGGATCCCGGCTCGTATCAGGCCATCGCGACGATCGACTACGGCGGCAAGACCGAAACCGGTGGAGAGATCGCGTTTCCGGTCCACTAATCGTCGGCGGCGCGTCAGGTTGTTAGGCAGTAGGGAGGAGGCCGGTTCGAGCGATGGCTCGACCGAGCCGCAGGAGTGTGAAGGATCGCGTCATGAGTACGGGGAGGGTCTGGTTCGTGGTTGCGGCGTTGATCGCCGCGGCCTTCGCCATTGCCAAACCGCACCCGTCGGTCGCGGCCGTGAATAGCACCGTCAACGTGAAGTGGAATACGGAAGCGATCGTCACTATGACGCTCACTCCCAACTATTACACCGGCTTCGGGCAGGTCCCGGCGAAAATCGGAACGCAGCCCGCGCCGACGCACGGACCGAACGCGGTTGCCGGCGGCGGAAGCGTCGATTTCGGCGATGTGCTCGCCGGCACCAACTATCTCTACAAATACGCCGTCCAGTTGAACGTCTCGTCGACCGACAGTAATGGTGTGAACCTTTATGGCGAAGGCGCTGCCGACTTCTTCAATCAGACGAACAGCACGACGATCCCAATCTCTTCGGCGGTCTACTGGTTGACGTCGACCAGCGGCACGCCGGCCGACACCAACACCGGCTTCTCCGCCGCCGTGCCATTCCAGAAAACGGCCGGAATGGTCAGCGGGGGATCGTTCAGCGTGCCGGCGACGATTGCGTACACGGTCTACCCGTCGCCGATCCAAAGCACGGCCGGCGGGAACGCGAACTTCTATTTCGACTACCAGCTGCACGTCCCACCGACGGCCGCCCAAGGCGACTATTTCGTGTGGATCGTGTATACGGCGATCGGCAAATGAGCAAACGCGTTCGTCTGTCCCTCTGGCTCCTGCTCGCGGCCGCGATCCCGATCGCAGGCTACGCCGGCATTCAGCAGCAGCGCGGCCAGATCCAGGTCAATATCGAGATCGACGTCACGCCCGCACCGCTGGCGCTGCGAACCGGCGCGGCGCCGGGCGGCAGCGGTGAAAGCATCGTTGCGCGCTCGCGTATGGTCGCGTTCGCCCGGCCGGCCGGCATCTTCCACGCCGAAAGTCTTTCGTTCGTCCCCGGCGACCTCGTCGCGCAAACGGCCGCCCAGCAAAAATCGGTGCGCGTCGATGCCGAGGTCTCGCCCAATCCGAATGCGACGCTGTTGACCAGCAACAACTGCAACGGCACCAGCGGGCCGTGCAACCACATCGCGATTCCGGTGACGGCCGGACAGACGACCACGGTGACCTGTGCCTACCAGATCGCGGTCACGACGACCGAGACGTCGTGGACGCTCGACCACGGGCTGTTCACCGATTTCGAGAACGGCTCGGGCACGGTCGCCTTCGACGGCAAGCTGCTCTATAACAACACGCACGCCGCCACGCCGATTCCGTACTATACGCCGTTCGTGGTCTTTTCGGACGACGGCGGGGTCTGGGCATCGGTCGGAACCGGCATCCAAGACAAGACGTACTGCGTCGATTTGCAGATCACCGTTCCCGCGAGCGTCGCGCAAGGGAGTTACTACTCCAACGCGACGTACACGCTCTACTATTGATGATGAAGACGACCTTGCGACGTTTGCAGAGAGCATGGATCCCCGGCACGATCGCCTTTTTGGCGCTCGCGACGGCGTCGCTCGGCCAAGTCCATACCAACGTCGCGCATCCGCAGCCTTCGATGGCGCCGATCGTGGTTCCGACGATGCACGCCTCCCCGATCGTCGCGCCGAGCATGTCGCCGATGGCGCTGCCGACGATCAAGTCGCTGGCACAGAACTACGTCGGCGTGGTGCGGCCGGGTCAGCGAATTCCGCTTTCGCGCCTGCCGCATCTGCCGATGAAGACGGCCTTCAATACGATCGTTCCCGGAAGGCACAAGCACGGCGGGCGATTCCATCCGATGGCCGCGACCGGGGCATCGTTGACGGTGACCGCGGCCGCGTCGTGTGCGACGGGCGGCACCGTCGGCCAGCTCTTCAACGTCGGCTGCCAGCTGACCATCGGCGCGTCCAGCATGGCGAGCTGGGGCACCGGCCCGTATCAGTATTACGTCGTGCCGCCGAACTCGACGACCGCCACCGAATTCGGCGCGACCGGCTGTACGCCCGCGATCACCGATCCGTGGACGGCCGCTCAGTCGCCGTCGTGTACGGGCACTTCGACGCTGCTGAGCGCGCAAGGTACGTACGCGTTCTTCGCCTACGACACGGCGACCAAAACGATCGGAGCGATCGTCTTCGTCAACGCCGGCCAGGTGTTCACGATCCAGGTCTTCCAGGACGCGTTCCATACGACGCAGGCGTATCAGTTCGACACGACGACCAGTCCGGCGGCGTACATCTACCTGCAAAACGTGGCACCCTCGGATTATTACGTCACCTACATCTATTCGACCGGTGTGAACGGCTACTGCGTCTACATGTCGCCGGGCGCAACCCCGCCGCCGCCGTCACCCAGTCCGCGTCCAACCGGCGGAGCCGCTCCCGGCAACTTGGTCTGTAATCCGAACAATTCATCCGGCGTCCAGGCTCCGGGCGGCAACCTTTCGGTCACCTGGAACTTCAATCCCAACAACTTGCCGCAGAGCCCGCTCGAGGCCGGTTCGTATCAAATCGTCGTCTACGACAAGAGCGCGAACCAAGGCGCGGGCCAAACGCTCGGGTCGGTTCAGGTCGCGCTCACGGTATACGGCGGCGCGGCCATCCTGACGGAGCCGACGCTGCCGCCGGCCGCCACGAATCCTTCGCCCGGCCCGAACGGGCCTGCATCGCAGACCGTAATGGCCTGGGATAATTCGAACGATCAATCCGCCGGCGGCATTACCGCGGCAACGCAGCAGGCGATCCCAGCGGGAACGTACGTCTGGACGATTTCCGATCCGCAGGGGCAAGTCGTCTCCAGCGCGACCGTCACCGCGCCGGCGCCCACGCATCTCCCGCAGAGTTTTAACTTTCCCGCGACGTTGAGCCCGCCGGGCCAGTACCCCAGCCGCAACTGGGTCGTCCAGCTGTTCGATCCGGTCGCCAAGCAAGTCAAAGGCTCGCAGTCGTTCCAGGTCTACGGCTATCACGTAACGACGCAGTTCGACGTCAACGACGCCGGGACGCTCTCGCAGGTGATCAACTTCAGCACGTCGCCGGCCATCGAAGAAGTCACCGCGGGGTTGCGGTTCACCAACGACGGAAACGTCATTTACGGCGAAGACTCCGATACGATCGGGCAGGGCCTGCATCCGGCCATCGTCTTCACGACCGGTCGTCAGGACTCGCTCTCCGACGCGTATCCGCCGCTGCCGGTCGGCTGTAACGGCTGCAACTTCGCCGGCGTCACGGTCGATCCGAACGGCAGCGCCGGTCACTGCGAAACGTCGCCGTGCACGATCAACCCGGTCACCGACTCCAACGGCAACAACTGGACCGCGAACATCTACTGCAGCGTCGATCCGGCCAGCAATCCGGGCGATCACGGCGGCGCTTGGGATCAGTGCGTCATCACGTTGACGCCGAACAGCGCGAGTACCATCTTGCCCACCGGATCGTACATCGAGATTCCGGACCTGCAGTGGTACGGCGTCAACAGCAACTCGGCGTGGCCGTGCTACTCGACGCCGTGTTACGCGACGACCAGCGTGCTTCCAACGCACGGTCTGGCGTGGTCGCGCACGAACAACCTCAATAGCCCGGTGGCGTGGACCCCGGTGGCTTTCGGCGGGTTCAACGCCGGCATCACCGTGCAGGGCACCGCCCGGGTCGACTACGCCGGTTCGCAGACCTCCGGCGGGTCGAACCGCAACTTCAACGCGACGCAGGGGCAGATACCGTGGACGGACGCTCACTACTATCAGTCGTATTTCACGCGAGCCGGCTATCAAAACTCGACGCCGTTCGCGCCGCCCAACCGTCAAAACGTGGTCGCCCTCGAAATCACGAACTTCTCGGTCGGCAACACGGGCGAAGATGCGATCGTGCCCGGCAGCTCCGTGGGCGAGGCCGCCAATCCCGAAATCGCCATCGGGTTCCCGTCATATTTCACCGCCAGCCAAATCCAGCTCGATTCGCAGAGCACCAGCGGGGCGAACTCGTGGGCGACGGCGACCTGCCCGTCGACGTTCGGGCCGCAATACGTCTGCTTCAACGGTACGGGCACGAATTCGAAGTCGATCAAAGGCGCGGACAGCTCGCCGGCGGGAAGCTCGGTGATCTACCTCGACCTGCCGCTGCCCGTCTCGAGCTTTACGGCGCAGGAAATTACCGCGCAAGCGTTCAGCCAAGACGAGCTGTATTTTTCGCTCGCCAACGACGCAACCGCGATGTCGGGCTTGGGCTTCGCGCAGCCCGGCAACTCGAACGAGAATACGGTCGACGGACAACAGACGTTCGATAGCTTGAAGATTGCGGCGTGGTCGCTCAACGGCGCGCTGATGTCGGCGGCCTTCAACCCGCCGACGGTTCCGGCGCTTGCGACCAACGAGAACCTCAACATCGTGGTGCAGAACGCGTCGACCAGCAGCGATCCGAATCCCGACTCGCTCGACGCGATCGTGATCGAGGAACAAGGCGGCGCTCCGTCGGCCTCCTACGGCGCGGTTGCGGCCGGTACGACGGTCACCACGACGCAAGGCAACTGGACGTACCTCGGCTCGGTGACGTCCAGCCACCCCGTGGCCAACACGATCGACTACTGGTTCGCGCCTTCGTCGTGTAAGGGTCTGACGAACTGGGCCAACGTTTCGGGCACCGGTGGTCCGCCGCAATCGGCCGGCGTGGCTTTTCCGCTGACCGCGCAGTATCCGTCGATGCAAGAGTGCACCGGCGCGACCGGCAGCGCGAAGGCGTTGCTCGGCAACGGCACCAACAACACCGCAACCATCAACCTGCAGATTGCCGGCCCGATCGCGGCCGGAACGCAGACGTGGTACATGTACGCGCACGGTGCCAACGGCGGGGGCTGGTCGCAGCCGAAGTCGTTCAACGTGGCCTTCTCGAACGAATCGGCCAACTCCGGATTCTCGGCAATCGCTCCGCTGGCCGGAAGCTGCGGAACCTTTACGTCGGTCGCAACCAACGCGCAGCCGCAAATCGGCACGAGCTCGAACTGCTACCGCTACCTGCTGACCAATACGAGCGCGACGCAGACCATCGGCAAGTTCTTCATCACGCTGCCGGCGTTCGACATCAACGGTCTGTCGGCCGTCGATACGAGTGGTAATCCGTGGAAGCTGGTTACTCCGGTCGCGTCGACGATCACGCTGAGCGGAACCGGCGCGAGCAGCTGCTCGGTCAATACCGGTGCGACCAACACGTTCAACCCGAATCCGGGCGTCTCCAACGGACAGATCGAGATCGACTGCGGTTCCGGGTTGGCGGCCGGAAAGAACGTGACCGTGCAGTTCGAAGCGACCAGCCCGAACGTGCAAAACGACACCTATCAGTTCCCGGCTTACCTCGAAACCGCCGGCACCGGTACGCCGGCCGGCCAAACCTGGATCGGCGATCAGAGCATTCAAGTCTCCAATACCGCCGGCCTCACCGTGACCGTCGATCCGCAGCAGCCGTCGACCGGCGGTTCGACGCCGGTCGTTCAGTGCACGCCGTGCGCGTTCTCGGGCGCGACGATCGACTTCGGCGCG
>DATJUC010000001.1:0-4669 GCA_035502675.1 Candidatus Acidiferrales bacterium | reverse complement strand
GCGAACAGGTTGTCGAACGAGCGATTCTCTTGAATCATCAGGATGACGTGTTTGATCGGCGACGCCGCCGGCGACGATTTCGCAGCGTCGGGAACGAAGCCGCTTCCGTTTTTGCCGGCGCCTGCGCAGGCAGCGAGTGCCAGCGAAACGGCCAACGACAAACACGTGACGGTGCGAGCGCGCATCGATACCTCCCGTTCTCAGCGGATGTGCGTAGCGACGCGTTCGGACTCCTGGGAGGCCTCGCCGCCGCGTGGGGGAAACCAGCCAAGCCATGAGGACCCTGGTTACTTTAGCAATCGCCGTCACGACGGCGTGCTACTGTGCCGGCCTGTCGATCGCCGCGACGGTCGGGTCGATCCACGGAACCGTCACGGACGTTTCCAACCGCCATCCGATCGCCGGTGCCCGTATCGAGCTGGTCTCGCCGTCCGGAAAATACTCCGCCACCACCGACGCGCACGGGTTCTACGCGATCGTGGGCGTCATGCCCGACACCTATACGATCACGGCGTCGGCGCGCGGTTACCGCGCCTCGGTCGAACCCGGCATCGTCGTCACGCAAGATTCGAATCTCGTGGTCAGTCCGTCGCTCGCGAGCACTCCGCTGCAAGAGATCGGTCACGTCGCAACGCGCTCCGGAAGCTTTCCGGTTCAGCCGCATCAGCCGATCGACGTTTACGTGGTCGGACCGATCCAGCAAGCGCAGTTAGGCGGGCTGCCCAGCTTCGACAACGAGTCGTGGCTGCTCAACTCGCTTCCGGGCGTCACGCCGGTCGCCGGTTCGGCCGGCGGCGGGCTTCAGGGAAATCCGCAAGGCACGTCGATCCGCGGCGGCCTCGGCAATCAAGTCGGCTATCAGATCGACGGCATCGACGCGACCGATCCGCTGACGGGTTACTTCATCAACAACTCGATCGTCAACGGCGCGCGTTCCTTCAACGTCACCGACGGTCCGGGCGATGCGAGCAAAGGCGGCTCGGGTGAAGGTTACGTCAACATCGTCACGCAAGCCGGAACGTATCCCTCGACCGGGTTCGCTCAGGTCGAGGTCGGCGGCCCCGCGTACGAGCACAACTTGGACCTCGAATACGGGACCGCAACCCCCGACGATCGTTACTCGCTCTTCGTCAGCGGCCGTTACGGCCGCGACTTCGGCGGCGGCGTCGCGCCGCCGTTCGGCAACACCTACGGAGGACCGAACCAGTCCTTCCCGGACACGATCGGGCAGACGCAGTTCGAATACACCAACGACACCGTCGCCAACGGCTTGATCCACTTCGGCAAGGATAACGCCAACACGATTCAGCTGTGGGGAGAATGGGGAGCCAACCGCGAGCTGGGCGGCTACGGCATCGATCCGCAGACCTATACTTACTACACCGGGCTGCCGGCGTACCAGCAGGTTTATCAAGAAGCACCGCTGTTGCTGCAAGTCCAGCAGTCGAAGTTCGGGATTCCCTTCGTCGTGCCGAGCCCGGCGCCGCTTACCCTCAAGCAGACCCAAGCCTTGATGCCGTTCTTTCCCGGCCAAACCGCCGTCGATCAACCGATCGGCACCGTTCCGAACGAGGTCTCGCAATACAATCTCGAAAAGATCGGCTACTCGCGGGCGATCGGCAGCAACGCCTACGTCAACGCGCGCGTTTACCGCACGCAAAACTCGGTGGTCGACGACTTCAGCGACCCGGACAACGCGCTGTTCGGCTACAGTCTGCCTTCGGTCGGGTTTTCGGATAACTACGTGACGCGCGCTTCGCAAAACACCGGCTTCGCGACCGATCTGCAGGACGCGATCGGCCAACACCACTTGCTGAACTTCGGCTTCGACTACCGGTTCTCGCGCGCCAATCTCCAAGGGTACGTCATCTCGCCGACGCTCTTCTTCGCCGGGCCGACCATCGCGGATTTCTTACCGCAAGATCCGTATACCGGGAAGCCGGGCGTCTTCGCCGGCGACCGCTATCCGGCGTTCAACGAAGTCATCGACAGCGACATGTACCGTACGTCGTTCTACGGAACCGACAACTGGAGCGTCGACGATCGCCTGCTCTTCCAAATCGGCGCCCGCTACGACCAGCAGGAGGTTCCCACCGCCGAAGGCGCTTACAAAGCCAATGCCCTCCAGCCGCGCGCGTACGGAACCTGGACGATCGGGCGCCGGCGCGACACGGTGCTGCGCGCGGGGTACGGGCATGCGGCAACCTTCGCGCCGCTCTTCCAGCTCGTGGCCAACTACAACCCGCCCTCGTGGTACGCGCGTTATCCGGCGACCCTGGCGATCTGCGGCGGCACGGCGGCCGGCTTTCACGCCCCCTGTGCCAACTACTACGACGAGCTCGTCAATGCGTGGTGGAACGGCTACGGCGTCAACCCGGTGAGTTTCTCCAAGCCGCAGCAATCCGATAACTTCGATCTTTCGATCGAGCACGCGTTCTCGAACACGACGGGAGTGAAGCTGACGTTCTTCACGCGCCACGACTACGGGATGATCGTCAACAGTCAGTCGGTCACGATCCAGCCCAACGGCGCGGTAATCCCGGGAACCACCAGCGTCACGAATCAAGGTCTCGCCTATACGACCGGCGCCGAGTTCCAGCTGCTGCGCCAGCTGATGCCCGGACTTTCGCTGCAGCTCAACGCTACGTACATCAATCAGTTCGTGAACTACGTGACCTCGGACGCATTTCGTCCGTCGGTCCAGCCCGCCTTACTCGCCAGCGGTGCGCTCTTCCATCCCTCGTATCTCGCGCCCTTGACCGCGACCGCGACGTTCGACTATCAGTGGCACGGCTGGCGCATCGATCCGATCTTCCACTTCGAGAACGGCTACCCGGTCGGAATCTGGACCGAGCAGCCGGTCTTCCTCAACGGCATGGCGCTCTTCGTACCGAACACCAACCTCTACGGCGGCGGCGTGAATCCGCAAGGCTCCGGAACGCAGTACTGCTACTACGTCGATCCTCAGACGCCCGGATCGGCGGCACATCCGCACATCATCGGCGCGACCGGCGGCGGCTGCGGCCCCAATCTCAACGGTGCGTACACGCATCCGGCGCTCTTCATCAACTTCGCTGCGTCGCGGCAGCTCACGTCGCGCGTGCTGCTCGGCGTCGAAGTACAAAACGTCCTGGCGAACTACGCCAACTATCCATATTACAACCCGGGCTACATCAACAACGGGTACGGGGCGTTCGGCCCCGGCTCCGGCAACAATCCGGTCTTCGGATTGCCGGGAACGATTCGCGCCTATCCGCCGGGACCGTTCTTTGCGATTCCGAGCGGGTGGGGACGCCAAATCACGCTCTATTCGAGGATCGCCATATGATCGTGCGCACGAGCGCCGCCGTTCTCGCGCTGATCGGGCTGAGCGCGTGTACGACCGGCCAAGCCAACACGACGCCGCCGGTCTCGGCGCCGACGCAGCCGCGCAGCGTCGTGCTGCAGGTCAGCGTCGGCACGATCAACTTTGCGGGCTTTGCGACCGGACTCAACGTGCTCGAAACGTTCCGCGGACCCAACGGATATACCGCGTTTCCGATCTCGACGGCGAAGCTCTCGGGACCGCACGGGTTTCGGGGTCCGAAAGGCTCGGCCGACCCGGGAAGCGGCGTCGCCGGAACGATTCCGCTCGGCAGTGCATCGGATCAGTTCGTCATCGGCACCGGCATCTCGGCACCGGTCACGTCCGACGCGGCCGCCGACGGTTGGGGCATCGGACCGCCCAGCTGCAGTTGTGGAGGAATCAACTTCTATCCGATGCAGCCGCAGTTCGCCGACGTCACGTTGGGCGGAACGCTGTTTCAGGGCGGTCCCGAGCCGTACTACGGCGGACCGCCCGACTATCCGCCGACGACGCTGGTCGCGAGTGCGCTCTCACAGCTCGTCAGCATTCCTTCGGGATGGGCACAGGGATTTTACATGGTCTCGCTCCTCGCCCGCCCGCCGACCGGCACGTACGCGCTCGCCGCTACGTATCTGCAAAACGGCGCCGCGACCACGACGTCGGCCAGGGCAACGCTGCACAGCGCGAAGCTGCTGCCGAGCCTATTGGGCCAGCCCGCCGTCGCGTCCGACCACCATGGCGGATTGATCGTCACGGTGCACTTCGTTCCCGGCGTCAAGCAAATGATCGTCGACGTGATCGACGCCAACGTACCGCCGGCCCCTCCGCCCAGCGGCCAAAAACCCTGCGCGACCGGACTGGGCTTCGCGTCGCTGGTCTTCGATTCGAGCGGAACCAAACGCATTCCCGACGATCTCGGCAACTACGGCCAAGGCGGCGCGCCGACGTTCTGCAAGGGCGACCTGCTCAGCGTCAACTTGATGGCGTTCGACTACGACGACTTCTCTCTCGGACCGCCGGCGAACTCACAACAGCGCCCCGCGCTGCCGGCTCAAGCCGACATGTCTTATTCGACGACGATCGCCTCGGAGTGATAGGCGGCATTGGCGATCGTCTCTTCGAGAAAACGCGCGTTGTAGCCGACGATATCGGCGACGAACGGAAACTGCGCGTGACGCCGGTTCGCCGTCAACCGGTATCCGGCGCCGTCGCGCGCGAGCAGTCCCAGCTGCGTCATCCACGCGAGCGCGCGCGCGACCATGCCGGCCGGATCCCGGCGCAGTTCCGGATCGGCGAACAGTCCCGCCGGCAACGAGTGCAGGC